>JBKPMX010000049.1:0-4670 GCA_046765655.1 Acidobacteriota bacterium
CTGATGCGCTTCGCAGGATCGGGGATCATTCGTTGCGTGAAGCAGGATGCCCTCCGAAGCTTTAGCGAAGGAGGGCCGGTGTATTACGTGTACCTTATTGAGAGTCTTTCTAAGCAAGGAGAGCGTTACGTGGGAATGACCAGAGATCTCAAACAGCGCTTCCGAGAACATAATCAAAGGAGATCTTCTCATACCACAAAGTTCAGCCCATGGAAGCTAATCACTTACATCGCGTTCACTGATCGAGCCAAGGCAGAAGCTTTTGAGCGTTATCTCAAATCCGGTTCGGGTCATGCCTTCGCTAAAAAGCGCTTATGGTAATCCTGCCTCGCGCCCGTGCGCTTCGCAGATTCAGGATGATTTATCTCGAGTCCGATGCGAGTCATGCAAATTGGCTACTCAAAGTTCTTCGCGTATTGGTTTGTTCAAGGCTTCAAGCCAATCGCGCGCTCTTTCCAAGTCCTCATTCGTTAGGCTATGCCCTGCCTTCGCGAAACGAACTGTCACATCCGCGCCTGCGTCACGAAGGAGTTCTGCCAGGTCTGTCGTCTGGGATACGGGAACAATCGGATCCTGATCACCCGCGCCGATCCAAACTCGTACAGATGAAAGATCGGGCAATTTGTCGTGATGCAACGGCACCATTGCTCGGAACAGAATTGCAACCGGCAGTATCTCTGGTCGGAGCAGTAGCATGGCAGCGGCGATGTTGGCGCCGTTCGAATAACCAACCGCGACCAAGTTGTCGCTGGCGAATCCGTAATGTTGAGCGGCCGCGGAGACAAAGTCCGCGAGCTCGTTAGCGCGATATTTTAAGTCTTCCAAATCGAACACGCCTTCCGTCAATCGTCGAAAGAACCGCGGCATTCCATTTTCGAGCACCTTGCCCCGCGGGCTAAGCAACGCTGCATTAGAATCGAGTTCGCGTCCGAGCGGGATGAGGTCTCGTTCATTGCCACCGGTGCCATGCAAAAGCAAAAGTATGCGTGACGAGCTGCCGGGAACGAACTCGTGAATAAAATCAGGGGTCATGATTTAGCGATGTTCTTTGATCTCACGTTATCGAGTGATGAGGAACGACTGATCGGAGGTGCGAGTTGGGGCGCCTCTCCCTTAGTCAAGGGAGAGGAGGAAGGTGAGGGACCCCTTCGCTAAGTTTTGTTAACAGCACGTCTTGCAAATGGCCCCTCACCTCACTCCTCTCCGTGCGCGGGGAGAGGCATCGACCGCGTCGCGTTGATCGGCGCTGGCTTTCAAGCCTTGGCTCATTTGTCACGGTCTCAATTGTGCAAACCGTTAGCGGGCACTTGAATCGGCGGAAGAATTTGTTCGATCTGCGAGCGCGCCGATTCCATCCACGGCGGGAGGCGTAAGTAAGTGCCGAGTTCTTCCACCCCTTCGTCCAAGGTAAAACCGGGTGGCTCAGTCGCGATTTCAAAGAGCACGCCACCGGGTTCGCGGAAATAAATGGAATGAAAATAAGTGCGATCGATCACCGGTGTGACGTTGTAACCAAGGTCGACGAGATGCTCGCGCCATTGTAGCTGTTCGGCTTCGTCCTTCGCTCGAAAGGCGATGTGATGCACCGAGCCGGCCGCGACGCGGCCCATCGCGGTGTCTGGCTGACAGAGCAGGTCAATGATTCTCGCTACCGCCGAGTCATCCGCCGAGACAAAGCGAAATCGATTTCCGAATTCATCAATCAAACGATACCCAAACGTCTCAATGAGTAGCCGCGCGGTTCTTTCATAACCTTCCAAAGCGGCTGACACACTGTGGAACCCGCGCATAGCGTGCTCTACCGGAACCGGGCTGTCCGGCCACGGTTCGATGTTTGCGGACGACACGCCCGCCGCTACTGCGATCAGCTCGATCAGAAGTCCGTCAGGATCAAGCAATCGAATTACTTCTTCTCCGAACCGTGCAGGTATTTTCTCAGCCGTCACGTGGTGTTGTTTCAAGCGTTCCAACCAATAACCAATTGAATCCGGTGGAATCGCGAATGCTGTCGCTTCTACCTGACCGGCGCCGCGAATTCCGCGTCGCGCTCCTGGCCAAGGAAAAAACGTCAGGATTGTTCCGGGCGTGCCACAGCGATCGCCGAAATAAAAATGATACGTCCCTGGGTCATCGAAATTCACCGTGCGCTTGACGAAACGCAGACCAAGAAGCCCGACGTAAAAATCGAGGTTCCGCTGCGGATCGCTGGCGATCGCAGTGACGTGATGAAGTCCCGGAATTTTGCTGTTCATCAGGACGATGACGATGTTCGCTCAAGTACCCCGACAAGAGCCGAGTCAAATCGGACCGCAGTCAGTTCCGACCGCACCCTTGTACGCCCCGACTAACTTTCGTACTTAAAGGACAGTTGTAACCGCGTTCGGAATTCGGTCACTTTGCCGTCCTCGATCTTCACATCCATCTTCACAACCTCGGCAATGCGCAGGTCGCGCAGCGTGCCCGCGGCGGTCTGGACGGCTGTCTTTGCCGCATCCTCCCACGATTGGGCACTCGTGCCGATTACTTCTGTTACTCTGTAGACCGACTCCGTAGATTCATTTTGATTGGCCATAAGTTTGTTTCTCTCAGTTTATTTGATCTTCCGATTACATCTGTTTCGAGGCAAGTCACGTCGGTTCCTTATTGCGCCGCAATAGTTCAGCGCAACATTCACCAAGGCTTTAATCTACGGGTTACGTGCGCGCGTTTGGGCTTCGACGACAACGCAGTCGAATGAGGGTGATTGAGTTTTAGGATTCGTTCAACTTCTTGAATAGCTTGTGGATTGTATTGCGCGCCGTGATCTGAATTAACGATTAACTCCGACTGTGCGCCTTGGAGATGAGAGCTCCAGTATGGAACTACTCCATCGGAACTATTGGGTGTGTCGCCCCGGCCGCGGTCTCCGATGATGGAATGATAAGGGATACCCGGCGTGATCGGCAGCTTGTTCACCGCTTCCACGAACCGATCGTTAGGCTCAAGGGTGTCGACGCTATTCGGCATGCGATTCAACGGTCTGGCTGCGGGGTCTGCGATTAGGAGCGGTTTGCTTGCCGCGTACGCTGAGGCGAAAAGACGCGGAGTTCTGACGAGAGCGGCACCGATGCGGCCGATCCAGTTCGACGCCAGTTCACTCCCGCGATGCGGAGTTGAAATAAATATCACCCGTTGAATGTCCGTCCGATGATTAAAGATGAGCGCCTCTTCCAAGAGCTTGCGTGTGTCGGTTGCCAGCGGAGTTTTCGCGGGAGGCGTGGCAAAAAAATCGCGCCAAATTTTGTCGCCAGCGTCGGTGATCATTAATCGACAAATCAATCCACCCATGCTGTGCCCGATCAGGACGATACGCTTGTGATTTGGGAATGCGCGCTCGATCCCATCGAGATCTTGTCGAAAGAGCGCGGCGGCGTACGGATAGGGATAACCGCTTGGATAACTGAAATACCAGAACTGACAATTCTTCCTTATCGCTGGGTCATTGCGGAGGGAGTCGATCATCGGTGCCCAGCTCGCTCCGGATTCCTGCAAGCCATGAACGAAAATCACGGCCGTCCGCGTGGGATCGAATTGCTGCAACCGGGTAAGCAGTGCCGTATCGGCATAAGCTTCGGGGTTCATGACACGCGACAATCCAAGTCGTTCCGGGCGCTCACGGGCGATCAGCATTGCCGTAGGCGCATCAAAATCAGCGGCAAGAGGAAAGGTTTGCTTTTTCAGTTTGATTCCTTCGGTGTTTAACGGATCAATGAACTCCAGGCTCGCTTGCTGGCCCGAGAAGCGGAGGATCGCGGTGATCGGCGCGTAAACGCGGCGAAGTTTGTATTGCTGACGGAAGTGCGGACTTTCCCTGCGCCCGACCACCGCAATCGGTGCCCCAAGGCCACTCACGGTCGGGTAGGTTTCGAAGAATTTTCCACCGATCCTTAAGGTGTCGGTCGGAAATAAATCGTATCGACTCGGATCATGGTCCGCGTCGACGGGCTTTGGAGATACGAGAGTATAACGACCTTCATCCGTCATGACACTGACGGGATGCCGCCACGGCTCTAGATCTGTTCGGTCGACGTCCTGGACGACGCGCGCCACCGCGAAGTTGTAGATACTGCGAGCCGATTCGTTCTTTGGCTGCCGTTCCAAAACTTGGTACGAAATTTTGGCAGCGAGCAGGTCCTGACCTAGCGCCGCCAAGGGCTGTTCGTGTTCTGCTGTCGCGAGATGCTTTTTGGCCGAAGCGAGCGGTTCTTCGGTACCTAACCCTATGGCTAAACGTGCAGGTACGGTTTTTACCGTCGCGAGATGAGCAGCGCATCCGCAGAATGCCACAATGACGACGAGCGAGCTGATACACCTCAGGTATTTCCATCGGCTACAAAACACGGTGCTCGATGAGTTCATGCCAGGAGGCGCGATTCGCACGGTCACGATCGCGCTCTGGCCCAATGTAATAGAACATCACTGCAGTAACGACGACGCCAATCAAAATGCCAACTGGTCATAGATGCAATTGGGATAGAAAGCGCAAACGAGGACCAGCGGTAAATTACTACGGCTCGTTAAAGTCGCTCTTGTAATCGAGCGTCTCGATCAGGTTGCCAGCCGGATCGTAAACGCGAATCACCACACGACGCGACCGACTGCAAGATCTCGCAAAGCGGACGGCGTCCATG
>JBKPMX010000050.1:0-25058 GCA_046765655.1 Acidobacteriota bacterium
AGACTCAACTCCATTAGTGCGGGTGTTGAGTCAGTACCATTCGCGGTAGCGAATGGCCAAGACTCAACTCCATTAGTGCGGGTGTTGAGTCAGTACCATTCGCGGTAGCGAATGGCCAAGACTCAACTTTATCAGTGCGGGGTTGAGTCAGTACCATTCGCGGTGGCGAATGGCCAAGGCTCAACTCCATCAGTGCGGGGTTGAGTCAGTACCATTCGCGGTAGCGAATGGCCAAGGCTCAACTCCATCAGTGCGGGGTTGAGTCAGTACCATTCGCGGTAGCGAATGGCCAAGACTCAACTCCATTAGTGCGGGTGTTGAGATTTGGCCATTCGCTACCGCGAATGGTACTGAATAGCCTGGTCGCGTGTTCAGAGCTTCGTTTAGCTTGTCGTGAGTTGCGGTGGGTTCGATCGGTCAAGCAAGACTCAACAAATCTCCAACATGGCTCAGCGTGTTCTCAGACTCTTAAAAAACCTTCGTTGTAAGTTGAATCCACCGCAGCTCACTACAAGCTGAAGCGTGTCGGGCATCCCGTTTTGCATTCAACTAGTTACTTCCTCGTAGCTTCCCATTGACCTTGCATTCCATTGCTGGCGTTGAACTCTCCAACCAATCGCCCATCCTTTAACGAACCAATGAGCTTGATCGAAATTCCGTGGGCCGTAAACGCAAACTGTAATCTATTGCCTGTCCAACTGCCGTTCTCGATCGTGCTTTCTCCCAAGTGCTCCGAATTCGTCGTTCCAGTTATCTGATCGCCTGCAACCTTAAGGTCAAAGCTCAGAGGAACTGTTGTGCCCTGGGCCATTAAACTTGCGTCCCATGCTCCGGAAATCGAATCGATCCGATTAACAGCTACTGCATTTGAACTCTCTAATTGTTTCGCAACCTGTGTTTGTCCCTTCCTTGTGGCTTCCCAGTTTGCGACAAACCCTTCAGTCCGAAACTCGCCGACGAGCCTCTCGTCCTTCAATGCAGCCGTCATTTCAATTGCTTCATGAGATTTGAATTCCAACCGGAATTGTAATTTGCCACCGGTCAATGAGCCGTTGGTGATCACGCCCGGCCCCGTGTGATTCGAAGCGGCCCGACCGCTTACTTTATTACCGTCAACTTTAAGCTCAAGGGTAAACGGAGTAGTGGTTCCGTTTACTTGAAACTTCCCTTCCCACTCTCCCGAAAACTGATTAGTCTGCTGATCGTTTTGAGCGGGCATCGTGAACACAACGCAAAGCGTTCCCCCCACAAGTGCTATCAGTACAAGAGACATCACAAACTGTGTCGATCGCATGCTACTCTCCTCCGGATTTATAGAATTGTTCAGCCAGTCCTGAACGGAATCGGATTCTTTTCCTGACTCTAGTTCGAATAAGACACAGGCTGAGTTGCAAAAAGAATGCAGTGAATGATTGTTATCGAACAAAGTGGGGGTGATAGTTCGTTTATGTAAAGACCAGGCGACGATCTCGGCCTCGCTTGAGTATTGTGATGAAGCTTCGAACCGTGAGAACAAAGCGACGGAATTCCAAAACCTAACAATCGATCTAATGTTGAGAAAACGAGTACACCTAACCCATAGCCACCTCGCCAGGAGCAAAACTGATGCTCGAGTTAGACGTACGCGAAATGCGCTCGGCGATGCGCTGATCACACTCATGCAGGAGCAGCCATTCGATACGATTACAGTCGCTCAGCTACTTGATCGCGCTGGCGTAAGTCGATCAACTTTTTACAAACATTACAGCGACAAAGATGACCTCTTCATGAGTGACGCCGATGAATTCTTTGAGCAGATTTCAATGGCCCTGTCAGAGCATCGTGACAAGTCACACCGCGTGGTGCCGGTGACGGAGTTTTTCACTCATGTCCGTGAGATGCGTCAGTTTGTTTCTGCTTTGGTTTCGTCCGGCAAAGTACATGAGAATTTCGAGTTGGCGCGCGGTCATTTTGCTCGCGGCATAGAACGCCGCCTTTCAGAGTTGCCGCAGGGTGCCGGGATTGCTGCGGCACAGCGTTCAGCCATCGCGTTCACCCATGCGGGCGCATTGATATCGTTGTTGACGTGGTGGATCGATCACGGAATGCGTGAATCGCCCGAATCGATGGACGAGTTGTATCACCGAATGGTCTGGGCTGGTGTTGGATCCTCGAACAAACCTCGGACGGTTATGAAAACATCTGAACCATCCCGACACTCCGGCCCGGCCTGAACAGCAGCCCGCTCAACGTCATAGGAATCGGTCAGCGAATGTCCGATACGCTTAATAAGCTTGTCGTGAGGCGCTAAAGGGTCCAGCTACAATGTAAGTTGAAATCTCCGAGAGTCACGACAAGCTAAAGCGTATCGGACATCCATTGAGCGATTTCTGTAATGTTGAGTGGGGCGTAGCTTGACGACAAACCAAAGACTATCGAACCCGCCACTTTCCTGTTGATTATCTACATGAGTAAATGTACACTCCTGTCGATAATCAACAGGAGCTTGAATGGGTAAACACGAAGTCCTGCCTGGCACTCTTACTCTTCTCATCCTAAAAACGCTCGACACGCTTGGGCCACTGCACGGTTATGGGATTGCCCGCCGTATCGAACAAGTAAGCGGCGACCTGCTCGAACTGAATCAGGGCACCATCTACCCGGCCCTGCTCAAGCTCGAACAAATGCGCTGGATCCGAACAAAGTGGAGCACTTCAGAAAACAACAGACGCTGTAAGTATTATTCGATCACGCCTACCGGAAAAAAGCAGCTCGTTAAAGAAGAAGAAGAGTGGGGCCGGACGGCCACGATCGTTACTCGGTTCCTGCGACCCGACGAAGGGTAGGCTGCACAACACCCGCTCGGAGAAATAGCCATGACCAGCTTACGAATTCTTCTCGCCCGACTCCGCGGACTTTTTCTCAAACGAAAGCTGGACGACGATCTCGCTGAAGAGATTCAGTCGCACCTTCAGATGCAGATCGACGATCACATTCGCCAGGGAGTGAGCCCGGAAGAAGCTCGTCATTTAGCAATGCGGAAATTTGGCGGCGTCGATCAAATGAAAGAGATCTATCGTGACCGCCGCACGCTGCCATCGGTCGAGACATTCGTCCGTGACGTGCGTTACGGATTTCGAATGTTACGGCGGAGTCCTGGTGTGACTGCGGTTGCAATTCTTTCGCTGGCACTTGGTATTGGTGCAAACACCGCGCTGTTTAGCGTGGTTGATGCTGTACTGCTGAAAACTCTGCCAGTAGAAAAACCAGAACAACTCGTAGTGTTTCAGTGGCAGGCCGGGAAACCATTTCGTTTGAGCGGAATGAGTGGCACTTCAAACGTCGATGCGCCACAAGGATTTAAAGGCCTGTCGATGTTTCGTTACGACGTGTTCGAAAAAATGCGTGAGACCCAGACAGCCGATGTCGATGGGCCACTAAGTGATCTCTTTGCTTTCGGTCCAACGAAAAAACTAACAGCGAAGCTCGGTGATGAACCCGAACTGATCGACGGGCAGGCTGTGTCTGGTAACTATTTCAACGCACTCCATGTAAATGCGAATTTGGGACGCGCGATCACTGCTGATGATGATCGTCCGGGAGCGGCGCCGGTTGTTATGCTGAGTTATCAGTTCTGGCAAGACCGGTTTGGCGCCAACCGAGCCGTCATAGGTCAACCTCTCAAACTCAATCAACAATTCTTTACCATCATCGGAGTAACCCCGCCCGGATTCAACGGTACGCTTCAGGTCGGCTATGTCCCCGCCGTAACGATCGCTCTAAATCTTGAGCCCTTATTAAAAGCTGAGCGAAGTAACTTAGGTCGGGCCCCCAACGGCGGCGTGTGGTGGTTGAATGTGATGGGACGACTGAAACCCGGCGCAACACAGGAACAAGCGCGTGAGCGGCTGAACGCTTCCTTTCAATCCGCCGCCTTGGCCGCCATGCCTCCACCGCGCCAGAGCAATCAACCTGCACAACTTGATCCGAAAGATTATCCACACCTGAGATCCGAATCGGGGAGTCGTGGAATGTTGGACGTGCGCAAGGGTTACGCGCCCGGAATATACGCATTGTCCATCGTGGTCGCACTCGTGTTGTTAATTGCGTGCGCGAATCTCGCCAACTTGTTACTAGCTCGTGCGACAGCGCGCGGCCCGGAGATCAGCGTGCGGCTCGCTGTAGGAGCAAGTCGATGGCGGCTGATTCGACAACTATTGACTGAAAGTTTGCTGCTCGCGCTCCTGGGTGGTTTGTTTGGCGTTATTTTCGCTTACTGGGGGAAGAGCGCTCTCCTTACGCTCGCTAACGATCGAACGGGAATGTTTCCAACTGGAGTGGAGCTCAGTTTGAATTGGCGTGTTCTGATGTTCACGTTGATCGTCTCTGTTCTGACGGGCGTGTTGTTTGGCTTGGCTCCCGCATGGCGCGCGACCAGTATGGATCTGAACACAACGTTAAAGCAGAGCGCGCGCGCGACAAACCATGTATCCCGTTTGAGCAAGGGATTACTTGTGGTCCAAGTAGCAGTGTCAGCGTTACTACTCGCTGGTGCGGGCTTGTTCATCCGCACACTCTACAACCTGCAACGAGTCGACCTCGGGTTCAATAAAGAGAACCTGTTGGTATTCAAGCTACAACCAGAGCAAGTGGGATACGAGGATGACCGACTGCTAAGCCTGTATGAGCAACTATTTGATCGCTTGGACCACCGGCCGGATGTGCGTGGTGCAACGTTCGCGAGTGTCGAACTTATCGCAGAAGACAACTTGATGCATGGCTTCCTCCTGCCAGGCGAAACGGCGGCGAATCCCACATCGCATGTGTCGATGCGGCAAATAGTCCGCGAGAACTATTTTTCGACGATGGAAATCCCGTTGCTGCGTGGGCGTGTGTTCACGGCGCAGGATGGCCCGCACGCGCCGGCTGTAGCGATCGTAAACCCGACCTTCCAACACATGTTCTTTCCAGGCGAAGAGGTTCTCGGCAAGCGCGTGACATTCAAACACAAAAAGGGAGAGGTCGAGATTGTCGGCGTGGTTGCAGACGCAAAATACATGAGTCAACGCGAGGAGCTCCAGCCTCTGATCTATACACCGTGGCAACAGGAAGTTGCTGAAATCGGCACTATGCATTTCGCCGTGCGCACCTCGAGCGAGCCAACAGCTCTCGCGCCCGACGTACGTAGAATCGTTAATGAATTAGATAGCAACCTGCCGGTCACCGACATCGGCACGCAATCAGCTCGCGCCGAAAGTGTGTTGGGTCAGGAACGCCTCTACACGCGTTTGTTCACCTTCTTCGGAGCACTCGCGCTCATCCTCGCAGCGATCGGGCTTTTCGGCATGTTGGCCTATTCGGTCAATCAACGCACACGTGAGATCGGCGTTCGAATGGCGTTTGGAGCTCGAGTGGTAAATGTCATCGTGCTTGTAGTCTGGCAAGGAATGAAGCTCGTGCTTGTAGGATTAGCGGTAGGTGCCGCTCTCGGATACGGATTGATGCGTCCTCTCGTAAGTAAATATTTCGGATTTAGCAGTTGGCAAGAAGCCATCACGACGCAATTCTATGGAGTAACCGCAAGCGATCCGTTGACATTCACTGTAATTGTCGCACTTCTAACGCTCGTAGCTCTGATTGCGTGTTGGTTACCGGCGAGGCGTGCAGCGAAAGTAGATCCGCTTGTTGCGTTGAGAGAGGGCTGAGCTACAACTTTGTCTTACTTGCAATTCGCTTTTTCCTATCTTTTCTGTTGCGATCCGGTACGACACGACTAACCAAAGCATGAGGTACATTCATAAACGCAATTCTACTCACGTTGTGCGGTGATGACTGACGACAAGCAACACTTACAAACATTGACGAATTGCGGTGAACGTACGCCACCGCACCGATCTCTCCTACTTTCACTGCTAGGCTGCTAAACGCTTCCCCGAACAATACACATGTTTCCCTGTGCGTTAACAGACGTTGAGGTGCGTCTGTCGACGCTATTCGTCTAACCGGAGAATAAGTATGAAGAGAAAAGCCTTAGCGATGGTGTTGTTCCTTATCGGCGTTACAGCTTTCCATCCGACAAATTCGTATGCACAGGAAGGCCTCGCCGGTCGCACCATAACCGGGACAGCCTACTTCATCGATGGTCGACGACCTGGCCGATCACTGCCATTCACACTGAACATTGAGCGACTTTCGACACCGCAAGAAATCAGTCAGCTAAATTCCGCGCTGTCATCGGGCGGCCAGGATGAACTGTTGCGCACACTGTCGAAACAGAACGCGGGCCGAATTCGAACCGGGACAGGCGTCGGTGTGCGTGCGAACGCCATCATTCGCACCGTGGAAGCAAATGGAAGAACGAAGTTAACAGTTCTGTACGAACGCACGCTCGGAATCGGTGAACTGCGTTATGGCAGTCGCTCGCAGGACTATCGGTTCGGTTACGCGGAATTGTACATCGGTCCCGGCGCCAACGAAGGCATGCTGATTCCAGCGGCATTCATTCGTTTAAAAGGGGCCAACACGTGGGAGGTTGAAGACTTCGGAACGTTTCCGGCGAGACTGATGGGCCTGCGTCTCCGTGGAAGCAGTTCTGTAGGTTAACGATCAATCAAGGTTACGGAGGACGGCGGACGGTGTTCGCTGTCAACAAGGAGGGTGGCAATGAACAACGAGCAGTTAATCAAATCGGCACACGTCTGGGCAGTGATTGTGCTTGTAGCGTCGACGGTTTTCGGCATTGCTCGAATGAGTGACAACATGATCGGCGCACAGAATTCCAATCAGAACAACAACAGTAATAGCAACACGAGCAGCAACGTGAATAGCTCCAGAAATAAAAATGCAAACACGAGCAATCGCAACGCCGCAAATCCAAACGCGACTGGAGAACAGGCCGCGATGGGTAATCTGAATTCCGCGGACCAACAGTTTGTCATGGATGCAGCCTTAGGCGGAATGATGGAAGTGGAGCTCGGTCGTTGGGCCGCTCAAAAAGGAACCACCGATGGTGTGAAGCAATTCGGCCGACGGATGGTGGACGATCATTCGAAAGCAAACACCGAACTCATGTCGTTGGCGTCGCGCAAAGGAATCACCTTACCGACAGCTCTCGACCAGAAACATCAAGCTCAGATTACTAAGATCACAAGGATGACAGGAGCCGACTTTGATCGCGCGTACATCAAGATGATGCTAAGCGATCATAAGAAAGACGTCTCCGAATTCGAAAAGCAGAGCACTAAAGGAGCGGACGCTGATATTAAAGCTTTCGCCGGCACGACGCTCCCAACCCTTCAGGAACATCTCACGATGATCCAGGCGTTGAGCGGAACTACGGGAGGTGTGAACAGTAACAGCAACAGTAACCGCGGCGGATCGAAAAACAGTAACGGGAACGGCAACTCGAATCGTCCGTAAAAGCTCGCTTCTTTTGGTCCGATGAAGAAGCATAAAGTTGCGGTAGCCCATATTCGATACACTTCAATTGTCGTTAAGGTTCAGTAGCGACAACATCAAGGAAGGGCACATTCCTTACTGTTGGCGTCATCTAACTTGGACAACAAACTGGAGTGTATCGAACTTGGGCCACCGCAATTTGTATTTTCTGGTTACGTTGTCGATCGTGCGGATCACACCGAGCTGTAGCACATCGCACATCCCTAGAGTTAATTCTTCGCACTGCTTTTTTCCGATGTTTTCTCCCGGCATCAAGCACGTGACGGTAACGGTTGTCCAGTGTTGTCTTTAACAGGAAGTAGAATCTGAATGAGATACATTCAGGTGTTGTCCCGGCGGGATTCCGATTGAGGTTCCTCGGTCAGAATTGCTTCTCGGACGGTTAATCGCTCTGACGTTGATACGTGTTTATAGTCTTCGACTACACTTGCCGGAATCGCATGAGTGATTATTTTTGTCTGCCCATTCGCCGCAGACCCCAGCAGGATCAATCCCACAACGTAGAGAGTTAGTGTAAAGAACGAGATGTATCCCGTCGCCGGTGCGAAGCTCGGCGCGTCAAGTGTGCCGATTGTAACTCCTTGTAACAGCGTTCCTGCCACTCGCTTGAGCCAGCCACCTTCTGGACTATAAAGGCTCGCGAGCAACATATGCTTGAGAATGAAAGCCGTTCCAAACAGTATCGCAAGGCTGCGCAAGAGCCTGCGCGCGTCGAATGACGAAAACTGATTGTTCCACAGCGTCCAAAGAAAGAAGAACGAGAACAGCCAATAAAGTACACCACGCTCAGGCAACACCGAGTTAAAGGCTTGGGCCGAGGCAAAGAAGAGCGTGATAAACATCCAGCTGTGCGCAACATTTGTAAGCGGTGAAAGATCGCTGCGAATCCATTGCTGAAATCTAAGGAGATCCCCGCGGACTAGAAGCAACATCAGAAGGACGGCGAGCAGAAGCGTTACCAGTGGAGGTGCGAGAAAAACGAAGGCTCGGCTCTCGGCATCAACCCGCAGTCCGCCCAGAAGCGCTACAGTCAAAAACAAGAATGGCAGTGCAACGAAGTCAACTAAGGCGCGGTTTCTGGAATCGTGCATGCCAGTGGTTATTTCCTAGTCCGTAACACCTTGAAAGGATTGACGTCGCTCCAGCTTAGTTCGATTCCCTGCTCTAGTTCGGCCTTTAACTCCGCCGCCGAATGCATATGCAAGTCTGGATCGTCTACAGTCAGAGGGCTGGCTGACGCGATAGCGATCGCTCGATTCACTGCTCCCAGGCCTTGCTTGAACAAGTTCTGGTCAAAGTAGACGCGACCCCAACCCTCTCGATAGAACGAATACGCTATGTAGAATTGGGTGCGCGCATCGGCCTGCGCCGGATCGGCGAGTTGCCATTCGTCGCGAGCCGCACGGAACTGTTCACGCCGGAAGAGCGCAATAGCGGAGGTAAAATGTTCCTGGTTAATCTGGTATGTGCCAGCCGCGATCTCAGCACTTGTCGTCACTTCTTTAAAGGTGCGAGGTTCGGTAGCGTAGATCCAGATGATGAAAGCACCGTATACGACCGATAATCCGAGTCCTGTTACCTGTATGATTCTGGATTGCATTGTTCGTGGTTCACAGCTAAAACTAATGCATCTTGAATGGACCACCGCGCGACTCCTCGGCTAGATCAGGACGACTCGAATCCTCGACCACTTCATGCAGCTCCAACACATTCGACCTCGTGAATGCTTCCTTTGGCAACGTTCCTGATTGCGCGTGTCCCTTCACAAACGCATCGGAGCGTACCCAGCTGAGAAAGTCTTGTCGGTTATGCCGAATAGTGAATGCGACATAAGGATCGCCTTCGTTAACTGGTCGAAGCACCAAGTTAGTCACGACTCCTGGCATTTGATCCACCAGACCGGCCCGTTCACGACAACCTCGTTCGAGGGCTTCGCATACTCGTTAGTCACGTAAATCGGATTGGCGACAGTTATCATTGCGCTGCTCCTTAGTTGAGTGTCTCATGATATCACCGTACAGTTACACACGATGTCGGCGCTGTGACGACTCAGCCCGTTAGATGGGGTCGGCATCCCTAACGTTGGGAAACTGAAATATAATCAAGATCAAGATCCAGAACTCAAAAATAACAGTTCAAAGTTAACTCTCTATGGCAACCCGAACAGCACCAACATCACACAGAGGGGCGCCGACGAGTCGGAACGTCGCGGCACGTTGCAAAGGATTGGTCAAGCGGTTCACTGATGTAACTGCTGTTGACGGTTTAGATCTTGAAGTCTTCGCGGGTGAGTGTTTTGGTCTGCTTGGTCCGAATGGCGCCGGCAAAACAACCACCGTCGAGATACTCGAAGGTCTCACGACTGCCGACGAAGGCACTGTGGAACTTCTCGGTCAAACGTGGAACTCCGACGGTGCAAATGCCGATCGTGCTCTGCGCGAACGTATCGGTGTGCAGTTGCAGGAGACACAACTCGCCGAGAAGGTCACGGTGTTTGAGACACTGCGACTCTTTCGCAGCTTTTACAACCGTGGGCATCCTGTGGAAGATGTCATTAAAACAGTAGCACTTGAGGAGAAAAGAAACGCACGTGTCGGAAAACTCTCGGGCGGTCAGAAACAAAGGCTGGCAGTTGCTTGTGCATTGGTGAGCGACCCTGAGCTCCTCTTCCTCGATGAACCAACGACCGGTCTCGACCCGCAAGCTCGCCTGTCGCTTTGGGATGTCGTCGACAGATTTCGTGAAGGCGGCGGTACCATCCTGCTGACTACACACTACATGGAAGAGGCTGCCCGGCTGTGCGACCGCGTAGCGATCATGGATCATGGGAAAATCATTGCGCTGGGCACGCCACCCGAGCTGATTGAATCTCTCGGCGCGGATCAGATCATCGAATTCCGAGTCACAAAAGAGATTGATGGCGAAGCGTTAACGAATCTGCCAGGCGTTACTAACCTGCACAAACACGGAGATGAGTATTCATTGACTGTTGCCGAGATTGGCGTTGCATTGCCCGCGCTACTTGCGGAAATCAAACGACAACAATCGGAGCTCGTCTCGCTGACGACGCACCAGGCAACACTTGAAGACGTGTTTGTTAGTTTGACTGGCCGAATGCTGCGTGAAGGATGAGATAGATCTTAGAAGCCACATACCATTCAGTTACCGTTCGCGGTAGCGAATGGCCAAGATTCATCCTTGGATAGCCATGTACGCCCGTCATTGAGTCTTGGCCATCCCCTTCCCCGACACGTTGGGGGGTACTGAATACCCATTGAGGTAGTGATGGAAGAAACGCAGACAAGGATTGGCAAAATTGACCGCGTGCCGAAGCGGGAAACACTTCATCCGCTCCTCGAGTTGACCACAATGCGGATGCGGGAGTTTCTGCGTGAGAAGGAGGCTGTGTTCTGGGTCTTTATTTTTCCTGTGCTCATGACGTTTGCGCTCGGCATCGCTTTTCGAAATACCGCGCCGGACAAAACGTTTGTTGCGATCGAAGCCGATGCGAACAATCCGCGCGTGAGCGAAGTTGCAAACGTTCTGACGAGATCCGCTGAAACTACCGCATCAGTTCTTTCCGCTGAGGAAGCAGCCAAGGCACTGAGAAGCGGCAAGGTAGCGATCGTCGTAAAGCTCCAGGGTGACGCCTACGAGTATCGCTTTGATCCAACCAGGCCGGAGAGTCGAACCGCACGGCTGATAGTGGATGACGTCTTACAGCGGGCAAAAGGTAGAACGGACGTGGCCAGCACCGGCGAGCAAAGGATCACCGAACCTGGCGCGAGATACGTCGATTTCCTGGTTCCAGGGTTGATCGGCATGAATCTGATGGGCAGTGGCTTGTGGGGACTTGGATTCACTGTCGTCATCGCTCGTTCGCGCAAACTGCTCAAGCGTTTTGCGGCGACGCCGATGCGACGCTCACATTATTTACTCTCGTTCATGCTTTCGCGGTTAGCATTTCTGTTTCTGGAAGTCGCCGCAGTGGTTGTGTTCGCATGGTTGGCGTTTGGTTTCACCGTTCGAGGTTCGTGGCTTACTGTCGGCTTAATCACCTTGCTTGGTGGTTTTACATTTTCAGGGATTGGTCTGCTTGTCGCTGCTCGACCAACGACAATTGAAGGCGTGTCGGGGTTGATGAACTTCATCATGTTGCCCATGTGGTTGCTCTCCGGAACCTTCTTTTCCTCTGAACGATTCCCACAAATCTTCCAACCTTTCATCAAAGCGCTGCCGCTTACTGCACTGAACACACTATTGCGAGCCGTGATGAACGAAGGGACGCCGATATGGTCCAACTGGATTAACGTGGCGATACTTTTGGCGTGGCTGGTTGTTAGCTTTGTTGTCGCTCTGAAGATTTTTAGGTGGCAGTAGTAACTCAAATCTCTGCGCAACCTCGGCGGTCTCTGCGTCTCTGCTGTGTAGTCGGTTTCAGCCGAATCAGCCTAGACGTTAGCCGGGTCAACGGTTTGTTCTCGGTAACGAAAGTTGAGAGTGCACCGCCCAGACGCTGAGGACGCTGAGGCTACGCAGAGGATTGTCCGTCGCATGGCTGGCAACTCCCTTAGCGCGGATTGCTTCCATCATTTCCCCCAAAAGACGACTCAGCGGTTTGCCCAGATCGCGACCCACGCTTGTATTGACCTGGACTGCAATCGCTACTTTCGAATCCGGAAAGTACATCATGTCTGTCATATAACCAGGGAAGAAACCGCTGTGGCCATAGGACGTGCCCGCTGAAGTCTTGCGAATAATCACGCCTAGTCCGTATCTGGTTTCCCGGCCAAGCATCGGTGCAGCGACTCCATCGAGAACCTGCGGCAAGAGGTCAGGAGAGTATGCCCGGCCCTCGTACATCATCTTGGCCCAGCGTGCTAGATCCTGCGCCGTCGAAGCAAAACCACCGCCGGTCCATTCAAACTGCGGATTGATCGTGAATCTGCCCTCGTGGATCATCGCATCTTTGCCGCCGAATGGATTGTTTGGTCCGGCATAACCTTGGACCACGCCTTTCAACTTCATGCCGTCCTGCGGAATGGTGTCTTTAAGTTTGAGAGGTTTCAGTAGACGCCGGCTTGCTTCGTCATAGAACTTTCTGCCAGTCACTTTTTCGATGATCATCCCGAGAACTATGTAATTCGTATCGGAATAATCCCATCCCTTTCCGGCCTCAAACGGCGGCTTCTCGTCAAGTAGATAGGCCACAAGCTCAGCAGGCTTCCACACTTTCTCGGGGTTAGCACTCAGATCTTTTGTGAACTCTGGTTTGAATTCATAACGCACCAGACCGCTAGTGTGGTTCATGAGTTGGCGAACCGTTATTTCCTTCGCGTTTGGCAGACGCGAGAACCAAGGCTCACTTCCAAGATATTTCTCAACCTTGTCGTCAAGTCGGATTTTTCCTTCCTTGATCAACTGCAATGCAGTCGCCGCAGCGAAGGTTTTGCCAACACTCCCAGCAAGCATTCGATCGTCGGGTTTCATTGGAATCCTGGCGTCGCGGTCCGCATATCCGACTGCCAAACCAAACGACTCACCATCCGCGAGTACTACTCCCAGAGTTGCGCCAGGAAATTTGCCGGCCTTGTGCCATTCATCCAGTTTCGACTGAAGGGCCGTCTTCAGTGATCGAGTGTCTTTAGATTGGCTTGCCTGGCGACTGATTGCCGCCGTTGCGACCACGAACACAATCAACAACGGAATTATTCTTCGCATACGGTTCCTAATTCAGCACGTATATTCAGTATCGTTCGCGGTAGCGAATGTCCAAGATTCAAATACCAGCAGACTTGAGTGTTGGCCATCCGCTACCCCGACACGTCGGGGTACTGAATACACACGCACCCTATCCTTTTCGCGTATCTTGTTGTAGAACGGTCTGAACAATTCCAAGTCCTGTCTCTGGAATTCAATCATGATATTTGCTCGTCACTCACTCGTCATTCTGCTTCTTCTGATGTCCGACGCCTGGACAACTGTGGGTGCCGATGTCAAACCCAGGAGCGCGGAACCCTGGCGCGCGATACACCTGCTCGATTACACCAGCGACAGTGCCCTGGATGCACTCGGGCAGAATCTTGAGCAGTTAGCGGGTCTCGGAATCAACGTAATAATCCTCGAGGTTGATTACAACTTCGCGTTCAAGTCGCATCCTGAACTCAGGCGTGGACCGAATCCGATTACACGCGAAGGAGCGAGAAGATTTGCAACTCTGTGCAAGAAATTCAAGATACGTTTAATTCCCGAGTTTCAATCACTCGGCCATCAGTCGTGGAAGGCCGAAACCTTTCCTCTTCTCACAGTCTATCCAGGCTTCGATCTTACACCGGGAGCTTTTCCGAACAACGAAGGTATTTATTGCCGCGAATGGGATCCGCTGAATCCAGCGGTTTGGCGGACTGTCTTCGAATTGATGGACGAGATTATTGAGGCGTTTCGTGCTAATGCACTTCACGTCGGTATGGATGAGATTTTTCTGCTGGGATCGGAACGCTCGCCATCGACGAAGGGCCAGGACAGCGCGACACTTTTTGCAAAAGCGGTCAATGAAATCTATTCGCACCTGGTGCGCACGCGTCACTTAGAGATGCTGATGTGGGCTGATCGATTGATCGATGGCAAGACGTATCAACTCGGAGAGTGGGAAGCGTCCACGAATGGAACCGCTGCTGCCATCGACATGATCCCGCGCGATATTATTGTTTGTCCTTGGCACTACGAGGCGAGACAGGACTATCCTTCAATTCCTATGTTCATAGAGAAGGGTTTTCGAGTTTTGCCCGCAGGATGGAAAGATGTTGAAGCAACAAAGGCGTTAATCGAATTTAGCCGACCACACGCTGGTCCAAAACTCCTCGGTTATATATTCACCACCTGGGGAGTAAAGAAGGACGCGCTCCTTGATTTTCCACCGCTGGTCGAGGGGCTGAAACTCTTGCGAGAGACCAGGAAAGCTTAGGGAAAACCAGTAGCGAAACAATCATCAGTAAGGCAGCGATGCTGACTAAACCAGCGATGTAAGTGCTCGACGGTTCCGTGAACTTTACTTCAATTGTAGTTTTCTCCGAAGGGACTTTAATCATCAGCGCGCCATCATCTCCGGATCTGGTGACCAGCGGAATCGCGTTCGCCGATGCGTGCCAGTAAGGGTAGTAGTATGTTTTGAGACGAACGTCAGTCGCTTGACCTGGTTCAATTGAAAAGACTTTTCGCTCCGCCGACCAATCAAGCACCGTCACCACACGATTGGCAGCTTCAACTTCCGACTCCATTTCGCGCGGCTTTCCCTTCACCCATATCGGCAGAAAATCCTGGTTTGTATTAGAGCCTTTTAGCCATTCGACTTTCTGATTGAACGAGGCTCGATCAGACAAGATCGCTCCACGCATCAATTGGAAAATTGTGAAGCTAAGCGCGAACAGGACGAATCCAGTGAATGCTATCGATAGAGCTCGCAGGCGTCCACGCCACATCGAATACATCTCAGAAAGGCTAAGAGCGACCAATAATGAAATGCACGCAGAACTTATGGTCATCCAACGCCAAGGGAACTGTGTCTCCTGCAGGATCGGCAACCTGTCCCAGATCGGCTTGCTCAGCGCTGTGGACATGAAGAACCCGAAGATAGCGATAATGGTTGGGGCAACTACTCGCCTACTCTTTTTGAACACAAGGACCATGATCGGCGCCGCCATCGTAACTGTAGAGAGCGCGAGCAGCGGTAACAGGAAGTCGCTCATCACACTCGGTGACGGTGCGAACAGAAAGTTGTTTCGATAATCGAACCACATTCCTTGATCAATTCCGCTCGGCGACTTCCATTTCATTTCGCGCAGCACAGGCAGCCAATAGAAACAACTCAATGCGACGCCCAGTAAGGTACCGATGACAATGCGGTGGAGAATCCTTAGCTCGAACGATTCAACGAGGCGTATTAGAGTGTAGATACCTAGCGCTATCGAACCGAGTACGGCCACTGGAACGTTACACAGAATCAATAGACCGTAGCTCAGGCCAAGCAGAGCGACGTCAGACTCTTTTCGTCGCTGTATGATGCGGTCGATTGAAGCGAAGACGAACGGGAGAACGCTCGCAGCGGCATATTGACCGTACATCCCGGACTGATACAACTCATTCGCATGAAATGGCGATAACACAAAGAGTAGACCGGCTGCTAGCGCGTAGTAATGTGAGGTAAACGAACGCGCCCAGAGATACATGCCGAATGCGCCGGTGATTGACAGCGACGTCACCGTAAGTAAGCTCGCAAAAAACCAATCGCGTGTGATTAGCCGGAAGACACATAACAAAAAATAGAGCGCGGGTGGATAGAACCTAACGCTGGGATCGCCATAGCCCCCATTTGTGCTCGGATGCCAGGAAGGATAGTAATTCCCGCTTACGATTGATTCGAAAAAGCCGAGGGCAGTTCGGTAGTGGTGATTCAGATCAAGTAGCAACGGAAGGCCGTAAAGATAGAGCGGTAGGCATGCGACCACGCCAATCGCAACAATCATTAGATACCCGGTTGGAGTGAGCGCCGTCGATTTAGTTGAGTCGGGCTCCCTGAGACTCGACATAGTTGGTCGCAATTTCTGTTTGGTTTACGGCTTGTGAGCGTGGTCTACGCTCCTGGATTCGGATGCCTCTGGCTAGTTTGTGGATGGGGTGCGGCGATAGCAGGAGCCGCGAGAACTTTAGCAATACTAGCAGATTCCAGCGCGTGGCGGACTTACTATTGCAGAACTCCCTAAAATATCGATTGGCCAGGATGTTAGTGCCCTAACCTGAAGTTCTTCTCTACAACCTCAGCGATCTCTCCATCACAGCCGCAACCAAGTATTTCCCGCAAAGGCGCAAAGGAGCCAAGATAACAATCAAGCTATTATTTTTTTCTTTGCTCCTTTGCGCCTTTGCGGGAAACATTCTTACACTAGTGAATAATCATCGCCGCTGAATCAAATACCCGAGTGTTCGAACGTTGATAGATACAAAGTTTTTACTTTCGTGTCGATCTAGGCGTTCGCCATTCGATATATGATTGGAAGCTAACTCAGCGCAGAAGGAGTCTAAAACATGAGCAGTGTTCGAGTTCTCGTAGGCACGCGCAAAGGCGCTTTTATATTGACTTCAGATGGAAAACGCGAAAAGTGGGACGTCAGCGGGCCCCATTTTGCAGGTTGGGAGCTTTATCACCTCAAAGGCTCGCCAGCAGATCCAAATCGAATTTATGCCTCACAAAGCAGCGGCTGGTTCGGCCAAATCATTCAACGCTCAGACGACGGTGGTAAGACCTGGTTCCAACCGGGCACGCCGGCAGGTGCACCTAAGACAACACCCGAAGGGATGCCGATGGGCGAAAGCAACAAGTTCGTCTACGACACTTCAGAAGAAACCGGCAAACCGCTGACGACACATCAGTGGTACGACGGCACTGCGCATCCATG
This sequence comes from Acidobacteriota bacterium, assembly GCA_046765655.1. GTDB lineage: Bacteria > Acidobacteriota > Blastocatellia > Pyrinomonadales > Pyrinomonadaceae > PSRF01. Next base: position 16,890 of record JBKPMX010000050.1, read on the forward strand.
GGAGTTCAAACGCGTGTGGCACCTCGAGCCGTCGCTCGATGATGCGGACGTTGTGTACGCCGGTGTTGAAGATGCGGCGTTATTCAAGTCGACCAACGGCGGTCAAACCTGGCAAGAACTTCCCGGACTCCGCGGACACGGCACAGGTTCACAATGGCAACCGGGCGCCGGTGGCATGTGCCTGCACACGATCATTCTCGACGGCGAAAGAATCTTTGTCGCAATCTCGGCGGCAGGTGCATTTCGCAGTGACGATCGCGGTGCAACGTGGAAACCGATAAATAAAGGACTTCATTCTCAATATATTCCGGATCCGAATGCCGAGGTGGGCCACTGCGTCCATCACGTCGCCAAGCATCCGTCAAAATCGAACCTACTGTTCATGCAGAAACATTGGGACGTAATGCGAAGCGACGATGCCGGTGATTCATGGACGGAAGTCAGTGGCAACTTGCCGACCGACTTCGGATTTGTGATCGACGTCCATGCACATGAACCAGAAACAGTCTACGTCGTTCCTATCAAGAGCGATGGTGAACACTATCCGCCAGATGGAAAACTCCGTGTCTACCGCAGTCGTTCAGGTGGTAATGAATGGGAACCACTGACGAACGGACTACCGCAGAGTAACTGTTACGTGAACGTGTTGCGCGATGCGATGGCGATCGACTCGCTTGATTCGTGCGGTGTTTATTTCGGCACTACTGGTGGACAGGTCTATGCATCACCTGATGCGGGCGATACATGGAATCCTATCGTTCGGGATCTACCGGCAGTGTTATCAGTGGAGGTCCAGACGCTCACATGATCCGGGTAGCAATGCCGGCACATTTACGCACGCTAGCTGGTGTCAGCGGAGACGTACCTCTCGAGATCGAAGGTGAAGTGACGCGTCGATCAATCCTCGATGCATTGGAGAGACAATATCCGATGCTGCGTGGGACGATCCGTGAGCACGTTTCGGGAGAGCGCCGGCCATTTCTCAGGTTCTTTGCGTGCGGCGAGGATATAACGCACAACTCTCCTGACGATCCGCTACCGCAGGAGATTGCGTCGGGGAAAGAACCGTTTTATGTGATAGGGGCGATTGCAGGCGGTTGATGTTCCCTACAACTCAACAAGTCAACGAAGCGCGCGAGTTGTTAAAGCGATTTCTTCGGCCCACTCGGTTGCTACCGGCTGAGCGATTAGCGCGCGATTCAAATGCTGAAATATTTCTAAAACTCGAGACTGACCTGCCGACCGGATCGTTCAAGCCACGCGGCGCACTTTACGCGTTGATGAAGAATCTGGAAGGGCGATCTATAAACGGCGTCGTCGCTGCCAGCACCGGCAACCATGGTGCAGCTGTCGCATACGCCGCTCGCTTGGCAAGACTTCCCGCGACAATCTTTCTGCCAGAATCTCCGAACCCGATCAAACGAGCGCGAATAATCTCGCTCGGTGCCACCGTTGTAGAAGTTGAGTGGAAGGATCAGTCTCTAGGGAATGCGGCCGCCGCATTTGCACAGGAGAACGATTATTATTTTTTGAATGACGCAAGCGATGACCTGGTGCCTGTTGGTACCGCGACGATTGCGGCAGAAATCCTGGATGAAGTTTCCACACCGGATGTGATTATTGTTCCGATGGGGGACACCGCTTTAATCCGCGGGGTGGCAGCGGAAGCAAAACGCCGACATCCCGCAGTGAAGATCGTCGGTGTGCAAGCTGCACAGGCGCCGTCTTACGTCCGATCATGGGAACAACATCGCGTGGTGACTACAGAGACGTGCAACACGATTGCTGATGGGTTAGCCACGTGTGTCCCGCTCGAATCAAATGTGCGGGCGATCCGGGAGTTGGTTGACGAAGTAAGGCTGGTATCAGAAGAGGAATTGCTTCAAGCGATCCGCACTCTTTTGTTCGACGAACACTTGGTTGCAGAACCTGCGGGCGCGGCCGCTACCGCTGCGTATCTTCACAATCGAACGCGGTATTCGGGGCTGAACGTAGTACTGTTGGTCACGGGGTCCAGTATTTCGCATGAGGTTCTTTCTCAAGCGGTAAGCGCCAAGTGATAAGTGTAAAGTGAAGACTGCTCTTGCCCCTTCGCTCTTGGCTCTTATCACTCATCACTTATCACTTATCCTTGAGTACGCTTTCCACAATCGCTAACAACTCTTCAGGCTTTGCGAGACCAAAAGCTTTCTTCCACAGTCCAGTGGGCTCGTTACCCATGATGATGACGCTGGTGTGGTCGTTTTTATTCTCGACGTATTGTCCGAGCTTATATAGTGCCCAATCAACATTTTCCTTTTTTCCCGACAGGAAAAACCATCCAGACTTCGCACCGTTCTTCGTCGCAAACGCCTTTAGCCGCCCCGGTGTATCCATGATTGGATCGACTGTGATTGAGACCAGATAAACATCTTTGCCGACTTTGTCGCCAAGCATGTCCTGGAGCTTTCGCATGTTCTGGATCAAAGGAACACAAGCACTCTGGCACGTGGAGAAGAAGGAATGAATCACGACCACTCGGCCCTTAAGAACGTCGCTATAGAAGCGCATCTTCTCACCGTTCTGATTGATCAGTTCGACGTCTGAGAAATATTTTTGCGCGGGACTTTGACCGTCGCTCGACATTGGCGGTTGCTGAGGCGTCGGTGGTTGCTGAGGCTTTTGTCCGGTTGCGGCGACAGAAGTAAGAGCGAACAGCACACTTGAAACAGCAAGGGAAAATAGAAAACGTTTCATCGTAGCCCTCTCTATTTGCAAACGACTATACTTTTTGCAATACAGCAGCGGCCATTCTAACCGAAACAATAATTCCGAGGGCGAGAGTCCCACCGACTGCCCGTCCGTGGGATTTGAGGTAGTGAGGTCGAGTGCGGTTGTAGAAAGGATCTGAACGCTTCCACCGACGACAGTCGGTGTCATTCGTCATTTCCCCGGCGATTGGCGGAATAGCGCTTCGAGTTGTTTGGTTGCTTTATCAACCGCACGCTTCGCATCATCAATCGCTTTTGTCGCCTGGTCCCACTCATCCGCGGCTCCGCGTGCGCGTCGATTCGCCATTTCCGATATCGCAGTCGCCTTCTTGAATCGCTGTTCGGCCTCGCGCCGCTGCTTTTCTGCGTCTTTCATCTCACGATCCGCCTTCTCTTGCGCAGTTTCCAATCGTTCGGCCTTGGACCGTGCATCGACAAGTGCTTTCTTCGCGTCCTGTAACAAGACTTTTGCGGCGGCGATCTTTTCCTGATGAATCTCTTTCAGCCGAGTGGCTTCGCTTCCCTTCCCCTTTTGCGGAGACTTAACGACTGGCAGTGGCTTCTTTGTGGAACTAGCACTCGGCGACTTTGCCGCGCCTGCACTTGCAGTGAATCCAGCCAACGTTTCGAACCCTGGGGGATCAACGTCTTTCGTGAGACGGCCCGGAGTTGGACCGTCGGAAGCCGATGCGTACGCCGAAAGCGCTTCAAGTGTGGTGGTAATGCGACGCAAAGTCTCTAATGACGCATTGTGACCTGACTCTTCAAGAAGGCTGCTCGCGAGATCTGACAACTCGGCAAGCGCTTGACGTCGCGCATCAAGCGCGTCGCGCATGTCGATGACTTTGCCGGCACTCCGAGACGTTTGCGCTTTGCGAAAGCGATCGCCAGCGTCAATCAACGCCTGAAACTCATCGCGGTGATACCAATAGAGCTGATTCACCGTCCACGCGGAGATAGGTGGCTTGGCGAGCGACATGACGTATTCCGCATCGTTTCCTTGTCCGACCTTTTTCAGTCGAGCGGCGAGTGCTTTTCGCGCTCCGATGAATTCCGATAAAGGCAGTGTGAACAGGATGTCGACGTCATCATCGAATTTGTTTTTTACCATCGATTGGTTAGACAGGATTTACAAGATTCGGACGGAAACTATCACTCTTTACACCTTCGTCCAAACTCTACGACATATACCAAGGCGGGTTTGTGAGACCTTATTCAGACGCAATTGCACTGCGACGGCCATATCGCCCGAATGGGGTATCATGCAACAAACAGTCAGTACGATAGCTGGATGTCAGACACACTTCAGTTTGTCGTGAGAAGCTCATGTGCAAATTCCGATGTAAATTGAGTCCCAAGCAAGTTACGACAAACTGAAGGAAAGTCTGCTCAACTCGGATTAAGTCACAGCATCGGATATTCAGTACCATGCGCGGTAGCAGATGGCCAGCGCTCAATTCAGAAAAATGTGTTATCGCGAGGGTTGAGCAGTGACCATCCGCTACCGCGCATGGTACTGAATAGCGTCCGTCGTGACTTATTCAGAGCTTCCTTTAGTTCGTCGTGACTCACTGATACGGCAGGCTACAATGGAAGTGGTTCTGCCGAGAGTAACGACAAACTGAAGTGTATCGGACATCCCGCGACCGCACGTCGGGGTACTGACTGTTTTGCCACGTGATTGTGTAATCTCTCCACGTTCTATCGACGCACGCTTCAATTAGATCAACACAAAGGATGGAAGGATATGGTTCATCACGCTATGTCAGTGGTGGGGTTCATAGTGTTCGCCGGACTCGCCTGGCTGTTATCCAGTAACCGGCGAAAAGTCGCCTGGAAAACCATTGCCGCCGGCGTTGCTCTACAAATGGTGATTGGTCTGGTGATCTTTCGCTTCCCTTTTTCCCACCGCATCTTGCTGTGGCTGAACGATGCCGTGCTCGCCTTGCTCAGTGCAACAAAGAGCGCCACTGTCTTCTTGTTTGGACCACTTGCGGCTGGTCCTGGAGAGCAAGGGTCAGTTGGTTTCATCCTCGTCTTTCAGGTACTACCCGTGGTGATCTTCTTCGCAGCGCTTACCTCGATGCTGTATCACCTCCGCGTGCTGCAAGTTCTCGTGCGCCTTTTTGCCAAGCTCTTTCACCGAACGATGAAAATCAGCGGCGCAGAATCGTTATCCAGTTCGGCTAACATCTTTTTGGGAATTGAATCGGCGCTGGTTGTCAGGCCCTATCTCGAAAGGATGACGCGCTCCGAGTTGTTTTTAATATTGACGACAGGGATGGCTACCGTCGCATCGAGTACGCTCGGAGTCTATGTTGCTTTTCTGACTGGTTTATTTCCTGAGATCGCCGGACACCTCATCTCGGCCTCGGTTCTCGCAATTCCTGCATCAGTGGTCGTCGCAAAGTTACTCATTCCTGAAACTGAAACGCCGGAAACGCTTGCCGGAGTTCCTCGCGAAGACGAGTCGGCCCGGTCCGGCAACTTGATAAGTTCAATCATTCAGGGTGCGATGGAAGGCTTAAAGCTGGCGGCAGGGATTTGCGCGCTACTGATCGCAATCCTCGGACTGGTTGCGCTGATCGACAAAATACTTGGTGCCGGTAGTTCATGGTTGGGAATGAGTGAGCCGCTTTCGTTTGTCCGATTGCTGAGTTGGCTGTTTTATCCATTCGCATTTCTGCTTGGGCTACAGACCAGCGATGTACCAGTGGCAGCGCGCCTTTTGGGTGAACGGGTTATCCTGACGGAGGTCGTCTCCTACAATCACCTGGCCCAACTGATCTCCAGTGGACAGGTGACCGATCCAAGGACCGTGGTGATCCTTAGTTACGCGCTTTGCGGCTTTGCGCACGTAGCAGCTGTAGCAATCTTTGTCGGGGGCACTGCAGCGCTTGCTCCATCACGCCGCGACGATTTAGCCAACCTCGGCTTACGAGCGTTGTTGGCCGCCACCATTGCAACACTCATGACAGGATGCGTCGCTGGTATCTTCAGTAGTGGCGAAGGCGTAATGTTGTTGAATCATTAGACGTTTTTGGGCCACCGATTTTCGCAGATAAACACAGATCGGAATTTGCTCAATTGCTTCAGTTGAGTTGCTTTAGTCCTATTCTGCATTCATCTGCGAAAATCTGGCCCAAAAACCGGCCGAGGAGGACTTGATGAAAAGTTATCGAAAAGAGCTGTGGTTCAACGTGCCGACTCGACGTGCGTTCATCAATATCACTCCTCAGGTCGAAGAGTGTTTGCGCGATAGTAGCGTGACGGAAGGTTTGGTGTTAGTAAACGCGATGCACATCACCGCCTCTGTTTTCATCAACGATGACGAGAGTGGACTTCATCGCGATTACGAGACGTTTCTTGAACAACTCGCGCCACATGAACCCGTCGATCAATATCACCACAATAAGACGGGCGAAGATAACGCCGACGCCCACATCAAGCGACAGGTCATGGGGCGCGAAGTTGTTGTTGCCATCACCCGTGGTCAACTGGACTTTGGACCATGGGAGCAAATCTTCTACGGCGAGTTTGACGGCGGCCGTAAGAAGAGGGTGCTGGTGAAGATCATTGGGGAATAAGCCAACTGTTACTCTAGGGTTGCAGTCCCTTATCTTCGTACACCAGCGACTTAAATGCTGTGATTTCATCTGGCGGGAGCATCGATGGAAACAAAGCACGATCAATAACAACAACGCCGGCGCGTTTGGACGGATTATCTCGACCAGCAACAATCCGAGGATTATTCAGTTGGCGCTCAAATTCAGTTTTGAATATCCCCTTTTTGGCGTAGTCCTTGCGGTCGGCGCTACTCGACCGCGTTTTGATTCTCCAATGCAATGAGGTTAGACAGGACAGCCGTCCCGGCTCTAGAATTCGCTTCCTGCTTAGGTGGAAGGAAATCTGTATGCTTCGAATGCTCACCTCCTCATTTCTATTTTTTTTGGTCCTCAGCGTACAAGCGAACGCGCAGGACGGACCCAAATTCAACCCAGCGCGAGTGCCGGCGCAAGGACAAAAGCCGCAGGACTTCATTCCTCCCGGTTTCAAAATTGGCGCGACCGTCGAAGGTAATCTAAATGGAGATCGAATTCCGGATCACGTTCTTCAGATCGTACCAAACGATTACGATTCGTCAGGCGTTGTCGCGGCGCCGGAATCTCAAGCGTTACTCATACTCTTATCTGACAGCGTTGGACTGAGGCGTTCCGTCGTTACTACAAAGCTGCTCGCGACGTTCGTCCCGCAATACATTCTTGACCTGTCAATTAAGAATGGCGTTTTAGTTATTCATCAAAACTTCGGAATGACCGACGTCACGGATCTCACGCACCGGTTTCGCCTAGAACCAGGCACGGAGCGTTTCTTGCTAATCGGCAAAGACACATTTCCATACCATCGGCCCCAAGGTCCACGGTGGCCTGCAACAAAAGTTAGCGAAAACTACCTGACCGGTATGAGGTTAACGACGACCGATCATTGGGTCGGCGATGACAACAGGCCGGTAACGAAGCGAGGCCGTGTATCAAAGGTGCGACTGTTTCTGGAAGACATTGATGAGTCGACTGATAATTGAGCGTTGCAGTTGCGACCCGCTTGGTTACTCATCTCTAAAGGTTGGGGAGAATGAGATGTTGAGTTCTCCGCATCTCTTGCGGTTTTCGTCTCACTTCCATAACCGCTCAGGACGCGGAGGTTGCGCCGAGGCTTGAAACGCACCCGGCACGCGGGTCGCTCACCAATCGCATGCTTTGCAGCTTTTGTGATAATGTTAGGGCCTGCAATTCTCGACCAATCAACAACGATGAGGCCCTTTCATCCTAGAAGCAGGATGCGTTCAGTAATCACAGTTTGCCGAAGCTTGCCCTTTGCCACCTTAACTATCGCTTTTTTGTTAGCAGTCTCAGTCTGCACCCACGCTCAATCTTCCAGTCCGGTCGTTGTGCAGCCAGGTGCACCCGGCCAGCCAACGCGCACTCTACCTTCGTCGACCAGAGCCAACCTACCGCCCTTGTCTGCCAAAGATATCGAATTCATGCAGGGAATGATCATGCACCACGCGCAGGCTGTTGAAATGACCGCGCTTATCGAGTCGCATACGACGAATAAGGATCTGCGCTCACTTGGTGCACGCATCAGTCACTCACAGGCAGACGAAATCAAGTTTATGGAGCGGTGGCTGGCAACAAGAGGTCAGCCGACATCGATGCCGATGCAACACATGCCCGGGATGGATATGTCGAGTCATAACATGCTCATGCCGGGAATGCTGACAGCAAAACAGATGGAAGCATTGCGAGCGGCCAATGGAGAAGACTTTGACCATCTATTTCTGACTGGAATGATTCAGCATCACAATGGCGCGTTGACCATGGTGAAAGACTTGTTTGATTCGTCCGGTGCCGGTCAGGAT
>JBKPMX010000051.1:0-15773 GCA_046765655.1 Acidobacteriota bacterium
AGTGGGGTGACTGTCCCTGTGTCGTCGACAGCATATAGGTTCAGAGCTGTTACGTCTGAAGGAATGTCAGTCAAATTCAATTTGATTCGCGTTCCGTCGTCGTCTCTAAGAATGGTGGCGATGCCTTTGCCACGTTTGATAGTAACGGGGTTCAGTTGAAGCTTGATTTCCTTCTTGGCGGGATACTCAATGACGGTATAAGTACCATCTGGATTTTGCACCGTCTGTGTAACGGTCGTAGTGGTTGTTTGTCCGAGAGCGAAAACCGCGGTTGTGAGCCCTAGGATTGCCGCGGCTAAAACGCTCAGCGCTTGCCTCTTCATATTTCACCTCCCTTTGTGAACTTCAGTTAATCGCGATTATTTCCAAGCAGGGGGGAAGATGTCGGGGAAGACGCTGTTTCTTAGCCGTTTTCACCCGAGATTTTGGGCAACATGCATGCCAACTCAAACAAGTTAGCTGGGCGGGACAATGAGAGCGATCTGCAGGAGATCGCCGGAACAGAACCATACAGAACTGTATTTTTATTGGGCGTTAAGTTGTTGCGAATGTGTGAAGTGAAAGCTTAGGCGTTTGTTCTTCGTGCTTTGTTCTTTGTGCTTTGTTCGGTCGATGATGATTGTTGAACCGAAGAACAAAGCACAAAGAGCCAAGTTCACAGTTCGGGTTTAGTACGAGTGCACCTCCGTGATCGCCTTCGCGACGTCTGCGACTTGCGGAAGTATTTCGTCTTCCAACTGCGGAGCGTAGGCTACGAACGTGTCGAGTGAACAAACGCGACGCACCGGCGCATCGAGATACTCGAACAACTCGTCACCGATCCTCGCCGCCAACTCTGCGCCATAGCCAAACGACTGTGAATCCTCATGCGCAACGATCACGCGACTTGTCTTCTTGACGGTCTCGACGATCGCATTCCAATCGTAGGGAACAAGACTTCGCAGATCGATGATCTCGACGCTGATGCCTTCTTGCTCCGCTTGCTTAGCCGCGACCAATGATCGTTGGACCAAAGCGCCGTAGGTGATGATCGAAAGGTCTGTTCCCTCTCGAACTACCTTTGCTTTCGCGAAAGGAATCATGAAATCGTCCGGGGGATACTGCGACTTGTTGTACGCCTGACGATAGAGATGCTTGTGTTCAAGAAACAGCACCGGATCATCGCAACGAATCGCTGTGCGCAAGAGTCCGTTTGCATCGAGCGCATTTGATGGATAGATCACTCGTAGTCCTGGAATCTGTGTAAAGGTCGACACTCCTGACTGGGAGTGGTAAACCGCACCGCCTTTGAGATAACCGCCGATGGGCACCCGAATTACCAGAGGTGCCTTCCAGTCGTTAGCCGAGCGCCAACGCAACAGCGCTAGTTCATTTCTGATCTGATGCATTGCGGGCCAAATGTAATCAAAGAACTGGATCTCAACGACGGGCTTCAAACCGCGGGTCGCCAGGCCGATCGCGCGCCCAACAATATTCGCTTCCGCAAGTGGAGAGTTATAAACGCGCTGGCTACCAAACTTGCGCTGCAAATTCGCAGTGACCTTGAACACTCCACCTTTGCCTTTGACAGTTTCTAAGTACTTGTCGCGTGAGCAGTCGGCAACGTCTTCACCAAAAACGACGATGCGCGGATCGCGCGCCATTTCCGTGTGCAGACAACGATTGATCAAATCGACCATCGTGCCGGCATTGCCTGAAAGCTCCGCCTTCTGTTCAGTATCGAATTCCTTACTTGTGGGATCGACGTCCGGCGAAAATACATATTGCGTAACCGTTTCAGGTGCGGGTTGCGAGCTTGCGAGCGCGATATCGGCAGCTTTCGTAACTCCGCGGTCGACCTCGTCCTTAATCTGCTGCAACTCGTCCTGGTCTACCACGCCCTCATCGATCAGGAATGCACCAAATCTCTTCACCGGATCTCGTTCAGCGTCACTCGTCCGTTCTTCGTCTGGCCGGTAGAGCTTTTCATCATCCGAAAGCGAGTGCGAATAAGGCCGGATCACTCTGGCGTGGACGAACGCGGGGCCTTTTCGGTCGCGACAGTATTGAACCGCCCGTCGCATTGTTTCGAGCGACTCAAGCGGATCCGTTCCATCGCAGCGTTGAACGTAAAGTGATGGAAACCCTTCGACCAGTTTCGAAACGTCACCTCCCGCCGTTTGCACTTCAACGGGTACGCTGATGGCGTAGCCATTGTCTTCGAGCAAAAAGACCACGGGCAGTTTCAGATTGCTTGCGGTATTCAACGCTTCCCAGAATTCACCTTCGCTGCTCGTGCCTTCGCCGAGCGAGACATACACAACTTCATCGCGATGAAAATTCTTGATGAGCTTTTGAATCTCGGGTACAAGCTGCGCTCGATAACTCGCTTCAGCACAACCAACAGCCTGGAGTAACTGCGTGCCGGTGGGTGACGACTGTGAAACGATGTTCAGCTTCTTGTGTCCCCAGTGTGAGGGCATCTGTCGGCCATGAGAGTTTGGATCATCTTCGGCACCGACGGCCGACAACAATTGTTCTTCCGGCGTCATTCCCAACTGTAAACACAAAGCGCGATCGCGATAGTAGGGATAAAACCAATCGTAGCCGGGCTTCAATACAGTACCGGCCGCTACGAGTATTGCTTCATGTCCCGCCCCGCTGATTTGAAAGAAGATTTTGTTCTGTCCCTTGAGCTGAATTTCTTTATCGTCGATGCGTCGCGACAGATACATCGTGCGATACATCTGCAGCAGAGTCTTGCGATCGGGCAATTTCTGCTTAGCTGTTTTTGGAGCGCTCGCGGTCTGCGGAGAAGAGTTAGGTTGCGCTGGCACCGGCGCGGGAACTGGTACGGGGACCGATTGCGGAACTGGAGCGGCCGATTCCTGAGGCGGTTCCAGTGTTACTTCTTCAGCGCTCTTGCGTACGAGCTTGAGTACTTTCGTGTCGTTATTCATAGCTAGCCAACGTCATCCGAAACTCTTCAGCCATGCCTGGGTGTCCGTGCGCTTGAGCCGTGTCGATTCCTTTTTGCAGAGTGCTCCGCGCCTTGTCCGCTTCACCCGAACGTTCATAGGCAGCAGCTAACATTCCGTAAGCGTTACCTTCATCTTCTGAGATAGCGAGATAGCGCTCGAGCGTTGCTATCAGATCAGCATCTAAGCCGGCTTTTTCATATTCCTTTGCGAGGCCAAACAGAACGCTGGTGTTAATCGGATCGTTAACAAGCATCTGTTTGAATATCTCTATTCTCGACGAAGCCATTCTTACTATTCACCATTCACTATTAACTATTTACCAATGATCAGCTTTGCTATGGTTTGCAACTGCATGTTCGAAGTGCCTTCGTAAATGGCGCCAATCTTCGAGTCGCGCCAGTATTTTTCGACCGGGTAATCCTTCACGTAACCGTAGCCACCGTACAACTCGATCGCTTTCGAAGTCACTTGCTCTGCCACCCGTGAAGAATAAAGCTTGGCCATCGCCGCTTCTTTCACGAAGTTGATGCCTGCATCTTTCATTCGCGCGGCGTTGTAGACCATCAGTCGCGCGGCCTCAAGCGCTGTGGCCATTTCTGCGAGTTGAAACTGCACGCCCTGAAACTGATTGATCGATTTGCCGAACTGCTGACGCTCGCCGGTATAAGCAAGCGCACTCTCGAGCGCGCCACTGGCGATCCCGATCATCTGCGCACCGATACCGATGCGTCCTTCATTCAGAGTTTCGATGGAAATCTTGTATCCCTTGCCAAGTTCACCAAGAACGTTTTCCTTCGGCACACGACAGTTGTCGAGAATCAATTCGACGGTCGATGATGCACGAATACCGAGCTTGTTTTCTTTCTTCCCGACCGAAAAACCTTCAAAGCCTTTCTCAACTACAAAGGCAGTGATGCCGCGATAACCAGCCTCAGGATTTGCATTCGCAAACAGGACGAAGATGTCAGCTTCATTTCCGTTTGTGATCCAGAGTTTTTGTCCGGTAAGTGAGAAATGATCCCCCTGGTCGACGGCACGTGTTTGCAAAGCGAAGGCGTCTGAGCCTGAGGACGGTTCACTCAACGCATAAGCGCCAACTGACTCGGATGCCAGCTTCTGCAAATACTTTTCTTTTTGTTCGGGAGTACCCCAACGAATGAACGCGTTGTTCACAAGCGTGTTTTGGACGTCTACAAGAACACCGACTGAACCATCGACGCGCGACAACTCTTCGACAGCAAGAATGGCCGTAAAGAAGTTTGCTCCAGCACCGCCATACTCTTCAGGAGTTTCAATACCCATCAAGCCGAGGTCGAAACATTGACGGATGATCGCTGGATCAAGTTTGCCGGCTTCATCCATCTTTTCGACGCGCGGGCGCAATTCTCCTTCAGCAAACTCGCGCACGCTGCTGCGAAACATCTGCTCGTCTTCTGAAAGTGTTGTTAAGGGCTGATGGGGGATGTGCGCCATGACGGGCTGGGATTGACTCATGTCTAAATAACTCGTTCTTTAGGGAATTCAATTAGAACGTAGCATCATAATCAAGGCAAAACGAAAAAGGCAAAAGACAGCGTGAATGGACTGGAATGGACTTTGTTGTGTTCTGCGTCTTGGTCTTCGCTCTTTGAGCTTTGTGCTTAGTTCTTTGAGCTTAGTTCTTGTGGTCGGAGGGATCGACCTACGAAAGCACAGACCACAAAGTATTAAGCACTAAGTTCCTAGGTACAAACTAAAAACCGCCACAACACTGTATGGATGACCTTTCGCCGCTGTGTTACCGTAACTGAAATGCCCACTACCGCTTCGACCGACAATGCGAAGGCAGCAAACAATCGCCGCCGGAAGTTTGCTCCTCTTGGAATCATTTTCGGCGTGCTTGGTCTCGCGCTGTTCATCTACTTCGTAAAGAAAGCCGGTGTCGCAGAAATCACGGCAGGTATTGGCCGGCTTGGTCCCGCCTTTCTTCTCGTACTCGCGATTTCCTCTATTCGCTACATCGTTCGCTCTCTCGCCTGGACCAAATGTATTGAAGCTCCGCACAAACTCCCTTTTCGCGACGCCGTGAAGGCGCGATTAATGGGTGATGCACTTGGCAATATCATTCCACTCGCAAGTGTCGCCGTGAGCGAACCATCAAAAGCTGTTTTTGTTAGACATCGCCTGCCGCTCATGATCGGACTCTCAGGCTTAGCGATTGAGAACATTTTCTACAGTTTGTCTGTAGCACTTTTTATTTTCGCGGGCACAGCAACGCTGCTGCTCACGTTCTCGATGCCGAAGGCCCTGCGTTACGCGAGCATTGGCGCTCTGGTCGTGACTCTGATCATGGCGCCACTCGTCTTCTTCATCGTGCGCCAACAATGGAAATTGTTAAGTGGGGCCCTCAGCTTTCTATCCAATCGCGGAATAGCCCGGAACTGGATGAATAAAATGGTTCCGCGCGCGGAGACTTTGGAGGAACGCATCTACGGCTTTTATGAACGGAACCGTACCAGCTTTCTGACAATATTTGGGTTGGAGTTTGCTTTCCACCTCGCCGGCGTCCTGGAGATTTATACGACCCTCTATTACATCAGCCCGATCAAACCGACACTATTGACTGCCTTCATACTCGAATCGGTGAACCGGATCATCAACGTGACATTCAAGTTTGTTCCGTTGAGGACTGGAGTAGACGAAGCAGGCACGGGAATGCTTTCAAAAGTGCTCGGACTTACGACTGCGATTGGTGTGACTTTGGCGATCGTGAGAAAGGGACGTGATCTTGTCTGGAGCGCTGTCGGAGTTGTTCTGATTCTAAAGCGCGGATTTTCGCTAAGCGCGGTCCAAGAACCGAAGATTGACGAACCACAGGATAATCAGCCGCAGATCTACGCAGATGAACGCAGATCAGAATTAAGTATTCAGAAGCCATCCTAGCTTCCAATGTATTAATTCGGATCTGCGTTCATCCACGTAGATCTGCGGTTAAATTCTCATTCATAGGCGAGCGCGGTAACCGCATCCAGATTCGAAGCCTTCAAAGCAGGATAAAGCGCGCCGAGCACACCCCCAAGAATACCAATCGCCGCTGCTGTCAGTGCCCACGCGATGCTGTATTCGAAACGCAGTCCGTAGAACTTCGAGATCAGGTAACCAGCAATGAATGAAACGACGAAACCTGCAGCGAGTCCTATCAGGCTGATCAGGATCGCTTCCTTCTCGATCACGCCCACAATGTAACCGCGCGAAGCACCCAGCGCTTTTAGGATTCCGATCTCACGCGTTCGTTCAGTGATCGTTGTGTACATGGCTAACATCACGACGAGCGCACTGACTACTGCCGCCAGACCAACCAGCACGCGCAGAAAGACGCTGAGATAGGGAATACTGCTTTCAATGCTCGTAAATACATCGCTTGTGCGTTGAATCCTGTTCCCCGGCAATTCCTGATCGATGCGCTTTGCCATTTCATTCGTCTGATCGGGATTCTTGAGCTTCACAAAAATGAAGGTACATTTGCCTTCGACTTCCAGGGCTTGCTGCATCGCCGGGATTTGCATCTTCACGCGCGGCCCTGACTCCGGTGAATAAATTCCGACAATCCGATAGTCTTTGTTACCCAACGGTTTCGTCGCGTCGCCGACTTTCAGATTGTTTTGCCGCGCTTTAGTCTCGTCGATGACAACTTCATCCATTGCCTGTGGACCGCGGCCGCTCACAATGCCGAGACCATTCATGCGCGCGTAACCATCCCAGTCGACACCATCAATCTGTTCGAAGCCAAAGCCTTTGCTGCCCTGAACGAAATGACGAATGATCGGCAGCGCGCCTTCAACGCCATCGATTTTCTTCAGAAGGTCGACATACTTCGTGCTGAGGTTTGCAGTTGATGTAGTTAGTTGCATTGCGCCGGGTCGCATGAAGATCAGCTCGGCGCGCACGTTCGAAGCGCGTCGTTGTAGATCGTTCGACATACCACGTGCCAGGCCGGTGAAGAGCATGACGAGACTTACACCAAGCGCGATGCCCGCGACACTGACCAGTGTCCTAATTGGACGTTGTTTGATATTTGAAGTAACGAGATTATCCATCTGCAATCAACTTCCGACACAAAGCCATCCACCGATTACACAGATTACACAGATTAAGGATTAACTAGTCAGGACGCAAATGAAGTCATGTCGGCAGCGCAAGTATTGCTCAACGTTACCGCCTACGTTCTTAATCTGTGTAATCTGCGTAATGTGTGGATACTCCGATGCATTTTCGTCTAAGCTTCAAACACGGTATAGCGATTGACTACTATTGGGCGCAATCAGTAACGTACTGATATCCCCGGTCAGCCAGCAACGAAGTAGCGTTATCAAGGAAGGACGCCTCGCCCTTGGCAGGTAATCTGAAGTTTAGTTCGTCTGTTGTCGACATCGAGCCCCGAGACGGTGTATGGACCACGCGCCGCAAAGATCGTCTCGGCCTTGCGACTATGGAGTGGAGTGTTGTGGGGACGCTCGCACTGCTCGTCGTTCTCGGGTTTGGGTTCCGGCTAAATCAACTCGGCGCGATCGGTTTTGCTGAAGATGAGATGAACAAGCTTGATGCTGTTCACTCTTACGAACAAGGAGACTTTTCAGCAAATGCCGAACACCCGATGGTGATGAAAGCGCTCATGCTTGTGTCGATGCATGTCGCGCCGACGAGTAGCGAAGAAGTTGCTCTCCGTTTGCCGAACGTGTTGTTCGGCGCCCTCACTGTGATCCCGCTGTTTTTGTTAACTGCTGCTTTCTTCGATCGTTGGACAGGTTTACTTGCCGCCGCCTTCTGGGCATTCGGAATAAATGCCATCACTCATAACCGGATCGGTAAAGAAGACACGCTGCTCGTGTTCTTCATGCTCTTTGCTTTCTACTTTTTTCTCCGCGCCAAGCAAACTTCGCCAGTGAATACTCGAACCCGCCATCGAAACTATGCTGCCAGCGCTGTCGCGTTCGGTTTCATGATCGCCTCGAAGTATTTTCCCCACTACCTGGGCCTGAACATGCTTTACCACCACAACTTTCGTGTTCGAAAAGTCGAGCCAGGTGAGCCTGGTGGAAAAACTCCAGGGTGGTTCTTTTTATTAATCGTTGGTGTGTTTCTAATCGCTTGTCCCGCAGTGCTGCTCCCTCAAGTCTGGGATTATTTGAACGCCTACTTGAGTGAACATCTGCTAACACATTCCGGGTACTTATTCGCCGATCAGCTCTACAAGAACAACATGTCGAGTTCGCCCTTTTGGGGAACACCAATTTATTTTTATCTACTATTCCTCGTGGTGAAGGTGCCGCTGCTCATCGTTGGCGCTTTCCTAGTCGGCCTCATCGTCGCGACGTGGCGTCGGAAGGAACCTGGTTATGCATTTCTGCTGTTCATGTTTCTGTTTTGGATCATTCCGTATTCATTAATCGGCGGTAAATGGCTGCGCTACACGCTATCGTTGATGCCGTTCGTCTACATGCTTGCCGCAGTCGGCGTTGTCGCTTTGGTTCGCGCAGTGCGGAATCGACTACCGCAATGGAAACACGCTGGAGTGGGCGTGACCGTGGCAGTCGTTGCGCTTTTTGTTGGTCTGCCTGCAATGATCGCGGCCACGCATGGTCCACATTACGCGCTGTACACAAACGCACTGGCAGCGGATAAAGCGGGCTACTACTTCCCCCACGACGAATTCTACGACGACGGCTTGCGTGAAGGCCTTCGATTCGTCTGCGACGTTGCGCCGCAAGGCTCGACCGTAGCGCATGAGACACCAGCCGTAGCGCGACACTATCTGACAAAATTCGGCCGCACCGATCTAAAGTCGCATGCAATTTCAGCGACCGACTTCAATCCAACAACAGAGCCGGGTGTGGTTTATGTCGTAGTGCAAAAAGGCCGAACATACTTTGAAAATCGAGATGAGCTTTCGGCAGTCCGGACAAACTTCAAGAAGGTCCACGAAGTAACGATCGACGGGCTAACGGCTGTTGAAGTGTTTGTGAATAGATAGCGTCAGTACCGTACCGCGGTAGCGTCGGGTCCGTTACAATGATGGTGAGTTGTAATGTATGACGACCCGACGCTACCGCGTTTACGGCACTGACTGTGCCCCACTACATTCAGTCCGCTGTGCATTCTTTGTTGATTATGAAGGCGATAACTACTAAGAAATTTCGTGCATTCTATTACGCGTTGGTTCTTCTGCTGCTTCTGATCAGCGCTCCCACTGGCCACGTCGCACCTCAACGCATTCAGATAACTATCCTCGGCACGACTGATCTTCACGGCAACATCAATCCCATCGACTACTACACTGACAAGCCTGACAACCGCGGTCTGGCCAAAATAGCGACTCTCATTAGGCGCGTGCGAAACGAACAACCCAATGTTGTTCTCATCGATTCAGGCGACACGATTCAAGGAACACCACTGGAGTCGTATCACAACCGCAAGAACAACCAACCACCGGATCCAATGATGCTCGCGATGAACCGGTTGCAGTACGACGCGATGACTGTCGGCAATCATGAGTACAACTTTGGCTTAAAGGTGTTGGAGAAGGCACGCAGCGAAGCGAAGTTTCCGTGGCTCTCAGGAAATACTTACGAGATGGCAACCGGTAAGACTCATTACCAGCCATACATCGTCAAAGAAGTTGGGGGAGCGCGAATCGGCGTCCTCGGTTTAACCACACCAGGAGTTCCGAACTGGGATAACCCGCCCAACTATGCTGGTCTAAGTTTTCATGACCCGACGGCCGAAGCGAAGAAGTGGGTCTCAATACTGCGAAAGAGAGAACACGTTGACGTTGTGATCGTCGCGATGCACATGGGACTTGGTGAAGACCTGCGAACAGGCGAGAAAAATCCGGGGCAAGTGCCAAACGAGAATGAGGCCGTCACGATTGCGAAGACCGTTTCGGGAATCGACGCGATCTTTATGGGCCACACACACCGTGAAGTGCCGTCGCTCTTCATTAACGGCGTTCTACTCACACAGGCTAATCGCTGGGGAAGCCATCTCGCTCGCGCCGATGTCTATCTGGAAAAAACTCCGGCCGGTTGGCGTGTGTACGCGAAATCAGCGCGAACGATTGCAGTCGATGATCGCGTCGAAACCGACGCCGAAATCACGAAGATCGCTGAACCGTACGATCATGAGACGCAAGCATGGCTCAATCACGTTATTGGTGAATCAAAAGAAGAGCTGACTGCACGACAGGCGCGATTCCGCGACACCGCGATTCTCGATCTTATTCAGAAGGTGCAACTCGAAGCCGGTAAAGCGGACGTATCAATGGTTGCCAGCTTTAATTCAGACGCCCGGATATCTAAGGGGCCCGTCACCGTTCGCGATATCGCCGGTCTATACGTTTACGAGAACACACTCGCGGTGCTTGAAGTAACTGGTCGGCAATTGAAGGACGCTCTAGAACACTCCGCGAAATACTTCCGCGACTACGAACCCGGCAAGACAGCGCCTGAGCTAATCAACGACAAGATTCCTGCTTACAATTTTGATATTGCCGAAGGTGTGACTTACCAGCTCGATATCTCAAAACCTATGGGTCAACGCATACAGAACCTGAAGTTCCGTGGCCAGCCGGTGACACCGGATCAAAAGTTCCGTTTGGCAACAAACAACTATCGTGTGAATGGGGGTGGCGGTTATTTGATGTACAAAGATGCGCCCGTCGTTTATCGATCAAGTGAAGAGATAAGGGAGTTGATTATCGACTGGGCGGAACGAAATAAGCAGATACCGATTGAACCTAACAACAACTGGCGCATCGTTCCGTAATTGTGAATCGTGAAGCGTTCATGACTGCTCAAGTCTCTGCGCACCCTCTGCGTGCTCTGCGTCTCTCGCGGTTATATTCTCAACGTCATTAACGCTCAACATCACATAAAAGAGCCTCGCTTCGATTTCGGTTGTGTAGGGTTGTAATTCGGGCAATAACCGCAAGAGACGCAGAGTACGCCGAGACTGCGCAGAGGGTTGAGCTGTCTGGCGATTCACGATTCACTATTCACTATTCACTATTCACGATTCACCCAAGCGTTCCAATAGGACTTTTAGAACCATGAAAAACGCAGTGCTTCTGCTTCTTTTTCTTGCCACATCAGTCGTCGGCCAAACCAGCAACAATTCACCCCAGTCAAACGTCGTCGCTTTCGTGAACGTTAACGTGATTCCGATGGACCGCGAACGCGTTCTTACAAAACAAACCGTCGTTGTTCGCAACGGACTTATAGCTGAGATAGGTGACGCAAGGGGAATAAGAATCCCGGCAGGCACACAAAGAATTGATGGAACTGGGAAGTTCCTGATTCCCGGTCTTATGGACATGCACGTTCATCTTTTCACTGACGATGAGTTTCCCGACCCGCTCGCGGAGGATGAACTCAAGATCATGATCGCGTATGGCGTAACCACCATTCGCCTAATGACCGGCACGCCTGAGCAATTAGTTCTTCGTAAGAAAAGCAGCAACGGAGAAATCATCGCCCCGACGATTTACGCGGCGAGCCCACAGTTCACAGGTCGCAAATCAACGAATGCTTACGTGGTGACAACAGAGACCGAAGCTCAAGAGGCTGTCATCAAATCTAAGCAGGACGGCTATGACTACATTAAGGTCACGACTTACCTGAAACCAGAGGTGTACGAAGCGATAATCGCCGAGGCGCGTAAACAAAACATCCAGGTGGTTGGCCACGCTGACAGCAGGTCCATCGGTTTGCAGCGCGCGCTGCGGGCTCGTCAACAGATCGAACATCTCGATTCATATCTTGAAGCTCTGTTGCCGGAGGCCGCGCCCGTTAAGGGTTCTGTTTCCGATATCTATCTTTATAACCCGAAAAACTGGGACAGCATCGATTACATCGACGAAAGCAAGATCCCGGAAGTTGCACGATTGACGGTTCAATCGAATCCATTTGTTACTCCCACACTTCACCTCTTCAAATTCACCTTTGGCAAAGGTCGAACGGAGGAATCGTTCAAAGCCCAGCCTGACATTCGTTTCTATCCGAAAAAAGTTGTCGATCTTTGGACCGGTGTCAGTAAGAAGTATTTGGCGACCGCTGCTCCAATTGAGAAGCGCGAGAAATACATTGCTATCCGAAACAAGATCGTTAAGGCAATTTATGATGCGGGTGGACACGTGATGGCTGGGTCTGACACACCGGAGTGGCTGATGCTTTACGGCTACACGTTGCATTTGGAGTTGATAGATCTGCGCGACGCCGGGTTGTCGAATTACGCTGCGCTCGAAGCCGCGACTCGCAATCCGGCGCTGTTCTTCGGAACGCTAAATAAGACCGGAACGATTGAGCCAGGAAAAAGTGCTGACCTGCTGTTGCTTGATGCGAATCCGTTAGTAGACATTGCGAACACTCAGAAACGCAGCGGAGTAATGCTGAAGGGAAGGTACTATCCGCAGAGTGAATTGAATCAGTGGTTGGATCAAATCGCACCACGCTTTGAACATGCGCTTGATGGAGCGAAGTAGAATCGGGAATCATTTGAGAATTATTATTTGACAAATTCTCAAATGATTCCTACTTCAGCTGTCTTGGCCAATCCAATTGCCGATCGGCTTTGGCAATTGATGGTCCTTAAAAAGAAGACCAGAACGGCAACTCGAGGGCGTTGAGTTACCGTTCTGGTTTGGGGAAGGAAACGACTTAGGTGTTGCTCTCGCGGTTGTCGTTCCCTATGCGCGGGCTCGATTAACTCTTACGCTTACTTTCTGACGAGCGCGATCTCCACTTGTTCATAACTGCGCGCGGCCCGGTCAGTCTTCGAATTGATCATTGCCATCTCGTTTTCAATCGCCTTCTCTTCGCGCGACTTCACAAGCTTCTGACCTTGGCGGTCACCACCGGTCCAAATCTCAGCGAGAAAGTAACGATTACCGTAACGGTGGAACACGAGCTTGGCGTTTTGGGCGCCCGCCTTACTCGTAATTGGTATCGTCATCGCGAATGCGGATGCATCTTTTTGTCTCGCGGTTAGCTTGACGACTTCGCGTCCCTGGGTACCGTCGGCAATGGTGTAGTTACCAGCGGGTAAAGTCTTGTTGCCGGCGACAAAATCGAACGGCACATCGGCGCGTGATCGGGTTTGAGCGTGTGCCGAAGCAACGGCGGTAACGAGTACGAGTGCGGCCATCAGCAGCATCATTGTCGTTCCTCTAACAACTTCTTTTTTCATAGCTCCTCCTTAATTTAGGGGCATCGCGGTGTTGGGGTTCTGTTGATTTGCCCTGCGCGTCATATAGCGATGCTCGTGCCAGAGTCGATCTCTCGTGAGACCACGCGAAAACGCGAATGAAAACGTATCTCCCGGACTGAAGCGGCGTTTCACGGTTAAAGGATTACTATCTGATCGGATAGGCGAGTTAACTGAATGGATAGAGGAAATCCCTGTCCGACCTAACAATGAGTGCAAACTGAAAAGTTCCAGAGTCCCATCCCGCAATAAGCACCGGGGTAGTAAGAAAGTTCAAGGTATAGAACATCAACTACTCAATTTCATTAGCACCACTCAAGCTAATTAGGTTGCAGGTGAGGAAGGGCGGTTCACCCCGCTGAGATCTGGAAGATTCAAGTTTCTGGTCCTGCTCAACTGTCCGATACGCTTTAGTTGCTCTTGCAAATTCAACTTCTCATTCTCCCCACGCTTTAGCCTGGGGTCACAGCGGCACGTTGATTTTCGGCAACCGTTTTAACGGTTTCCGAACCGGCGGGGCAATTCTCAATATCCGAAGGAAAACCGTTGAAACGGTTTCTAGTTTCGACCGAGCACTGATCCCAGGCTGAAGCCTGGGGAGAATGAGAGGTTGAGTTTTGCAAGAGGCTCTTTAGCTTGTCGTACGCATGGGTCAACTTACTTCGCAGGTAGTCTCGCCGCGAGATTCACTACAGGCTAAAGCGTATCGGACATCGGTTGAGTAAACTTTTGCTGCAGGGTCCCCAATTGGCAATCTAAAATCGGCAATCGGCAATGATTTTGGTAGACTCTGCGTTGACTAAACCTGACCTCTCTACCAATGCAACCAAGACTTGCCGCCATTTCGGGACGTTTAAAGGGCGCCGTCTTCAATGTCAGTGATGAAGGCGCGGTAATCGGGCGCGAAACGTCGGCGAATCTTTGCATCGCCGAGTCTGCCGTCTCCCGCCGCCACTCAAAACTCGAAAAATCGGGCGACGACTACGTCATCAATGATCTCGACAGCCTGAACGGCACCTTCGTTAACGACGTTCCGGTTAGGTCTCGCGTCCTGCAACACGGGGATCGAATTCGAATCGGTGAATCGCAGTTTCTGTTCCTCTTGTTTGAAGGTGACGAGAGTTCAAAGTCAAGCCAGATTGAGATGGACGAACGGCAGGTCTTGAGTGGCTCTACCGTTCAGGTCCGGTTCGACGATGCGCTTTACTTGATGGCGCGCGATCTCAGCGCGCTGATGAAAGTCAGCACGACGATCAATGCGATTCGCGGGTTGGAAGAGTTGCAGGAACGTTTACTGTTGCTCTTGTTCGAAGTTGTCCCTGCACAACGTGGAGCGATTCTTCTCGCAACCGAAGGGTCGCCGGATCCAGCGTCAATTTTTGGTCTAGACCGGCTACACGGTAAGGACCAGACGGTTATTGTCAGCCGCACCATCATCCGTCAGGTGATGCGCGACGGTGTTGCGCTGCTAACAAGCAATCCTTTGGATCCAGACCTCGGCACCAACAGTTTGATCGCTGCCGGTGCACAATCAGTCATGTGCGTGCCACTCATGATGCTTGACCGGATACTGGGCGTCATCTATCTCGACAGCACAGATCCACACGACCAGTTTAATAAGGATCATTTGCAACTTGTTACAGCAATCTCTGGAATCGCCGCGGTGGCCATTGAAAACGCCCGGCAATTTGAATGGCTTGAGAGCGAGAATCAACGACTGCTGGCAGACGTGAATATCGATCACAACATGATCGGTGAAAGCGCTCCGATGCAAAAGGTCTATCACTTCATTTCAAAAGTTGCGCCGACAGATTCAACTGTATTGATTACGGGTGAGAGTGGCACAGGCAAAGAATTGGCGGCACGCGCGATCCACCGCAACAGCAAACGCGCGCAGAAACCATTTGTCGCCGTAAACTGCGCCGCCCTTAACGAGTCGTTGCTCGAAAGTGAGTTGTTCGGTCACGAAAAGGGCTCGTTCACAGGCGCACTTGCGCAGAAGAAAGGCAGGCTCGAGATAGCGGATGGCGGGACGGTCTTTCTCGATGAGATAGGCGAGTTGAGTTCGGCACTACAAGTAAAACTTTTACGAGTCTTGCAAGAGCGAGAGTTCGAACGCGTCGGCGGAACACAGACGATTAAGATCGATATTCGTTTGATCGCTGCTACTAATCGAAATCTGGAAGAAGCAATCGAAGCGGGACAGTTTCGCCAGGACTTGTACTACCGACTTAATGTCGTTTCATTTGAGCTGCCGGCGTTACGAGATCGACGTGAAGATATTCCGCTTCTTTCCAACTACTTTGCTAACAAATACAGCATCAAGTGCAATCGTAAGCTTCGTGGGTTATCCCCGGAGGCGCGCGCCCGACTTAGCGCGTACGATTGGCCTGGTAATGTTCGGGAGTTGGAAAACGCTATCGAACGCGCTGTGGTACTCGGCACTACTGATTTGATCCTTCCGGAAGACCTCCCAGAAGCGCTGCTAGAAAGCGGAGCGCACGTTGCGCGGTCAACGGCCGGCTATCATGAGGCGGTTGCGGAAACTAAGAAGCAGATCATCCTTGCAGCCATGGA
>JBKPMX010000052.1:0-43804 GCA_046765655.1 Acidobacteriota bacterium
ATTTCGGAGAATCATACATTTTTCTGAACAGAAAGTGTTCATGTTTAAGCTCTACTCTGAGGGTTTTTGGAGAAGTCAGTCGAGTTGGGAGGCGGCAGCTAACAGCCTTGAGCCCGAGTCTGAGTAAATGGTCTATTCCACAACGAAATCTACTCGCCGCTCGGTTTCAAAGGCTGTCTTGGGATCGTGAAGAATCACGAACAATGAATATTGTCCTGGCTGAATCGGCACCTTGAGACGTGTTCCCTGCGGAAACTGTGCAGGGTCTGTGGGCGACGGAGCTGTTGCTGTTTGCAGACGAGAATTCAACAACATGTTCTCATGCGAGTCGACAAGCTTCACGAGCTGAACGAGCTCTGGATTGCTGTTCAGGTTGTAAATGATGTAGCGCATGTCCATGTTTGTCCCCGCTTTGAAACTGTTGTGCCCGCGGAAACCGGCCTCTCCTTCTGGTGACAGAACCAAACTGCTCACACTGATCACTTTGCTCTTGCTCGGATCAGGTATCTCGAAGAACTGATACGCCGACCCGACCAGCTTTGTAGATTTCTCTCGTACCGCCGCGCGAACTTGATAGGCACCTGGCGGCAATTCAGTGAACGTGTGGGCCATCAGGAAGCCTTGTTGCTCGAGCTTCTCGGTCGCTTTCGCGTTGGCTAAGTCGTAGGTTACGTCGGTCTTGATAACGCCGACAGGTTGATCCTTACCGGCAGCAAACACCCATGCGACAACCTCGTAGACTGCATTCTTCTCGACCTTCGGATCCGGAATTGTCAGATGCTTCCTTCCGATATGAAGACCCGTGACAACCACTTGCGCATTGCCTTTTGGAACTACATTCGCAACGACTTCCAAAGGTAGGTCGGTCCTTGAAACCGGAGATATGAGTGCCGCTGCCAATTCCGTTGCGGTGCCGCGCGCTGTTTCTTGATTCAGCGCTAAGTAACCGCGTCGGGTTCGAATTACAACATCCGGCTTGTTCTTAACGGTGACGGTCAGGCGATGGAATTTATTGTCCAACGTCGCAGGTTTGAATCCGAGCACGTAATAGCTGGTGGAATCAGCGGTAGCTTTATCAAGAGCAACGGAAAGATCGTTGGCATTCGCGAACGTTTCTCCGCCAGTGCCAAGAGCTAACGCTCGAGCTCCACTAATGTTCTCGAAGTCGGTGAATGTGGAACTCGCATTTGTATTTCTGATTTGCAGGCCAGTGGCCGTGACGCGTTCGCTCGCGCTGACGTTGTTCGACTTCACTCCGCCGGCGTCGATCGCATAGACACTGACGCCACTCCGACGCGCCTGATCAATGGTCTGAAGTATCTGGTTTGTTACGTCGCCCGTGGTTCCGCCGGCCGTGGTTAAGGATTCGGTGATCAGGTTAACGATCTTTCTGCCAGGTAAGTCAGCCATCCCGCGCGACAGATTCTCGATTGTTCGCAGCGTTGTTCGAAGAACGGTGTTTAGCTGAGTGACAAGACTTTGAGCTGTTCCACGCACCTGCGCTTCGATCGCTTCGGGTGGCATCCATTGCATGTCGATGTCTTCAGTTTGAACGCGACGTACTACGTTTTCGAGCGTCAAGCGATCGCCGCTGTCGATGCGAACTGCTTCAGTGACGGTGATCTTGAATCGTGGATCGCGAAGCTTCTCGGCGATGCTTGTTTGCGCGCTAATGCGATCGATCGCATAACGAAGTCGGCGCTTTTCATTCGTGAACTGTTGCAGCGATCCCAACGACCCACCGGTTGAAATGATGGCCACCATGTCATTCTCGGTGACTTTCGTATCGACATAATCCTTCAGTGCTTTCCGCGCGCGAATGAAGTTATCTGCTGAAAGACTCAGATCGTCGAAGATGACGGCGATGTAACGACCTTCAAACGGCTTAACTAACGGGGTAGTTGCACGTGTTGCAGCGTTCGAGGAATTCGGGTCGGCTGAGAACGGCTGGCCTTTATTGACCGCGACAAACAGATCGAGTGGCTGCCCCACGCCTTCGTCAAGTACCTGAAAGTCATCACGCGTTAAGCCGGTGATAGGTCTGCCATTCTTGTCAGTAACGACAGCTTCGAACTGCACTGCGGCAGTTGCGATTCTTACTGTCTCTTCCTGAGTTTTGGGATCCTGGGCTGAAACGGACAACGCGAGTCGACACGTGAGTATGAGTACGAGCAGGGTCAAGAAAGAGTGATTTGACATGAGATCTCTTTGATTTGAGTTAGAGCAGCGTAACACGCGGAGAAGTTATGTTACCGCGCGTTATGAATGACGTCCAATGATGTATTCAGTACCGTGCGCGATAGCGCATGGCCAATACCCAACGTCATACCCATACATCTGGTTGAGTTGTGGCGATGCGCTATCGCGCACGGTACTGAATACCGCAGTCCTCAAAAAAAGAGGGAGAGGATCTCGTCCTCTCCCTCGCAAATGGCACGTGAGAGTTTCATCTCAACCTGCTCAGTTAGAAGATAAAGCGCATGCCAAGACGCAACTCCCTTTGGCTGCCGTTATTCCAACCAGGATTCTGGAAGGAACCGACTGCACCACCGAGATAAGCGTCCTCAGTTACGGGATCCGGAACTCCGAAGTTTCTGCGATTCAAAAGGTTCGCAGCTTCAACGCGGAATTCGAGTTTCAAGTTCTCTGTCAGCTTCGTCGTTTTGAACAACGCCATGTTCACGCCATAAAACGGCAGACCAGAGAACGTGTTACGACCGACGTCACCATACGGCGTACGGAAGTGGTTGAATGCCTCGAGCGCATCCAACGGAATTCCGAGTAGCGAGAACATACCGAAATCGTTATAGACCAAGCGAGCATCATTAAGAGTGCCCGGTGTTGGTTGTGACCCAGGGTTCAGGGTGTTGTAAATCCAGAAGCCTGTGGGCGAATCGGTTGTAACTCCGCCAATGAAGTTCTGCGCGGCAACATTACCAACCGCGAGTGTACCTACAGGCGCGCTGGGATTGCCGTTAAAGGGACGAAGACCTCCAGATCCGATGAATGTGTTGACATCCCAGGTCGGATCATAAGAGGCAACGAAATTAACGGGTGTGTACGGTCGGCCTGAGCCCAAGCGGATAATGCTGGAAACCTCCCACCCGCCGAGTGCGTGGCCGACATAGCCTCTTTGGTCGCGATACCACGGCAGCGAATAAATGAAGTTTGCGGTGAAGTTGTGCTTTTGATGGAAAGCTGACAACCCACGCTCGCCGGCAGTGATATCAAATGGATCCTGCGAGTGAGCCACCGTGGATCCGCCACCGAGTGTCGAAAAAATCTCGGAGGCGTTATCGATGGTCTTGCTCCACGTGTAGTTCATGTTCAGCACCAGGTCATTGCGGAACCGCGTGTCGAACCGAGTCTGTAAACCATGGTAAGTCGACATCGCGCCATTATTGCGGAGACGAACTAAACCAAAGCTCGGATCGATGCGACCGTTTCCGTTTGTTCCCGGAGCATTGTTGAAGCCTGCTCCGGCGCATGCAGCAGCTGCGCTGCCCGCTGGCGTTCCAACGACATGACCGTGCGAGAACGTTCCAGCATCCAGGCCGAGGCACTGTGCTGCGCGATTAAGAAACGCAACACTTGGATTACCGTTGACTGTCTGGTATTGGCCCACGATGCGCGAGCCTACGTAACGCGCCTCGAGTACCGAATTCTTGAACAGCTCTTGCTGAATGCCGAAGTTGAACTGAAGTGTATACGGGTTATAGAGGTTAGGATCCACGCGTGTTTGATTGAACAAGCGAGGATCGCCGCCGTTTGTACCCGGTGTCAGATTAAGCTCCGCGACGGTTGAGGGTAAGAATGGAAACACCACCGACCCTGGACCGCCTGGAACCTGGTTCACCGTACCAGTCGCGGCAAACGGAGCAGCCGTTACCGTGTTAGTTACGATGTTGAAGAAGCTCGGATCATAAGCCACACCAAAACCTCCACGGATGACCGTTCGGCCATCGCGGAAGCGGCCGCCGCCAAAATCAAAATTAGGCGACCATGCGAAGCCCACGCGAGGTGCGAAGTTGTTCTTGTCTGTTGCCACTAAAGGCGCAGTTCTGAATGCGAGCGGAAACGTCGGATCAAAAAGCGCCGTGCTGGGGTCGGCTTCGCGTGCATTACTCGCCTCAATGATTGGATTGAACGGTTGAGTTGAGTACTCGTAGCGAAGGCCGAGGTTCAAAGTTAGATTCGGGCGAACACGCCAGTCGTCCTGAACGAAGAAAAAGAAATCGTTCTGGTTTGTCTCGACTTGCGGATTTCCACGCGCGAAGTTGATGGTTCGGGGACGACCGAGCAACAAGTTCTCGAAAGCAGTTGCACGGAAGCCAGTACGAGGTGTGCCATCGTCGAAAACGAATGGTGTTCCGGCTGGAATAAGTCCAGAGGTAGCACTCAATGACGTCGCGAACGGATTGCTTCCACCAAAGGTGTAAGTGCCGAGGAAGTTTGGCAGGAAGAAGTTTGCAGTCTTCTGCTGACGAATGTCGGCTCCAAACTTCAACGCGTGATTTCCCTTGGTTGCCGAGACAGTATCCTGATACTGATACACGTCAACCAAACGCGACTGCGGCAGGTTGTTCTGCGTTCCGAAGGTGAGTGCCGTTGGATTGAACTCCAAGTCACGAGTGCCTGTGAATCCGATTCCCGGAGCTGGCAGGGGCGCTGCCGGATCGCCAAACTTCAGATCCAGCCGCGAAAAATTGAATCGCGCTTCATTAACCCAATTGCTCGACAAAGTCCGCGTGTACTGCAGGCCGAGGTTGTTGTTACGTGAAGGAACATCGAACACCGCGCCCGCAGTAAAGCGACCGGTTCCCAGTGGGAACTCTGTGTCGTCGAAGATGTATCGGCCAACCAACACGTCCTTGTGGGTAAGGTTGTAGTCAATACGTGTTATTAACTGGTGACTGGTGGAGTCAGACTTGAGAACGCGAACGCCTTCACCCGTCTGTAAAGGAACAATCGCTCCGCCCGGAGTGCGAACGAAGAGACTGTTGAACAATCCACCACCGGGAGCAGTAAACGTGTCAACTACTCCATCGCCATCGTTGTCAGCCGCGGGAGGTACAACGAAGAATTGTCCCACGCCTTCAACAAATGCTGGACCACCGCCCACCCCTGTATTGGTCAGGATCGATGCACCTGGTAAACCGAGCGATTGCGCCAATGCTGCACTCGCGCGAGTAAACGTGTAACCGCCAGAGCCGATGCCACTGGAGACGAACTCTCCTCTTGTGAGATCGCCCTGGTACGTGGCAAAGAAAAATGCCTTCTCCTTTTTAATCGGACCACCCAGAGCGCCGCCGAAGCGATTTTCCCGGAATGGACCGCGGATGCGGCGGTCGGCTAGACCAGCAAAATCAGTGAAGCCGTTGCGTGAATAGAAGCCAAAATTACCTCGTTCGCGATCGTCCAGATTGTCCGACGCGTTCAAGGCTGAATTAGAGTGGTACTCAAACAGGGCTCCGTGAAACTCGTTGGTGCCAGGTTTTGTAATCGTATTGATCTGTGCACCTGAGTTGCGGCCAAACTCTGCTGAGTAATTGTTTGTGATAACTTGAAACTCCCCGATCGCTTCTGTGTTCGAAATGAACAAGCTTGGACCAGCAACAGAGTTGTCGTTGTTGTCCTGCCCGTCGATCTGGAAGTTATTGGATCGACCGCGTGATCCATTTGCAGAAATACCGACGCCGTTTGCGAAGTCGGTATCACCAGGCGTCACCACACCGGGTGTCAGCAGCGCGAGGTTGTCAACCAACCCACCGTTGAACGGCAACTGCGTTAACTGTTCCGGAGTGTAGCTCTGGGCCAACTGGCTCTGCGTTGATTGAATCAGCGGGGCTTCGTCCGTGACGATCACCGTTCCACTTGCGCCGGCGGCCTGCGTAAAGCCGATGTCTACGTTGTTTTCAGTTGCGAGTCGAACCGCTACTTTTTCGACCGCTGCTGCTGTGAAGCCAGTCGCAGAAACTTCGATCTTATAGTTCGGACCGGGGGTCAGATTTGTAACGCGATAGAATCCCTCATCATTGGTCACAGTCTCTTTGATGATCCCGGTGTCAACGTTCGTGACTTTGACGGCCGCACCAGCGACGACTGCACCATTCGGGTCTTTCACGACTCCCTGGAGGTTGCCGGTCGTTACCTGCGCAACTGCGGTGATGGCAGTAAACAACAGGCTCATGAGCACGATGACGACACGGGCACCCGAAAGTTGAGCGCGAAGATAACTCATGAAGATTTTCCTTTCTTTCGTTATTGGCAGATGATGAAATAACTACTCAGCGAAGCGGGGAGAGGCAGCTGAGCAGCTGTCACATAAACATGGCGATTGCCGAAGGCGACAACATTCCGAAAAAAATTAAGCTTCACGATCTTCGATTGGGAAGAGCGGCGAAAGCTTGGTGATGCCATGCCGCAACTTGCATCCGCAAGCTTCATGCCTTTGTTTGTAATGAAGAAGAATGGATCCGATTTCGCGCGAACACTTCATCGAAAAAGTCGCCGAAATCGGTGACAGGTACTACTCTCTCCGATGGATGAATAAGTGAGTGAGTGTTTGTTCAAGGCTCTCGTGATCTGAACTTACGGTCTAAGAATTCGGATAAGTCCGAGTTTATGGATGATCGCGGATGCGCTTCACATAAAGAAGCATTAATATAAGGACACGATATTTTGAATTGTCGATAGGATTATTTGGATTCGTTCATCAGCTGTTGTAGAACGAGTGGCAGTTCACAGAGCATGGGCCAGTACCTCAGCTGAACTTTCAAACTCAAGAACTCGAGTCGATAACATCGTCGCCCCTGACTTGAAACCCGTAACAGTCCCGGGCGCGTAACAGACTATTCAGTCGCATGCTGTAGCATGGATGCCTCATGCAGGGACTAGAACAATACGTCGGACAAGTACTTGATGAGAAATACCAGCTCGAGCAATTGCTTGGGCAGGGTGGAATGGGTGCGGTCTATCTCGCGACGCACCTGGGCACTGAGCGTTACGTCGCGCTGAAACTTATCTCGCCGCAGTTCATGCGCAATGAAGAATTCGTTGAACGATTCAAGCGCGAAGCTCGTGCGGCCGGAAGGCTAAGACACCCGAATGTTGTAGACGTTACTGACTTTGGTTTCGCGCGCGTTAAAGAAGGCCGAGTGGCGTACCTCGTGATGGAGTATCTCGATGGCTGCACTCTCGGCGATGTGTTAGCTGAAGAGAAGCAACTGCCGCTTGAGTGGGTCGTCGATATTCTTGAACAGGTGAGTTCTGCTGTACAGGAAGCACATCAGCTTGGCATCGTTCACCGGGATTTGAAACCTGACAACATCTGGTTAGAACCGAATCGGCTTGGCAGTTATCGAGTGAAGGTGCTCGACTTCGGAATCGCAAAACTTGGTGATCCAACGGCGGGGCCAGGAGAACCAGAAGACGATCCTGCGGCAACGATAATTGACAATACGGCAGCTCAATTCGCTAATCCCGATTCAGAGAGTACAACGCTCATTCAACCGAACCAAGGCGAAGAGCATCAAGCCGCTGCAGCTGTGCCTGCAAAAACAAATCTCGGTTCACTCGATGACGCCGCCGACACACGTCTGTTCTCCGCCCGAACTGCGATTCGCAATCCGCGACTAACACAACCGAACATCGACGCTCCTAACGGAGATGAAGAAGGCGGAACTCTGCTGTTCGATCAATCGACGCGCGCATTGGGATCTCATACTCAGCATCAAACAACCGCTGCTGCAGGCGCCGCGTTGACACGCGTCGGCGCGATCATGGGAACCCCCCTCTACATGTCACCAGAACAATGCGGTGGCGGTAAGGTCGATGTTCGTTCCGACATTTACAGTCTCGGCGTCATCGCCTATCAGATGCTGGCCGGTGATCCACCGTTCAGTGGCCACACGTCTGCGGTGATGCGCGCACATTTGACTGAGACACCCCGCGAGTTGCGAGAACACTCGAAGAAGATTCCGAAGCGCGTCGCGGGCGTCGTGATGTCAGCTCTGAACAAGGATCCGGAGAAGCGTCCGCAGACGGCGTTTGCATTTGCCAGTTCATTGAAAGCGCAGTCGGAAGGTATCGGTGCATTGTACCGACGAGCATTCACGCTCTATGCCGACTACTTCGGGAAGTTCGTGAAGCTTTCATTTATCGCGCACATCCCGGTGATTATCTCAGTGATATTGATCTCCGCCTTATTCTTGATCGAGAAGTGGGTGGCGCCATCGACCATGGGACAAAAGATCGCCTTCGGCTGCGTGATGGCACTCGTCGGACTCTTTCAGGTTGTTGCTTATTTTGTAAGTGCCGCGACGATTTCAGGCGTGACAGCAGTCATCGTAGCGCAGCTTTCGGCTGC
The DNA here is from genome assembly GCA_046765655.1 of Acidobacteriota bacterium. Lineage (GTDB taxonomy): Bacteria > Acidobacteriota > Blastocatellia > Pyrinomonadales > Pyrinomonadaceae > PSRF01. The sequence continues at coordinate 8,369 of JBKPMX010000052.1, forward strand.
GCCGCTGCGACCGGTAAAACTGCGCAATGCTTTTGCTGTGTTGCGTAAACGTTGGCGACCATTCTTCAAAACAGCTCTCCTCGTCACGCTTCGCATTCTTGTCGGCTATATCCTTCTGATTATTCCCGGCATCGTGATCACAATCAGGTACGCGCTTTACGCTCCGGTTGTCTTGATTGAGGGACTGCAGACGAAGGCTGCAAGGATGCGTGCTCGCCAACTTGCCTCACGAGCGTGGCGAACGATCATTATTGTTGCCCTCCTTCAAATGTTGATTCCAACGATTGTCAGCCTGATCATCGGGCGAATTCGCTTCGGCATCGTTAAGGATGCTCCAAAGGACCACGTGTCCATCCAGGTTTCCCAGCAGTTTTTGTCGCTCATTAATATCTTCATCATACCGTTCATCTCGATCGTGCCGGCGTTGTTGTATCTCAAGATGCGACAGCTCGGCGGCGAGAAACTCAGTGATGTCATAGCGCAGATCGAAGAAGTCGATGCAAACAGCCGCACCTGGCAACAACGCATGCGGACACGATTGAGTCTGTACACACCGACGGCGAGCCACAAAACGACGGGACACTAAACCAGATCCACCGATTTCCACCCATTACACAGATTCGATTTTAGAGAGCGACGGTGATTACTTCCGCGGCTGACTTGTCGTTTATCAGCACAGCCGATCAATGCGCGCTTTCTAAAAACCAATCTGTGTAATCGGTGGAAATCGGTGGATCTGCTTCCGTCCTGATTTTTCGGCGGCCCAACCAATATTTCGAATGGTCTTGTTCGAAAGTGGGATTTTAAAGTCCCGTAAGCGAAACCCACCATGATTGATTGCTAAGTGAATTCACTTAGTTGTCATCGGCGTTTTTCGTCCCAGATTAACGAAAACTCCAAGAAAAACGATAGACTCTTGGTGTGGGCGGTGTCTTCTAATTATGTTGGCACGGGCCTTGACTCTCGCCACGGCGGAGAACTGTATACTTGCTTGAAAAGTTAGTTTAGTCGTACGACTTTTCCTGCTCGAAATCGCCGCTCTCTCAACTGGCCTTTACAGCTCTCCACAATTTCTAGGAGCAGTAGGCAGAAGACAGAGGCAGGAGGGTCCGAGGTCCAACAGCCAAATATCGAGACCGAGGACCCAACTGCTCTCCAGGATAGCGAAGTAATAAGAAATGGATATCAAGCGCCCCCCGAAATCGAAGCTCAAGAAAAAGATTCGCACCGCGATTCTGGTTGTCGTTGGCTTAGTAGCTGTTGGTGGCATCACCTATGGTCTAACCAAACTAAAGCCCGCTGCACCCACCCTCGATGGAGCCACAGCAGTCATCGACGTCGTCAAACGCGGTGAGATGAAACGCGAAGTGCGCGGCTCGGGCACACTCGTGCCGCAAGTCACGCGTTGGGTCCCGGCTCCCGCCGAGGGGCGCGTCGAAAACATTCTTGTTCAGGCTGGCGTGGAAGTATCGGCGGGTACCGTGCTTGTCGAACTCTCTAATCCGCAGATGGAACAGCAGGCGACTGATGCCGATTTCCAGGTGAAAGCCGCAGAAGCAGATCAAGAAAACCTTAAGGTGCGGCTCGAAAGCGACAGCATGACGCAACAGGCTACGATCGCCACAATCAACGCTGAATACAGCCAGGCAAAGATTCAGCTTGACGCGGATGAGTTGTTAGTCCAGCAAGGTCTCATAGCGCCTATCATTGTGAAAATATCTCGTGTTCGCGTTCAGGATATCGCGAACCGATTGAAGGTCGAACAACAGCGACTCGTCGTCAGTTCTAAATCAACCAAAGCGCAATTAAATGCACAGACTTCTCGTCTGCAACAGCTCCGTGTGCTTGCGAAGCTTAAACGCGATCAGGTAGATGCGTTGAAAGTGCGCGCCGGCACCGGAGGAGTGTTGCAACAGGTTTCGGTGCAGGTCGGACAGCAGGTGACGCCGGGGCTTAATATCGCGCGTGTTGCCGATCCCGCTTCACTGAAGGCTGAGCTCAGGATTCCTGAAACGCTGATCAAAGACGTTCGCATTGGACAGCCTGTTGCGGTTGATACACGCAATGGAGTCATTCAGGGTCAGGTCGCGCGCATCGATCCTGCCGCTCGCGAGGGAACATTCACGATCGATGCGTCGTTGACAGGTCCACTGCCACCGAGCGCACGTCCCGACTTGAGTGTTGATGGCACGATTGAGCTCGAGCGACTTCCGGCCGATACGCTACATGTTGGCCGACCGGCATTTGGTCAGGGTCAACAGACGGTTGGGATCTTTCTGTTGTCTCCTGACGGAACCGAAGCTGTCCGCACGCAGGTAAAACTTGGCCGAACATCAGTGAGCGACGTTGAAATCATTTCCGGATTGAATGAAGGCGACAAAGTTATTTTGTCTGACACGTCGACACTCGACGCGTATCAGCGGATACGAGTGCGATGATTTCGTGTTCGGTGGTGTTCTTGATTTAGATTCTGTGATTAAGGCCTTCTCATTCACCCGGCTTAGCCTGGGGTTGGCACCGAGTTTAGTGGGACGTGAACCGTTTTACCGGTTTATGAATCCAACGCCGGGAAGAAACCCTTGAAACGGTTTCCAACCTGAAATCCCATTGAGTTCCCCAGGGTAATGCCTGGGGTGAATGAGAAGTTAGACCACTATAAGAATTAAGATCAGTACTGAGGTGTTAGGTACCGAGGACCTAAAACCTCAAGACCATTTCAACCAAACAGGACCCATACCATGTCAACACCAAAACCCAGTCACAACGGGAATTCGACAAAGGCGAACTCCCAGCCCCTTATCCATCTTGCCGACGTCAAGAAAGTTTTCTACACCGACGAGGTAGAAACACACGCTCTCTCCGGCATTCACCTCGACATTAATAAAGGTGAATACGTCTCCATCGCTGGGCCTTCCGGTTGCGGTAAATCCACGCTGCTTTCCATTCTCGGGCTGCTCGATACACCGACTGATGGCGAGTACGTGCTGAATGATCATCCGGTCGAAAACCTGTCGATGTCGGAGCGCGCTCGCATTCGCAATCGCGAGGTCGGTTTCATCTTCCAAAGTTTTAACTTGATCGGCGATCTAACGGTTTACGAGAACGTCGAGCTTCCGCTGACTTACCGTGGCATGAGTTCGAGCGAGCGTAAGAAGCGAACAACGGAAGCGTTGGAACGAGTCGGAATGGCCCATCGTGCAAAACATTTGCCGAGTCAGCTCTCTGGAGGTCAGCAGCAACGTGTCGCCGTCGCTCGCGCAGTCGGCGGTGACCCCAGCATCTTGCTCGCAGACGAGCCGACAGGAAACCTCGATTCAACGAACGGCGAAGCGGTCATGGAATTAATGCGTGAACTGCATCGCAATGGCGCGACGATCTGCATGGTCACACACGATCCGCGCTACGCGCAGCATGCCGATCGTATCGTGCATCTTTTCGATGGATTGATTGTCGAGGAAGAGACCGGCTCCGCGAGTCGCAAAGCCGAAATTGAAGCCGCGAAAAAAGAACTCAAAGAAAGCGGTTTCACCGAGGTCCAATGATTAGTCTGCGCAACATTGAAAAAGCGTTCGCTCATGGACCAGCCAAGACGTACGTCTTGCGGCGGATCGATCTCGATATCAAACCCGGCGAGTTCGTTTCAATCATGGGGCCGTCGGGCGCCGGTAAGTCGACCCTGCTGCATATTCTTGGCATGCACGATCAAAGTTGGAGCGGCGAATACTACTTTGACGATGTTGCGGTTCATAAGCTTGATGGCAAGAAGCGGGCAGCCCTGCGAAACCAAAACATCGGATTCGTCTTTCAGAGTTATCACCTGCTCGACGATCAAACAGTGTTCGAAAACCTTGAACTCCCCCTGTCATACCGCGATGTGAGCCGAAAGGATCGACAATCGATTGTTTGTGACACGCTTGATCGATTTCAGATCGTAGGAAAAAAGGACCTGTACCCCACGCAACTGTCGGGCGGACAACAGCAGTTAGTTGGTATTGCACGAGCAGTCGTCGCGAACCCGCGAGTGATTCTTGCTGATGAACCCACAGGGAATCTTCATTCGAGTCAAGGACAGGAGATCATGAGTCTTTTCAAGCGACTCAATGAAGAGGGAACTACGATTGTGCAAGTCACTCACTCAGAGACCAATGCGGCGTACGGGAACCGCATTGTGCAGCTCGAAGACGGCTGGATAGTTAACTCTTAACCCTGCATTGCTCTGTTGTAATGACCGAGCGTGGCCGATCTCATCGGCAACGTTGACGTCACCAGTGTGTCTTGGGCCCGCGCGCGACTCGTGTGGCAATGGTCGAGCGCGAAGCACGCGAGAGCGCGTGCGGTCCCAGTAGGAGCAAACGCGATGGATAGTCTTCTGAGCGACATTCGTTACGCGATACGTAACTTGATAAAGCGACCAGGCTTCACCGCGATTGCGATCCTCACGCTCGCAGTCGGCATCGGCGCTAACAGCACCATCTTCAGCGCGGTCAATGCGCTTCTCTTAAAGCCGCTCCCATTTCCAGAACTCGATCGCGTCGTAGCCATTTGGGACAAAGTTCCGTCTCGGGGCGTCGAACACAATGAAGTCGCGTTTGCAAATTACCTCGATTGGCGTGACCAGAATCAATCGTTTCAGCAGCTTGCCTTGTACCGCTGGTGGAGCGCGAATCTCACCGGCGGCGATTCTCCAGAGCGGATTCAAGGATTCCTCGTAACCGGAAACTTCTTCGACGTGATCGGCACGAAGCCAATCATGGGCCGAGGTTTCTACGATTACGAGAACCAGCCCGGCAAGGACGCGGTGGCCGTCATCACCCACAGTTTGTGGCAACGTCGTTTTGGTGGCGATCCAAACATCATCAGTAAAACGATCGCTCTTAATGGAATCATACGAACAGTCGTCGGTGTGATGCCTGAACGATTCAATTTTCCTAAAGGAGCTGAGGTCTACGCCCCTTTGGGAATCACCCCTGAGCTTTCGCGCAGCCGGCAAAGCCATAGCTTCTACGTGATCGGGCGTTTGAAGCCTGGCGTATCACTCCAAGCTGCGCAGTCTGAAATCGACACAATCACTTCTCGACTCGAACAACAGTACCCCGAAACAAATACCGGCCTCGGAGCGAACGTTTATCCGATCGTCAAAGATACGGTGAGGCAATACGACACCGCGCTTTGGATCATGATGGCTGCCGTCGGTTTTGTGCTTCTGATCGCGTGCGCGAATGTAGCGAACCTGATGCTTGCACGCGCAACTGGAAGACAGAAAGAGATTGCCTTGAGATCCGCGCTGGGCGCCGGTCGTTGGAGAATCATCCGTCAACTGCTAACCGAGAGTGTGATCGTTGCGCTCCTCGGAGGACTGCTCGGGGTTCTCATTGGTTTTTGGGGAATCGATCTTCTAAGAGCAGGTGATCCGGGCGAGGCATCGAAGTATGCACCGGGCTGGAACAACCTCGGCATTAATCCCGCCGTCCTCTTATTCACGCTGGGCCTTTCATTTTTTAGCGGCATTGTTTTCGGGCTCGCGCCAGCGCTGCAGTTATCGAAACCAGATCTCAATCATGCGCTAAAGGAAGGTGGGCGTCAGGCGGGACCTTCATCACACCGTCTGCGCGGATCGTTGGTGGTCTTTGAAGTTGCGCTGTCGTTGGTGCTGCTTGTGGGTGCAGGTCTATTAGTCAGAAGTTTTCTCGCGATTATGAAGACTGATGCTGGCTTCAATGCCGACAGCGTGTTGACGATGAACCTGATTCTGCCGGCGGCGAAGTACAAAGACGACCCGCAGCGAGCAGCTTTCTACTCGGATCTAGTTAATCGCGTGAAAGCGCTGCCGGGCGTGCAATCAACGGCGGTCGTCAATTACTTGCCACTCGGCGGATCCAATTCATCGGACGCATTTCTTGTGGAGGGCCTGCCCGAACCGAAGCCAGGACAGGAGAACATCGGTCGCTACCGCGTGTGCACTCCTGATTATTTTCAAACCATGGGCATTGACTTGCTGAAAGGCCGTGCTTTCACCGAACAAGACAAAGCCGGGACTCCTCCGGTGGTCATCGTCAACGAAACACTGGCACAAAAGTATTGGCCCAACGATGACGCAATTGGAAAGCGCATGCGTTTGGAAGGGCCCCTTGATCGGGCGCCATGGATGCAGGTCGTTGGTGTAATCCGCGATGTCAAACACGAACTGAATATTCCGGTCACGCCGGAATTCTATCTGCCGCATGCGCAAGATCCATGGAACGCGATGGTGTTGGTTGCGAAAACAGCCGGCGAACCGTCCGCGATGACGGGAGTTGTCCGGCAACAGGTCTGGTCCATCGATAAAGATCAACCAGTGTTCGGTGTGCACACGATGCAAGAGATTCGTTCAATCTCCGTCGCGCTTTACTCATTCTCTTCAGTGACGCTCGGTATTTTCGCGGGTGTTGCACTACTGCTCGCCGCTGTCGGTATCTACGGTGTTATGGCGTTCGCCGTCACACAACGCACACATGAGATCGGCATACGCATGGCACTCGGCGCGCGATCCGGCGACGTGTTGAAGATGGTGGTCTTGAACGGGATGAAGCTTGCCGTTGGCGGAGTCGCGATCGGCCTGGCAGGCGCGTGGGGATTGTCACGTTTTATGAAGACGTTGCTGTTCGGGGTCGGGGCCACAGATGTGCTGACGTTCGCTGGAGTTTCGGTTTGTTTGTTGTTCGCTGCCTTGCTTGCTTGTTGGTTACCCGCTCGCAGAGCCACGAAAGTCGATCCACTTGTAGCACTGCGTTACGAGTAGATGCAGTGATGGCAGACCAACGAAAGGAGGAGTGAGGATGCATTCAGTTTTGCAAGACCTTCGTTACGCAACACGCATGTTGCGGAACCGACCTGGGTTCACGCTCGTTGCTGTTATCACTCTAACCCTGGGAATCGGTGCTAACACTGCCATCTTCAGCCTCGTAAATGCTGTTCTCCTGCGACGACTGCCGTTCAAAGATCCAGAACGATTGGTATCAATCTACGAACGACAAGCGAATTCGGGTGAAGCCAATCTGCCCGTGTCTGGTCATGAGTTCGCCGCGTGGCACGAACGCACACATTCTTTTGCAGCAATCAGTCTCGTACAGCCTGATGGTCTGACACTTACCGGCAGAGGCGATCCCGTAATCGTCAACGTCGCACACGTGTCGACAGATTTCTTTGCTGTTGTTGGAGTGGCGCCTTTAATCGGTCGGGGTTTTGTGTCGGGGGAGGATCAAGGGGGCGGCGCAAAAGTAGTGGTGCTCAGCGAGAAACTCTGGCGACAGCGCTTCGCCGCCGATCCCAATGTAACCAGTCAGAGCGTAACCCTAAACGGTCAAACTTACGCGGTGGTGGGTGTGATGCCGACGCTTGAGCTGATGCCGGAAGTGATCTTGCCAATAGACCTGCGTGGTGAAGTCAGGAAAGTCGGAAAGCACAGTCACCAAGTTATTGGGCGGCTGAAATCTGGAGTGACGATTGAGCAGGCACAGGCAGATCTTGCAGTCGTCTCAGGCCAGCTCGAACAGGAAATGGTTCAGGAGAACAAGGGCCATTTCGTTCATGCGTTGTTGCTTCATGAAGATGTTACTGGCGACTCCAGTCTTGCATTGTTAACGCTCTTTGGCGCCGTTGGTTTCGTGCTGCTCATCTCCTGCGCAAACGTTGCCAACCTTCTGCTGACTCGCGCAGCGATTCGCCAAAAAGAAATGGCGATCCGAACTGCGCTTGGCGCAGGTCGCTGGCGCTTGATTCGTCAAACGTTGACGGAAAGTTTGCTGTTGTCCGTGATCGGTGGAGGCTTCGGGTTGTTGGCTGCGTTTTGGATTATGGATCTGATTCGCAGGTCGACCGTGATCAGAATACCGCGCCTGGACCAGGTTACTTTAGACAATCGAGTGCTCTTAGCGACTGTCGGTTTTTCACTCTTCACAGGACTACTCACGGGAATCGCACCGGCATGGCGTAGTTCAGAGCCGCGTTTATACCAGGGCCTCGTCGATGGTGCTCGAAGTTCAGTCTCTTCAGGACGTCGCCGGCTCGGGAATGCTTTGGTCGTTCTCGAGGTTTCGTTGGCGGTGATTCTTCTCGTCGGCGGGGGTCTGATGTTGAAGAGCTTTGTCCGACTGGTACGAGTTGATCCTGGTTTCAATCCGCATCAGGTATTGCGTCTAGATATCGCACTGCCCGACCCGAAGTATAGCGAACCCCAGAAACAAAAGGCCTTCTATCAGGAGTTGATTGCCCGACTGAAGACTCTGCCAGGTGTTGAAGAGGTCGGTGCAACTACACAGACGCCACTTAGCCCCGGCGACAACTGGTCAGGCTTTGCGATCGATGGTCAACCGACTCCGCCCGCAGGAGATCATCAACAAGCAGCGACACGAGTAGTTACGAATGATTACTTTCGAACACTTCGGATCCCGCTGAAGAAGGGAAGGTTCTTTTCCGACGCCGATGCGCGACTTGCTTTGCCAGTGATGCGCTACTACGAGCAGCAGCCGTATCCAGAGCATTTCAATGATCCACAACCGATACCTACCGCGATCATCAATGAAGCAATGGCGAAGCAGTATTTCCCCAATGAAGATCCGTTGGGCAAACGTCTGCGTATCATTGCCAGCCCATGGTTGACCATCGTTGGTGTCGTCGGAGATGTACATCACACAGGATTGAACACGGTCCCAAATCCGGAAATCTATCTGTCTGATCTACAGGAACCGAGTGGCTATCTAGCGGTGATGATGCGCACATCTGGAGATCCCGCTCAACTGAGCTCCGCGTCGCGTACTGAGCTGAAGGCACTCGATCGCGATCTTCCCGTAACGATCACCACCATGGACCAGGTGTTTTCAAACTCGGTTGCTGGCCAACGCTTCAATGCACTGCTGCTTGGCGCGTTCGCTTCGCTCGCATTGATTCTTGCGATGATTGGCGTGTTCGGCGTGATCAACTATTCGGTTGCGCAGCGAACCCATGAAATCGGAATCCGTCTCGCGTTGGGTGCACAACGCGGCGATGTGTTCAAGCTGGTCATTGGTCAGGGGTTGGTTCTCGCGTTGATAGGTGTGTTGCTTGGTGCTGCCGGCGCTTTTGGCGTTACACGAGTGATCGTTGGTTTGCTTTACAACGTCAGTCCTACTGACAGTGCAACGTTCATAGTTGTATCCGTGCTGGTGACCACTGTTGCATTGCTCGCTTGTTGGTTGCCAGCACGACGAGCAACGAAAGTCGATCCGTTGGTGGCACTTCGATACGAGTGATGATTCTGCAAGTCAGATGGTCGAGTGAAAGGAGGAGAAAGCCATGAATGCGCTGCTACGAGATATTCGAGTCGGATTCAGGAGCCTGATTAAACACTCTGGCTTCTCCGTAATGGCTGTGCTCACGCTCGCTCTCGGTTTGGGCGCCACCACCGCCATCTTCTCTTTTGTGAACGCCAGGCTACTTCGATCACTCCCGTTTAAAGACTCTGATCGTCTCATTGCGCTCAAGGAAATCAATCTGGAAAAAAGACGCGACATCGGCACCGCGTCGCCCCGAAATCTCGAAGAGTGGCAAAAACAGAGTCAGACCATTGAACGGTTCGGCGCGTGGCGAGACTGGCACTTCCGTGTTGCTACAGGTAATAGCCCTGTGATCGCGTCCAGCGCTATTAGCTCGCCAGAGTTGTTTCAGGTGTTAGGCATTAAGCCATTGCGCGGCAGGTTTCCCATTCGTGAAGAGAATCAGGTTGGACGGGACCACGTTGTCGTGATCACAAACAGCTTTTGGCAAAAGCAGTTTGGGGGAGCTGAAACCGTCGTCGGGCAGATACTTCTTTTAGATAAGGAGCCATTCACGATTGTCGGAGTGTTGCCACCGGAGTTTGAAGCTTTGGACTTAGGCTCAAATGAGATCTGGGCGCCGCTTTCCGTTGATCCTGATCAGTTTCTTGAGAGAAGGGACCTACGCAATCGACGAGTCTACGCGCGCTTGAAACAAGGTGTGTCGATAGAAGAAGCGCAAGCAGAGATGAATACGATTGCCGGCAGACTCGCGCAGCAGTATCCAAGCGAAAACGCCGGCTGGAATGTTCGAATCAATACCCTTCAACGAGAAGAAATCGGAGATCTACGACCGACGCTTCTGCTGTTTCTCGGGGCCGTCGGAATGGTCTTGCTGATTGCGTGCATAAACGTTTCGAACCTACTGCTTGCGCGCGCTATGGCACGGCGGAAAGAATTCGCAGTTCGTGTCGCGCTCGGAGCGGGCCGTTTGCAATTAGTGCGGCAATTACTTTCTGAAAGCGTCTTGCTCTCGGTGATCGGTGGTACAGCGGGATTGTTCCTCGCGACTTGGCTCATCCGACTATTCATCTCTATCAGCCCCTCGACGCTCTCGCATCCCGAGACAATCAAACTCGATAGCGTGGTATTGGGATTTACGTTTGGGCTTAGCCTCATAACTGGAATTCTGTTTGGACTCGTGCCTGGAATTAAGGCGTCGCAGGTTAATCTGGTTTCAGAATTGAAGGATGCTCCTGGCTCATTTCGTTTGCGCCGAGCACTACGGCTCCGAAGTGTACTCGTGGTTTCGCAAGTTGCTCTTGCGCTGACATTACTTATAGGGGCAGGTCTTCTCGGCCAGACATTCTTACGATTGTTGAAGCACGATCCGGGATTCAACACGGAAAACCTACTAACCGCTTCTGTTTTTCCTCCGACTGACAAATACAAAACGAGACAGCAACTTGTCGGTCTTTCTGATCGGATTACTGACGAGATCAAGTCCGTGCCTGGAGTCACGTCTGTCGGATCGAGTAGTTCGGGTCCTCAGTTCGGCGGTTTTGAGCCAATGGATGTTTTGCCCCAAGGCGAAGGAGCAAACACTGGGCAATATCCTCAAGCCGTCTACTTCAACACTAGTCCAAACTTCTTCGCCACCATGGAGATTCCATTTCTGGCAGGACGGGATTTCTCACGTGCTGATACTTTCGACTCTCCCCAAGTAGCAATCATCAACGCACACATGGCACGCCTGTTTTGGCCGAATCAATCCGCCGTAGGTCAGCGGTTGACTCTGGTGCGTTCGAAGCAGGCTGTTGAAGTGATTGGAGTCGTTGGTGACATCAAGCGTTACGGACTCGGCGAAGTTGTGCAACCGGAGATTTATTTTCCCTTTTCGCAACAACCTCGAGGCGCCACATTCTTCGTAATTCGAAGCAACATCACGCCTGATGCATTGCGTGAGGCTGTGAAGAGCCGGATTGCAGCCATCGATCCTGAGATTCGATTATCAAGAACGTCAAGTATGGACCAACTGATCAGTTCGTCGCTGAAGCGGCCGCGCTTCAATCTGCTCTTACTTGGCATGTTTGCGATCACGGCGTTGCTGCTGGCCTGTGTCGGCATTTACGGAGTGACGTCCTATCTCGTCGAACAACAAACTAAGGAAATCGGAATCCGCACAGCTTTGGGAGCCAGGCGTAGCCAGATATTCGCACTAGTAATTGGACGTAGTGTGCGCCTGTCAGTGATAGGAATTGCAATCGGACTCGTCGCTTCTTTTGTTCTGATGCGTTTTCTATCTGACCTCCTTTATGGAGTCACGGTGATCGACCCAATAACGTTCGGCTCAATCTCAATCTTATTGTTGGGGGTTGCTGCGCTGGCGTGCTTCATTCCCGCACGACGAGCAACGAAAGTCGATCCGTTGGTAGCGCTTCGATACGAGTAAGGAATCGTATGAGCATCATGAACGACATTCGTTATGGTCTAAGGAGTTTGCTGAAACAGCCGGGCTTCACGGCGGTCTGCGTATTTTCAATCGCTCTGGGGATCGGAGTGAACACAGCGCTCTTTAGCTTTGTAAACACGGTTCTATTTCGCCCGTTAACCTTTCCTGATTCGCATCAACTCGTGCGTGTGTGGGACGGCAACTCTTCTTCCTATCCGGACTATGAAGCTTTACGTGATGACACCAAGGGCTTAGCGTTAGCCGCCTACGCTCAACGGCCATTGAACCTCACCGTTAACGATTCATCCGAACGTGTCTACGGCGAAATCGTGACCGGAAACTATTTCGACGTTCTTCAGTCTCGGCCAATCATCGGCCGCGTATTCCTCGAGGAAGAAGACCGCACCCCGAACACGCATCCAGTAGTTGTTATCAGCAACAGCCTGTGGCGGCGCAAATTCAATTCAAACAACTTCATTGTCGGCAAGGTTGCCACGATTAATAAACAACCTTACACGGTAATCGGTGTGATGCCGGAAGGTTTCATCGGAGCAACTGTTATCTCTCCACCCGATCTTTGGTTGCCGATAATGATGCAGCCGTCGATCGATCCCGGCTCTCAAGCGCTGAAGTCACCTGACGAAGGTTGGTTAATGATGCTGGGTCGTCTCAAACCCGAGGTCAGCGTCGGACAGGCTCAGGCAGCTGTCGAAACAATTGCAGCCCGACTCCACGAAGCACGACGCGAGCGCAACTCTGGTCCAGAGGAACACGGTGGTCGAGTTGTATTAGTTGCGCCGGCGAGAGGTTTGATGGTCCCACCACAAGGTCGAACTCCAATGTTCCTCGTGATGGCGATTCTCATGACAGTGGTTACGTTGGTGCTTCTGGTTGCGTGCGCCAATGTTGCGAACATGCTGCTCGCCCGTGCAATGAAGCGTCGCAAAGAAATTGCAGTGCGCATCGCATTGGGTGCGAGACGTTGGCGCATCGTGCGGCAAACATTGACCGAAAGCATCCTGCTCTCGCTGGGCGGTGGCGTGGTTGGTCTTTTGATGGCCTGGTGGGTTACGCGACTGCCATTCACCTCTATTCCCCAATCAATTCGCGGGAATGTAGTTGCACCTGACGTCAGTCCAGACTTACGCGTTTTCGTTTACACCTTGCTGTTGTCGATCTTCACGGGAATCGTTTTTGGACTCGTGCCGGCGCTGCAAACCTCAAAGCCTGATTTGATACCCGAGCTTAAGGATGAAGCGTCATTGATGTCGGTTGGTCGACGACGTTTTAGGTTTCGGAATTTACTCGTCGTGAGTCAAATTGCGGTTTCCGCGCTTTTACTTATCTGCGCAGGTCTGTTCATCCGAAACTTAAGCAACGTACAACATGCTGAGCCAGGTTTTGTGATCGACAAAGGGCTCATGATGACGTTCGACCTTGGGGTCGCCAATTACAACCAGGCGCGCGGCAAAGCATTTCAAGAGGGACTGCTGGCGCGAGTGCGCGCACTACCACAGGTTCGATCAGCTTCTCTAGCCGAATCGGTTCCGCTTAGCGGCGGTGGAAGCATCTCGCCGCTTTATGTTGAAGGTGAACCTTCACCGTTGCAATTTAATGAGGCCTCGCTGCTTCATCACAACACTGTGACGAGCGATTACTTTTCGACTCTGGGTATTCCGCTAATCAGTGGCCGTGATTTCAACAACACCGACACCTCGTCAAGTCCGGGCGTAATCATTGTCAATGAAACTCTCGCACGCCGAATCGCGGCGAATGGCAGTGCGATCGGCAAGCGCATTCGCATGGATTCGAAGGGCGACTATCTGGAAGTTGTCGGTGTGGTGCGCGATATTAAATATGACAACCTCGCGGAGAAACCAGCGTTCTTCGGGTATCGTCCGCTGACTCAATCTTACCGTTCCGCGATGACGCTGCATGTGTCAACGTCCGGCGACCCACTTTCACTAGTCAGTCCAATACGTGCGGAGGTAAAGGCGCTCGATGCTGATCTTCCGTTGACAGACATTGAGACGATGCAGGAGCACATGCGTCTGCCGCTCGCGCCAGCGAAGCTGTTGGCAGCAGTGTCGAGCTCGTTCGGTGTCTTGGCGCTCTTACTGGCAGCGATGGGACTGTATGGCGTGATGGCGTTTCTCGTCAGTAGTCGCACACGTGAGATGGGGATTCGCATCACGCTCGGTGCGCAAACCAGCGGCGTCCTCAGACTTGTCATGGGCCAAGGCCTCAGGCTGGCGATCACGGGTATCGCGCTTGGTGTGATAACAGCCGTCGCATTGACCAGAGTTTTAGAGAGTGTCCTCTATGGCGTTGCTCCAACGGATGTCGTCACATTTATGGGCGTTGTTCTGCTTCTGATCGCGGTGGCATTAGTTGCTTCATACATTCCTGCGCGTCGAGCAACGAAAGTCGATCCGTTAGTGGCATTGAGATACGAGTAATTGTAGGGGCGGCCCCCCGTGGCCGCCCGCGATTGTTGAAGAAACATGGATAGCATCATCAAGGATCTGAAATACGCGGTTCGCTCACTGGTTCGGTATCCGACCTTCACCGTGATTGCTGTGCTAACTCTCGCGCTCGGCATCGGCGCGAACACGGCAATCTTCACGGTTTTTAATGCTGTGCTGCTGCGACCGCTTCCATATGCAAGCGCCGAGCGTTTGATGATGGTTGGTATCAGTACTCCATCAGCGAAGCTGTTCAATACATCGAAAAACAGGTTCGTCTACTGGCGTGAGCAGAATAAGTCGTTTGAAGGTCTGACTACGTTTAGAACTTTCTCCGGGCCACTCGTTACTGGTGGAGCCGAGCCAGTAGACGTGACCGCTCTACGCGTTTCTGACGATTTCTTCCAGGTGTTTGCAACTTATCCGCAGATCGGTCGCACCTTCTCGAATGAAGAGAATGTAACTGGTGGCCCAAAAGCCATCATCATCACCGACGGATTGTGGAAGCGACAGTTCGCTGCCGCTCCCGACATACTCAACAAGCCGGTATCAATCAATAACGTCACCTACATGATTGTCGGCGTAATGCCGAAGAGTTTCTGGTTCGAGATCGAAGCGGACTGCATTACGCCTTTGCAGCTTGGGACGAGTCACGAGCTCTCCACCGCGGGCCTCAATTATCCAGTTGTTGGTCGATTGAAACCTGGCGTCACGCGGGACGAAGCGATGGCCGAGATGAAAGTGATCGGCAATCAGTTTCACGCTTCCCACCCAGCCGAATTCATAAAAGATGAAGGAATCAATGTGGTTGGTTACCAGGACTTCATGGTTGGTGAAATCCGTCTTTCCCTAATCGTGTTGTTGAGTGCGGTTGCGCTTGTGCTGTTGATAGCTTGCGCCAACGTTGCGAATCTGCAGCTGTCCAGAGCCGTGGGGCGAAGCAGAGAGGTAGCGATTCGAGCCGCGCTGGGTGCGAGCCGCTGGCGCGTTATTCGTCAGTTATTGACAGAAGGTCTGGTGCTTTCATTTGTTGCCGGTCTAACCGGGTTCTTGATGGCTGGATGGGGAGTTGCAGCGTTCCAGACCTTAATTCCGGAAGGGCTCATACCACGAGCCAACCAAATCAGTTTCAGCCCAGCAGTATTTCTGTTCACAACCAGTGTTTCAGTTGTAGCTGGCGTCCTATTCGGTTTAGCGCCCGCGTTTCATGCTACTCGTTTGGATCTGAGTCGTGCATTAAAGGCGTCGGCAACAACCAGCTCGGGCAACCGACTGCAGGGGCGGCTTCGGAGTGCATTGGTAGTCAGTCAGGTTTCGCTGGCGCTCGTACTCATGATTGGAGCTGCGTTGCTGATCCGCACTTTTGCGAATCTGCGTAACGTTGACCCAGGCTTTGATGCGCGCAACATGCTGACATTCGAGATTGCTCCCCGGGGACCGCAGTACGCTACAACCGCTCAAGTCACCGAGTTTAATCAACGAGCCCTTGAGAGAATTAAATCTCTGCCGGGTGTCGAAGCCGCGGCTACAAGCAACGTCCTACCGTTGAGACATTGGCTCAACCTCCCAGTTGAATTCGAAGGTAACTCAGATCAAGTCATTTCCGCCGAGTGGCGAATGATCAGTCCGGGTTACTTCGACACAATGAAGATGCGCATCTCTCAAGGGCGGAATATTTCCGATGCGGATTCTGCCACTTCAGTCGGTGTTGCAGTCGTCAATGAAGCCTTCGTTCGGTACCACTTTAAAAACGTAACTCCATTGGGTCGGCGCATCATCGTTGCCAGGACAATGGGCAAAGATCTTGCACGCTCTTCTCCTCTGGAGATCGTCGGAGTCGTCAGCGACAACAAGCAAACAAGCTTAAGAGACGCGGCGTCGCCCACCATCTATGTCCCGACCACGCAAGTGCCCGATGCGTTGATGGCGAACTTTCGCAGTTTTTACTTCACCATTCGCACAGCGGGTGAACCGCTGTCGTACGCCGCCGCGGTCAAACGCGAAATGCTTACTCTGGACCGCCAACAACCGATCAGAAATGTCCGCACGATGGAAGACGTTATTGCTAAGTCGATCTCTCCCCAAAGATTTCACATGTCGTTGTTGGCATTGTTTGGAGGCATCGGCTTGGCGCTCGCATCTGTGGGGATTTATGGCGTGATGGCTTACGCCGTTTCTCAACGCACGCGTGAGATCGGAATTCGCATGGCTTTGGGGGCCCAGTTGAACGATGTGTTGCGCATGGTACTTGGGCATGGAATGAAGTTGGCGGCAATTGGTGTGGTCGTCGGATTGGCTGCTTCATTTGCGTTGACGCGGGTACTCAAGACGTTGCTATTCGGCGTAACACCAAGTGACCTGTTGACGTTCGCTGCTGTGTCGGTGGCATTGATGGCCATGGCTCTGTTGGCGTCGTATATCCCAGCGCGTCGAGCAACGAAGGTCGATCCACTGATTGCGCTGAGATACGAATAGGAGAAGATTATGGAAACACTGCTTAAAGATCTTCGCTACGGATTCAGAACTCTTCTCAAGCGTCCAGCATTTACATTGATTGCCGTTGTCGCACTTGCGCTCGGCATTGGCGCCAATACTGCAATCTTCAGCCTTGTGAATGCAGTGCTCCTTAAACCGCTTCCATTTCCAGAACCCGATCAGTTGGTTTGGGCTTGGGGAAACATTCGCAACGCTGGAAACCGAGCAAGCGTGTCTCCTCTCGATTTCGTTGATTTCCGCAATCAGAACAAAACGTTTGAGCAGTTGGCCGCTTCTTCTACCCAACCGTTAGCAGTGAACCTCACCGGCAATGGTGAACCTGAACGCTTGAGCGCTTCAGGTGTCACCGGCAACTACTTCCAAGCATTGCGTGTACAGCCGTCGCTTGGTCGGGGCTTCACGTTAGAGAACGAACAGCCAGGCCAGGATCAGGTGGTGGTTCTCAGTTATGCCCTTTGGCAGAGTCGCTTTGGCGGCGACGCGTCGATCGTTAACAAGAGCATCGTGCTCGACGGCAAGAGTTACCAGGTCATTGGGGTAATGCCACAAAACTTCACGTTCCCTCATAGTGCCAATCTATGGGTTCCGATGAATTTCGACGACCCGGACATGAAAATGCGTAAAGCGCATTTTTTACGGCCCATCGGAAGACTTAAACCAGGGATCACACTTGCTGATGCACAGGCCGATACCGACGCGATCTCTCGGACCCTCGAGAATCAGTATCCAGATTCGAATACCGGTTGGAGCCTCCGACTAGTGTCGTTAAGAGAGCAGCTCGTAGGGAACACGAAGGGGACGCTTTTTATTTTGTTCGGGGCGGTTGGTTTTGTACTGCTCATCGCGTGCGCCAACGTTGCGAATTTGATGCTGGTGCGAGCCGCTGCACGACAAAAAGAGATCGCATTGCGTGCGTCACTTGGTGCGAGTCGGATTCGACTCATTCGGCAGCTGTTAACTGAAAGTGTTCTGCTCGCGGTGATTGGCGGTGCGTTGGGCGTAGTGATCGCGATGTTTGGAGTCGATCTGCTCCTGAAGATTGGTGAAGGCAGTATCCCAATCACTGCAGACGTCAAGATTGATGGAACCGTAATGATGTTTACGTTGCTGGTTTCATTGGGGACGGGCTTGCTGTTTGGCCTTGCTCCGGCTCTCCGCACTTTAAGACTTAGTCTCACCGATTCTCTGAAGGAAGCGGGCAGAACTGGTGGCGGTGAACTACGCAGCAGAACTCGTAACTTGCTCGTCGTATTCGAATGCGCCGTCGCAGTTGTCTTGTTAATTGGTGCGGGCCTGTTGATTAGGAGTCTGGTTGAGCTACTCAAAACAAATCCAGGCTTCGAACCAGATCAAGTTTTGACAATGCGCCTTGACCTGGCCCGAAAGAAATATGACACGCCGGAAAAGGCCGCACAGTTTTTCCGTGGACTTGAAACTCAGGTAGGACAGCTCCCTGGCGTTGAAGCTCTCGGAATGGTTAGCGAACTGCCGTTAAGTGGTCAGCTCAACGACATGCCTTTCACAGTCGAAGGTCGTCCAGCGGTAACGATTGATCAGGCTTTCGATGCGGATTTCCGTCGAGTGAATCGTGATTACTTCAAGGCATTACAAATTCCCTTGAAGCGTGGCCGAAATTTCACTGAGCAGGAAGTTGAGCAGAGCGCCAAAGTATTGGTTGTGAGTGAAAATCTCGTCGCTGCCGTCTTCCCGAACGAAGATCCAATCGGTAAGCGATTACAGTTCGTGATGGGACCGGCCTTGTGGGAGATCATCGGAGTTGTGGGCGACATACGTGACCGGTCGTTGTCCACTCAGCCGTTCGCAACAATGTATCTGCCAACCCGTGCGCTGGGCCGAGCGAATCTCGTCATACGCGCTCAAGGTGATCCATTAAACCTCGTGGGAGCGATACGGCGAGAAATACACACACTCGATCCCGACCAACCAGTCGCAACAATACGAACAATGAACGATTGGATCGACACATCGGTTGCGACGCCGCGATATCAAACTCTGCTGCTGGGAGTTTTCGCCGCGGTGGCACTGTTGTTGGCAACAACTGGAATCTACGGAGTCATGTCTTACGTCGTGGCTCAGCGCACTCACGAGATTGGAATCCGGATGGCGTTGGGGGCGCGTCGCGGGAATGTCTTGAAGCTCGTACTTCGACAAGGAATGGGTTTGGTATTGATCGGAGTAGTTCTCGGCTTAATCGGTGCGTTTGCAATGACGCGCGTTATGTCAGCGCTGTTGTTCGGAGTTACAGCAAAAGATCCATTGACGTTTTTAGCGGTGGCTGTGTTGCTGGCCCTGGTCGCTTTCGTTGCTTGCTACATCCCGGCATGGCGAGCAACGAAAGTCGATCCGTTAGTGGCGTTGAGATACGAATGAGGATGGTCTTAAGCCTTAGGCCTTTGTTCGTTGAACGCAACCGAAGACTAGGACCAAAGACCGAAGACCGAAGGCCGAAGGCCAAAGGAAATGGAATCTGTTCTAAAAGATCTGCGTCACGGAATTAGGAGCCTGCTGAAGCATCGAGGCTTCGCTGCCGTCGCTGTAGTGACGCTCGCATTGGGCATTGGCGCGAACACCGCAATCTTCAG
The DNA here is from genome assembly GCA_046765655.1 of Acidobacteriota bacterium. GTDB lineage: Bacteria > Acidobacteriota > Blastocatellia > Pyrinomonadales > Pyrinomonadaceae > PSRF01. Next base: position 27,654 of record JBKPMX010000052.1, read on the forward strand.
CGTGGTGAATGCGGTTTTGCTTAGACCGCTCCCTTATCCGAATCCGGATCGATTGGTCGCGCTTTCAGCAGCGTCCACCGACGACCCCGATATCTCCATCTCTTATCCAGATTATCTCGACTGGCGAGCACAGAACTCGGTATTCGAAGACATGGCAGCGCGCTTGCCGACTGGTGGAATTATCGCCGGTGCAAATGACCCTGAGAGAGTTATTGGTCGGCTGGTCACGCCGAGCTTCTTTTCTACTCTCGGCGTTCAACCAATGCTGGGACGCGCATTCACAGAAGCCGAGAGCACTCCCGGTGCAGCGCCCGTGATGGTGATCAGTTATGGGTTATGGCAGCGGCAATTCGGTGGAAGTTCCGATGCGATTGGAAAACACCTTACCTACAACGGAGAACCCTGGACTGTTGTTGGTGTGTTACCGCCTGGGTTTGATTTTTACGGACGAGTAAATATCAACAATGATGTCTTCACTCCGCTTGGCTTAATAAGCAACCAGGACTTCATGCGTGATCGCAGCGCGCACGTACTGCTGGTAACGGCGCGGCTGAAGCCCGATGTAAGTCTTGAACAAGCTCGCGCTGAACTTAACGCGATAGCGGCGCGGCTGGAAAACCAATATCCCTCAACAAACACCGGCATTCGAGTAAACAGTCGACTGTTTCTTGACGACTACGTGGGTGATTTTCGCCAAAAGCTGCGCGTGATCTTCGCAGCCGTTGGTTTCATTCTGTTAATTGCGTGCGCGAATGTCGCGAACCTGATGTTAGCGAGAGCAACAAGTAGACGTCGCGAGATTGCACTTCGATTAGCGCTGGGTGCATCACGCTGGCGAATAGCTCAACAGTTAGTGATCGAGAGTTTGATTCTTGCGCTGGTAGGCGGTTCTTTCGGCGTCTTGCTGGCTGCCTGGGGACTGCGTCTACTGTCCAAGCTCCCGACTGGAGAACTCGCGCGGCTAGACGAAGTCAGCGTTGACTGGAGTGTTCTCGCTTTCACATTTCTAATCACTTTGATCGTTGGCTCGCTGGCTGGTCTACTGCCTGCTCTTCAAAACTCCCAATTCGACCTAAACGACGTGTTGAAAAAGGGAGATCGCTCTTCGGCGAACGTATCGAGCGGCAGGCTTCGCGGCACCTTGGTAACGGCAGAAGTTGCTTTGGCGCTCATGTTGTTGGTTGGCGCGGGCCTTTCAATCAGAAGCTTTCAACGTCTGATGTCTGTCGAGCCGGGATTTGATCCGCGAAACGTTCTCACCTTTAGACTACGTCTGCCGGATGGCAAATATAAAGACGCATCGCAGACGTTCGGGTTTTTGAATGAAGCCACTGCCAGAGTGTCGACACTCCCCGGTGTCGAGAGCGTGGCGGTCGCCATGGGTTTTCCGCTGGGCCGCGTTAGTGAACCTGCCTATTTGATCGAAGGACAACCGGAGCCTCCGCCGGGTCGTGTGCCGACTGCGTTTCGACAAGACGTTAGTACCGAATATCACCACGTCCTCAGAATTCCACTGGTTGAAGGACGTTTATTTAACGCCCAGGACACCGAGACTAGTCCACTAGTCGTGATCGTGGACGAAGAGTTTGCCTCTCGAAACTTTTCAAACCCACGCGAAGTCATTGGCAAGAGGCTGCGGTTCACCGGTGATACCGATGGTTGGCGTCAAATCGTGGGTGTTGTCAGACATGCCAAGCAGACTGGATTAGACGAGCATGATCGGCCGGAGATTTACCGGCCTTGGACTCAGATGCCGGCGGGCTCGAAAGCCGGCTCCACGCGGGCGACGGACATGATCTTAAAGACATCCGTCGATCCGCTCACACTTGTTGGAGCGATCAAGAGAGAAATACGAGCAATTGATCCTAATCAGCCGATCGCACAGGTAGCGACGATCGAAGACAAGCTGAGTGAGTCAACTGCGTCCCAAAGACTCACGCTTCTGTTACTGACGATCTTCGCTGTGGTTGCACTGTCGCTGGCGTCCGCAGGTCTATTCGCAGTTATGTCTTATGCAGTAACGCAACGCACGCATGAGATCGGAGTGCGGATGGCTTTAGGCGCGCAGCGCCACGACGTGCTGAGGTTAGTGGTGCGTCAAGGAATGACGCTCACGTTCATAGGTGTCGGATTTGGGTTGGCGGGAGCGTTCGCAACAACGAGGCTGATGAATAGTTTGTTGTTCGAAGTGACAGCGCAAGATCCGGTCACGTTTGGCGTAGTAACCGTAGCGTTGACGATCGTTGCATTGGCAGCGTGTCTAATCCCGGCACGGCGAGCGACAAAAGTCGATCCGTTGGTGGCATTGAGGTGCGAGTGAACAGATTGTTGATTTTAGATTTTAGGGGAAGCTCTGATCAAGTGGCTATTCAGTACCGTCCGCGGTAGCGGATGGCCACGACTCAACGTGATGAGCATACAGGTGCCACTAATATCGTCGCTTGAGCGGTGGCCATCCGCTACCGCGGACGGTACTAAATAGCTCGGACGACTTGATCAGAGCTTCCTTAGATTTTTGATTGGTTGTTCGCAGTCGTCGATCGCTTCAATCGGCAATCGGCAATCGGCAATGATTTCAATTGGCAATAAGCTTATGGAAACACTACTTCAGGACATTCGATACGGCGTTAGAAGCCTTCTAAAAAGACCAGCATTCACTTTGATTGCGGTTATGACTCTGGCGCTTGGTATTGGTGCGAACACAGCGATCTTCACGCTAGTTAACGCCGTCATGTTGAAGACACTCCCAGTGAACAAGCCGGAAGAGCTGGTCCTGTTCACTGACGCGACTAGTCAAGGCACGTCGATCGACGATGTACCCAAAACAGGCGAATGGAGACGCTTCTCATACGCGTCGTACGAATACCTACGAAATCATAACGATGCGTTTCAAGACATCACTGCCATCCGCAGTGACGATAGTGCTCTCAGTGTTCGCAACGTTGGGTCGCTGAGTGGTGAACCCGCCAAGAGAGCCTCGGGTCAGCTTATCGCCGGCAATTACTTTTCGTTACTTGGGGTTACTGCATTGCGCGGCCGTGTTCTTACGACGGCAGACGATAGTGAGAATGCACCACCGGCGGCGGTCATTAGTCATAGGTATTGGCAGAAACAGTTGAACGGTGACCCGACGGTTGTCGGTAGGAGTTTCATCCTTAACGGTACTAACTTCACGATAGTCGGCGTAATGCCAGCCGAATTCTTTGGTGAGCGAATGAATCGTCCGCCGGACTTTTGGCTGCCGTTATCGTTCCAGCCGCAAATTGAATTAACGGATTCGTACTTCAAAAACACACAAGTATATTGGCTGACCCTCCTTGGTCGTTTGAAACCGGGAATCCAGATACAGCAAGCGCTAGCGAGCGTCAATTTTGGACTGCGCCAGTTCTTGACTGAACAAGCTGGCAGTGACCTTACCGATAATCGACGCCGCAACATCCAGCAAACGAGTATCAAGCTTGTTTCTGGCGCCGGTGGAATCTCCGCGCTGCGGCGACGCTACTCGACACCACTGCGGATGCTGATGGTGATCGTTGCCCTCGTTCTTCTGATCGCGTGCGCCAACGTCGGCGGTTTGTTGTTGTCGCGTGCAACATCACGCAAAGCTGAGATTTCACTGCGGATGGCGCTGGGTGCGTCCCGTCGCCGGATCCTTCGACAACTAATTACCGAAAGCATGTTGCTTGCAGTATTCGGCGGCATCGTTGGCGTAGTGATTTCAATTTGGGGTGTCATGTTGTTAGTTCGTTTGGTTGCAAGAGAAGCGCCGCTCGACACACAACCTGACTTCGTCGTACTCGGTTTCACGGCGACGATCTCAATCATTTCTGGCGTTCTCTTCGGTTTTCTACCGGCACTTCGTGCAAGCAAGACTGACTTAGTGTCAGCAATGAAGCAGAGAACTGCGACGCGAACCGGCCGACTGCATCTCAGTCCTTCCTCCGCTCTCGTTGTACTCCAGGTCAGCCTTTCAATGGTCCTGTTGACTGGCGCCGGATTATTCGTCGGCAGCTTGTTGCAACTGCGGCGAGAAAACCTCGGCTTTGATCGCAATAACGTACTCGTCCTGGATATCGATGCTCGTCTGGCAGGTTACAAGCCGAAGGAACTTCCTTCGCTGTACCAGCGACTATTGGATCGATTGAACGCTGTCCCTAACGTGCGCTCGGTGACGATGGCCACATACGCGCCCCTGAGCGGTACTGGTCGGACAAGCAGTATCAAGGTTCAGGGATACACGGCCGCAAGCGATGACAATCTGACTGTTGAAGACATGCTCACTGGACCAAATTACGCTGAGACATTGGGCATTCCGTTGCTTCAGGGTCGTGAGATAGGGCCGCGCGATACAACCACATCACATAAGGTCGCTGTCGTGAACCAGAGCTTCGTCAATCGATTCTTTCCAAATCAGAATCCAATTGGACGGACATTCAATTTCGACGACGTGGAGGTTAAAGCAGAGTCGATTGAGATAGTTGGTGTTCTGGGTGACGTCAAATCAAGCGATCCCCGGGAGCCGGCTGGACCAACTGTTTATCGTCCAATTCTTCAGATCGAGGATGAATCGGCGTATTCGCTAACAATTCATGTTCGCACACAAGGTGAGGCTTCAGCTTCGGCCGCTAGCGTGCGACAGGCAATCAACGAGATCGATCAGACATTGCCGATCTTCGGCGTGACAACTCTCGATGCCAGCTTCAGCGAAAGACTGAGACAAGAACAATTGATCGCGCAGCTCGTCAGTTTCTTCGGTGCCCTGGCACTTCTGCTCGCAGCGATCGGTTTATACGGTCTGATGGCGCACGGTGTAGCTCGGCGAACGAACGAGATTGGCATTCGAATGGCGCTCGGTGCTCGGCGAACCCTCATCGCGTGGATGGTCCTACGAGAGACCCTTTTATTAGTCGTCGTTGCCCTTTTGATAGGAGTGCCCGCTGCGCTGTTCGCGGCACGTTTCATTTCATCGCAATTGTTTGGCTTGAGCCCAAGCGACCCGCTGACATTGGTGGTGGCTGGTTTTGTCCTCGTCGTCGTCGCAATTATCGCAGGTTATGTTCCGGCGCGACGCGCAACGAAAGTGGATCCGTTGATAGCGCTGAGATACGAATGAAAACGTCTCATTCTCCCCAGGCTTCAGCCTGGGGTTTGTGGCAACGAGTATCGGAAAACCGTTTCAACGGTTTCCGACAATGCGGAACGAAAGAAACCGTTGAAACGGTTTCCAGAAACGAAGAGGTGCTCGGATCCCCAGGCTAAAGCCTGGGGTGAATAAGAGGTTACCGAAGACCAAAGACCACGAGCATACAAAATGGAATCGGTTTTTAAAGACGTTCTTCACGGAATCAGAAGTTTGCTGAAGCGGCCAGGCTTTAGCGCAATCATCGTTCTCACGCTAGCGGTGGGTATCGGTGCGAATACAGCTGTGTTTAGCGTGGTGAATGCGACGCTGTTCCGACGGCTTCCATTTCGCGAGCCGCAACAGCTCGTGACGCTATGGGAAAAAAATCCAGAGCGTGGTTACGAGCAGAATCCTCCGGCAGCAGGGAATTACGTTGATTGGCGCGATCAAAATCGAGTCTTCGCACACATGGCAGCTTATGCGCCGTCGCGTCAGTTCAATGTTTCGACGGGCGATCAGGCCGAGCGTTACGCAGGAGCTACTGTATCAGCTTCGCTATTCGAAGTGCTGGGAGTCGGTGCGCTGAAAGGGCGAGTCTTTAATAGTAATGATGAGACACCGGGAAACAATCAGGTCGTCCTTATTAGTTACAACTTCTGGCGGAAGAAACTGCCGGGCGTTTCGGATCCTCAAGGCAAGTCGATCATCGTCGATGGTAAGCCCTGCACAATCGTAGGCGTGATGCCGGAGGGCTTTCAGTTTCCCGGCGGCTCGGGAACCGTGCTTCGCATCTTCACGCCGGCAGCCGCTGATCTGTGGACGCCTTTGACACTCGATGCTCACGAGATTGAGCAGCGATCAAGTCATTACCTGAATGTAATCGCACGTCTCAAACCAGGCACTACGCCGGCCCAGGCAACAACTGAGATGGATGCTATTCAACAGCGGATAGCGCAGCTGTATCCGACCTTTTACGTCGGCTCGAATGTGAAACTGGTACCGCTGGACGAACAGGTCATAGGCACTGTGCGAAGGCCCGTGCTGATTCTGTGGGGCGCAGTTGGTTTCGTCTTACTAATCTCTTGCGCGAACGTCGCCAATCTGATGCTGGTGCATGCGACTTCGCGTAAGCGTGAGATCGCCGTGCGCACTGCACTTGGGGCAACGCGCTCGCGGCTCGTTCGACTACTGTTGACTGAAAGCTTGCTTCTTTCACTGGCCGGTGGAACCGCTGGGATTCTCCTCGCGATGTGGTTCGTTCGAGCGTTCGCGACGATCGTGCCGCAGACTTTTCCACGACACGAAGAAATCCGGGTCGACACTGTCGTGTTGATGTTTACCTTCCTTACTTCCGTTGTCACAGGTTTGGCCTTCGGCCTTGCGCCCGCTTTGCAATCGCTCAAAGTCGATCTAACTCATGCGCTTAAAGCCGGCGGCAGAACTGTCGCTGAAGGCGGCCGCTCTCTTCGCTTGCGCAATCTGCTCGTCACCGCCCAGCTCTCTTTAACGCTGATGCTGTTGATTGGAGCGGCGTTAATGGTCCAGAGCTTTATGCGGCTGGGACACGTTAGTCCCGGCTTCAATCCAGATCGGCTACTGACGATGGCAGTATCGCTGCCACTCGATAACTATCCCCGAGCGCGCCGACCTCTGGTGTTCCAGCAACTCATTCAACGGACGCAGACACTTCCTGGTGTCGTGTCGGTTGCGGCAGCGAAGCACTTGCCGCTCAGTGGCGACAACATGAACTTCGCATTCGACATCGAAAAGCGCCCGTTCCCGCAGGGCGAGTCACCTGGGGCTGATTGCCGGATCGTTACCAGCGACTACTTCACGACCTTAGGAATTCCGTTGATCAAAGGACGGTTCTTTAAAGAGAGCGACGTCGTTGAAGCGCCTCATGTCATTTTGATCAATGAGGCGATGGCCCGCTCGTTTTTCCCAAATGAAGATCCGATAGGACAGCGTTTGCAGCTGGGCATCAATAATTTTAGTGGACAGATCGTGGGTGTTGTCGGCGATGTAAAGCATGTTGGTCTCGATGCGCCGACAAACCATGAAGTCTACATATCGTTCTCACAAGCGCCGTTCTCAACCGACATGACGCTAATTGCCAGAACTTCGGGTGACCCTATGACGATTGTTGGTGCAGTGCGAAATGAAATTAAGGGTCTCGATTCGCAAGTGGCCGTCGGCAAAGTAAGAACAATGGAGGAGATTACTAAGGAGTCGATTGGTGATGCTCGTTTTCGAACATTGCTGTTGTCGATTTTTGGAGCTGTTGCATTGGTGCTTGCGGCGGTCGGAGTTTACGGAGTGATTTCTTATTCGGTCACGCAGCGAACGCATGAAATTGGAATTCGCATGGCACTCGGAGCTCAGATCGCCGACGTGCGAAAACTGGTGATCAGCAGCGGGATGAAACTGGCGTTGATTGGAACAGTTGTGGGCGTGGTAGGGGCTTATGCGCTCACCCGTCTGCTGACGAATCTTCTATTTGGATTGGCGCCGACGGATCCACCTACGTTTGTAATCGTTTCGTTTGTACTTCTTCTCGTCGCACTGACTGCTTGTTACATACCTGCGCGTCGTGCGGCGAAAGTCGATCCGTTGGTGGCATTGAGGTACGAATGACAAACAACGATAGGACCTATACGCAGTATATGACCTATCTGACGGAGAAATAGGCGATGAAACTGTTAGCGCAAGATCTTCGCTATGGCACGCGCATGTTACTGAAGCATCCGGGCTTCAGCTTGATTGCAGTGATCACACTTGCCCTCGCTATAGGCGCTAACACCGCGATCTTTTCGGTAATTAATGGGGTCTTGTTGCGGCCTTTGCCCTTCAAGGATTCGGAACATCTGGTAATGGTGTGGAATATGGGAGCGGAAGCGGCCGGCGGAGATCGCACTCCGCTTGCCGTTGCCGATCTGATTGACTGGCGTACGCAGAATCACACTTTCGAAGCCGTTGGGGCATTCCAACCTGGATCTTTCAACTACAGAGGCGGGGATGTTCCGGAACAAGTGCGCGGTGCGAGCGTCACTTCAAACTTCCTGCCCTTGCTCGGCGTTAATGTTCAACTTGGCCGCGGTTTCGAGCCAAGCGATGAACAGATCGGTGCACCGCGTGTTGCGTTGATCAGCGACAATTTCTGGCGCACCAGGTTCAATGCGGATCCCCAGCTGATCGGTCGGTCAATAGATCTCAACGGCGTAAGCACAACGATAGCTGGTGTGATGCCACCAAACTTCAGGTTTCCGGACAGCACGACACAGATCTGGCGAGCCATACAGCTTGGTCAACCCACCAGGCGTGGGCCCTACTTCCTGCGAGGACTGGCGCGGTTGAAACACGACGCCAACTTGGCCCAAGCGCGCATTGACACGCAAGGTATTAAATCGAGTTTCGAAGGCGGCAACCTAAATTTCAACATACTTCGTGTCAATGATTTTCTTGTTGGTGATGTTCGCCCAAGTCTGATCGCGCTGCTGGTTGCGGTAACGCTTGTGCTTCTTATTGCAGCTGTGAACGTCGCAAATCTCACTCTCGTTCACGCAGCTTCTCGTTCCAAAGAAATTTCGATTCGTGCGGCACTCGGTGCAAGTCGTATGCGCATTGTTCGACGGCTTCTCACCGAAAGCTTGTTGTTGTCTGTCGCGGGCGGCATCGTGGGAATCATTCTGGCTTTTTGGGGAGTCTCGCTGCTCGTCAAGCTGGCGCCTGAAAACCTACCTCGGCTCGACGAAATTCGGATTGACGGATGGGTGCTTGGTTGGACCGCTTTGCTCACCCTCTTGACGGCTGTCGTTTTTGGGTTAGTTCCAGCATTGCAAAGTTCCCGATTGAACCTAAATGAGACGCTGAGAGACGGATCGCGTTCGACCGAAGGACTCAAAGGACGAAGCGGTCGTAACGCCTTAGTGGTAATTGAGCTTGCTCTGGCGGTGCTGCTGCTTACGGGCGCGGGACTCTTAATGAAGAGTCTGTGGCGATTGCAACAGGTCGACATCGGAATAAATCCCGACAAAGTCTTAACGATGCAGCTTGCTTTGCGCGGTCAACGCTATCAAGAAGAGACGCAAGTTCGAGATTTCAGCGAACGTTTCCTCAACCAAGCAAAATCGGTTCCAGGTGTCAACGTGGCGGCGTTGAGCAATAGCTTGCCGCCAGACGAGACAGAATTCTCAAGCGGCTTCACTATCGAAGGACAGATTCAGCCAACAAGTGGCGAACCTCAGATCGCGTATTTCACTCGAGTCAGCCCTGATTACTTTCAAGTGCTCGGCATACCGCTGCGCGGTGGTCGTTCATTCTCAGATGCCGATTCGGCGACCGCTCCACCAGTGGTACTCGTCAACGAAACCTTAAGACGTCGTTTCTTTCCGAATGAGGATCCCGTCGGCAAAAAAATCAATCTCGGAAGTGACGCGGAACCAAGTTGGACGCAGATCGTCGGCGTGGTTGGTGATGTCAAATACAACGGCATGGCCGAAGAAGTTCAACCAGCGATCTACCAACCGATTGCACAGCAGGTTACGTGGGGAATATGGCTGAGCATTAAAAGCGATGTGAGCGATTCCTTAAGTTTGACCAACTCCATACGCAGCCAGCTCCGGAACATCGATCCTGATTTACCTATAACGCAGGTTTACACAATGGACCAACGCCTGTCTGTTGCAACTGCACAACCTCGTTTTCGCACGAGCCTGATTGCCTTGTTTGCATCGGTTGCGCTGATTCTCGCGTGCGTTGGGATATACGGGGTCGTCTCATATTCGGTTACGCAACGAACTCATGAAATTGGAATCAGAATGGCGATTGGTGCACAGACCGGTCACGTGCTCCGAATGGTGATCAGGCAGGCGTTAATTCTTGTAATCATCGGCGTGACTTTAGGAGTCACTGCGTCGCTTACATTAACGAGTTTGCTGTCGAAGTTGCTGTTCGGTGTAACGCCCACCGATCCTGCAACCTTCATTAGCACGGCCGTTGTCCTTGGGTTCACTGCGCTTGTTGCTTCGTACTTACCAGCGCGAAGGGCAGCAAAAGTGGATCCGTTGGAGGCGCTGAAATATGAGTAATGGTCTTTGGGCTTTGGACTTTGGTCTTTGAAGACAGGTAAATCCAAAGACCAAAGTCCAAAGCCCAACGCAAACATAGGGGTTTATATGGACACATTGATTCGCGACATTCGTTATGCGGCACGTGCACTAGCCAAGCGGCCAGGCTTCACGGCGATCGTTCTGCTTACTCTCGGCCTAGGCATTGGCGCGAGCACCGCGATCTTTAGCGTCGTCAACAGCGTAGTACTCCGAAACCTTCCGTATCGGCAGCCGGACCGGATCGTCGCGATTCAGGAGCTCAGCGAAAAGGGAACCCGAGTCCAGGTTACGTCTGCCAACTTTCTTGATTGGCGAGCGCAGAACACTGTCTTCGAACATCTCGCAGCAATTCGAGTGACCACCTCCAACCTTGCGCTCGCCGACTATGCGGAACGTATTGATATCGCGCAAACATCTGCGAATTTCTTCGAGGTCTTTGGCGTCACACCAACCTACGGAAGATTTTTCATCCCGACTGATGAGCAAGCAGGTCATGAGCCCGTTGTCATTCTTAGTGATGGCCTGTGGCGTAGCCGATTTGGAAGCGATCCTGGATTAGTCGGTAAGCCCATCAAACTCGATGGCCGAAACTATACTGTAATCGGTATTGCCCCACCTCGATTTCAGTATCCTGATAAAACAGAAGCGTGGTTGCCTCCTCTCAAGCTCGTTCCCGAGTTGTTTCCGGATCAGGATGTGACGCAAACGCGCGGCATGGGTTACCTCGCTGCTGTCGCATTGTTGAAGCCCGGTGTTTCGCTTCCTCAAGCAGCGGCAGAAATGGAAACGATAACGTCGCGTTTGCGACAGCAATATCCAGAATCAAACAACAACCGTTTCAATAAGGTTGTTTCTCTTCATCGACACCTCGTCGGCGACACCGACACCATGCTTTGGTTGCTGCTCGGTGCAGTTACGTTTGTACTGCTGATCGCTTGTGCGAATGTCGCCAACCTTCTCCTCGCTAATGCCGCTTCTCGACAGAAAGAAATTGCGATTCGCACAGCGCTTGGAGCTTCGCGGTTCAGAGTGGTGCGTCAACTCTTCACCGAGAGCGCTCTTCTCGCACTCGCCGGCGGAGCAGTGGGCTTGTTGTTGTCTGTTTGGGGTGTACCGCTCATCACGAAATTACTGCCGCGTGAGTTTCCGCGCCTCAATGAGATCCAAATGGATTGGCGCGTGCTTGGCTTCACGCTCGCTGCATCAGTGTTGACCGGATTACTGTTCGGACTCGCTCCGGTATTCCACCTCACGAGATTTGGCGTGCATGACGCGATGAAAGAGAGCAGCCACGGCGCCGGTGGCAGCGTGCACCGGAGCCGCTTGCGACATGCATTGATTGTCGCTGAGGTGGCGCTATCTGTTGTGTTGCTCGCTGGAGCGGGACTGCTCTTTCGGAGTTTCCTGCAACTCCAATCAGTGAATGCCGGGTTTACGCCTGAGCAAGTATTGACGGCTCGGCTTTCTCCCTCGGGTGAAAAATTCAAAACCGATTCTGATTACATCAAGTACTACGAGAACGTGCTCGCGCGCATTGGCGCGCTACCTGGTGTGCGTGAAGCAGGGGTCATCAACACACTGCCACTTCAGAAGGGCCCGACGTTTAGATTCCGTGTTGAAGGTCGAGCCCCACTTCCAATCGACAAATGGCCACCCGCCAACTATCGGAGCGTCAGTCCAAATTACTTTCACGTGCTGAACATTCCGGTCTTGCAGGGCAGACCATTTACGGATCGCGATAACGAACAGGCACCCACAGTCCTGCTAGTAAACCAGTCTATCGCCGAAAAGTATTTTCCTGGCGAGAACGCGGTTGGGAAACGAATCAATTTCGGGCGAACCGATAGTAATCAACAGCCAATTTGGCGTGAGATTGTAGGGGTCGTTGCCGACGTTAAGAATATGGAACTGAAAGAACAGCCCGAGCCGGAGATTTACTTCTCAAGTTTACAGAGTCCCTTTGAAGCGATGTCGATTGTCATCAGATCGTCTGTTGAACCCGGAAGTTTGGCTGGAGCGGTTCGTGGCGCCGTAGCCGAAGTCGACAAAACGGTGCCCGTCGCAGATATCGAAACAATGGACCGCATCATCACCGAATCAGTGATGCAGCCTCGTTTCAATATGGTGCTACTGGGCTTGTTCAGCGCGATCGCTCTGATGCTATCAGCCGCGGGAATCTACGGCGTTACTTCCTACACGGTTACGCAACGCACACACGAACTTGGCATCCGCCTCGCACTCGGCGCTCAACTCGGCGACGTGCTGAGGTTGATCTTGAAGCAGGGGCTGGCAGTGATTCTGATCGGAGTGGCTATTGGATTAGCTGCTGCGTTTGTTCTTACACGGTTGTTGAGAACGCTTGTGTTTGGAATAAGCACTAATGATCCAGTGACGTTCATTGGAATCACGTTACTGCTGTCGTTGGTTGCATTGATTGCTTGTTACGTGCCGGCGCGTCGAGCAACTAAAGTCGATCCGTTGGTGGCGCTGAGATATGAATGAAGAATGGTCTTGGGTCTTTGGATTTTGGTCTTTGTAGTTGAACTAAGGTGCATGAGCCGTAAGACCAAAGATCAAAGACAAAGCGGAAAGACGAAAGTCGAAACGATACATCAATGACGACCCTCATTCACGATATACGCGTTGGCAGCCGCAGCTTGATGAGGCGACCTGTGTCCACGCTGCTCGCTTTGGTGGCACTTGCTCTCGGTATCGGCATGAACACAGCGATCTTCAGCGCGGTGAACAGCGTTCTTCTGCGTCCACTGCCATTTCGTGATGAGGATCATGTTGTGGCGGTATGGGAACGCGGCTTGAGAGCCGACATTGCTCGGAACGAGATGGCGCCCGCCAATTTCATCGACGTGAGGAACCAGAGCCAGGCGTTTGTTGGTATCGGCGCGTTTGGTGAGAAGAGTTTCAACCTCTCGGGCGTCGGCGAACCAGAACGACTCGATGGTTTGATGGTTTCCGCGAAGGTCCTGGAATTGCTCGGAGTCGAGCCGCTCCGCGGACGTACCTTTGCATTAGAAGAGGACCAACCGGGCCAAGATCAAGTAGTTGTTCTCAGTCAGAATCTGTGGGAACGGCGCTTCAATCGTGACGAGTCGATCGTCGGAAAGAAAATCACTCTCGATGCTCAGCCGTTTACCGTTATCGGTGTTATGCCGAGAGGCTTCTTCTTTCCGAATCGGTCGACGGAACTGTGGACACCTCTTGCAATGGGACCAGAGGAAGCTGCGGGACGAGGTGATCACTACCTGCGCGTAATCGGTCGCTTAAAACCCGGCATCACAATTGACCAAGCAAACCAGAACCTTCGCGCGATAGCGTCACAACTGGAAGCTGAATACCCACGCACGAACGAACACCTAACCTTCTTCGCAAATGCTTTTCACGACGACTACGTCGGTAACATCCGCACACCGCTTTTGATAATTCTGGCTGCGGTGGGTGTTGTGCTGTTGATCGCCTGCGCGAATGTTGCCAACTTACTTCTGGCGCAGGTAGCAAGCAGACGTAAAGAGATTGCTATCAGAGCAGCGGTCGGCGCGACACGATGGTTCATACTTCGACAGTTCCTGGTTGAGAGCGTTCTACTTGCAGTCGCGGGTGGAGTGCTCGGTGTAGTGGTGGCGAGTTGGGGAGTTTCGATTCTATCGACGTTGCTTCCTGAGAGCCTTGCCCAGATAAGAGGTATTAGTGTCGACACAAAGGTGTTGATGTTCAGTCTCGGCGCTACATTTCTTACCGCGCTGATTTTTGGATTGTTTCCTGCTTTTCACGCGTCACGCGCTGATGCAATAGAAAGCATGAAAGAAAGCGGGCCGGTATCAGGTGGCTCGCGAGTCTCTCACGGTCGTCGCATCTTGCTCGTCACACAGGTGGCGCTCGCCATCGTCCTCGTGGTTTCAGCAGGACTGCTCGTTAGAAGTTTTCGGCGGCTGGTGAATGTCGACATAGGCTTCTCCACCAACAATCTATTGACGATGCGAATGGTCTTACCGGGTGCAAAGTATCGGAAGCCAGAAGATCGGCGGGCATTCTACGACGAAGTCCTGCGTCGTGTCGGCGAAATACCACAGGTCGAATCAGCCGGAATCATTTCATTTCTGCCACTAACATTTGGCGCAATGCAGTTCAGTTTCAGCGTTGAAGGTCAGCAGCAGCCGTCCGACAACAACTTACCGGCCGCTTTGTACCGCGTTGTTAGCCCTGATTACTTTCGCGCCATCGGGATACCGGTCGATCGCGGCAGAAGTTTTGACGTGCATGACAATTCGCAAGCGCCCCCCGTCGTTGTGATTAACCGCCGGCTTGCAGATCAGTTTTGGCCCAATAGCGATCCAGTCGGTCGCCGTTTGAAAATTGGCCCACTAGATTCTCCCGCCCCGTGGGCGACGGTAGTTGGAGTTGTTGGAGACTCCAGACAGGCTGGCCTGTATGGCGATCCAAAGCTTGAACTGTACGTTCCGTACGCACAGGAACGCCGCGGCTTTGTAGCGCCTCGCGATCTCATCATAAGGACAAAAGGCGACTCATCAACCATCGCGGCTGCTGTTCGAGCTGCAGTCTGGAACGTCGACAAAGATCAGCCTGTGTCCAATGTTCGGACGATGAATCAGGTTCTTTCCGACACGGTCTCACAGGAAAAATTTCAGACTTTACTTTTGACTTTGTTTGGCGGTTTAGCCGTGTTGCTCGCCTGTATCGGGCTTTACGGTCTCATCTCTTATGCGGTTACCAACCGGACAAATGAGATTGGTTTACGACTCGCACTTGGAGCCAGGCACGCAGACGTGCTGACGCTGATTCTGAAGCAAGGACTCGTCATAACTCTGGTCGGAATTGGCATCGGGCTCAGCGCAGCTTTTGCGGTGACGCGAATTTTAGCCGGCATGCTTTTCGAGATTAGTCCAACGGATCCGGTGGCGTTCTTTGGCGCGGCCGCTCTGTTGTTCGTAGTGGCAGTCGTCGCCTGTTATGTGCCCGCGCGGAGAGCAGCGAAAGTCGATCCGTTGGTAGCGCTTCGATATGAATGAAGAAAGGGTCTTGGTCTTTGGACTTTGTCTTTGTAGTTGGACGTAAGACATTGATCGTTAACGCCAAAGATCACGGGAAGTGACAATGACAACACTGATCCAGGACATTCGCTACGGGCTGCAAATGCTGTGGAAGCAGCCGGGCTTTACCGCCGTCGCTGTGTTAACGCTCGCTTTAGGTGTTGGCGCAAATACCGCGCTGTTCAGCGTGGTCGATGCGGTCTTGTTGAAGAAGCTGCCTGTTAAGGATCCGGATCGGCTTGTGCTGTTAAGCGCGACGTGGAACCCGGAGAAGTTTAGTCCCGGTAGCTTCAACGGAAGTAATAGAAGGGATCCCCAAACCGGTCTGGTTAACGGCACATCGTTTCCGTTCCAGACGTTCGATCGATTACGTAAGGAACGCGCCGCGCTGACAGACATGATTGCGTTTGCGTCAATCGATCTGAATCTTAATTGGCAAGGCCAGGCACAACGCGTCGGCGGGCAAGTCGTTTCCGGAAATTACTTCTACACGCTAGGTGTAAATCCCATCCAGGGGCGCCTTATCAATGATGCTGACGACAACACCACGTCAACTCCAGTTGCTGTAGTGAGCTATAGGTGCTGGATCACGCGTTTCGGCGGCGACAAGCAGGTCATTGGTAAACAGGTAAGTCTAAACAATCGACTGTTCACGATCATTGGTGTCACTCCTCCAGGATTCGAAGGAACGGGACAAGTCGGATCGAGGCGAGATGTCTCGATTCCGCTGGCTTGGGAGCCTCAGACAAGTGGCGAGCAGACGAACATGCGGGGAGCCGGTGTTTGGTTCCTGCAGTTGATGGGGCGACTTCAGCCTGGGGCCACGCGTGAACAAGCCCAGGCAAGTCTCGCCAACGC
>JBKPMX010000053.1:0-8192 GCA_046765655.1 Acidobacteriota bacterium
GTCGAGCGCGGCGAAGTTAGTCTTAACGATCCGATTTCGAAATACCTTCCCAAAACAGTGAAGACGCCGACGCGCGACGGCAAAGACATTACGCTCTTAGATCTGGCAACACAGACGTCCGGACTTCCGCGCCTGCCAACCAATTTTGCGCCGAAGGATCCTCAGAATCCTTATGCCGACTACTCAGTTGAACAGATGTACGCGTTCTTATCCGGCTACACTTTGACTCGCGGGATCGGAGAGAAGTACGAGTATTCAAACTTCGGTGTCGGTTTGCTTGGGCACATCCTTACTTTGCGTGCGGGAATGGATTACGAAACGCTCATTCGCAAGCGTATCTGCGAACCGCTCAGGATGTCGGACACGAAAATAAAGCTCACGCCTGAGATGCTGGCCCGACTGGCAACCGGTCATAATCCAGCGCTGATGTCCGTACCTAATTGGGACTTGCCAACCCTGGCCGGCGCCGGTGCGCTGCGGTCGACCGTCAATGACATGCTGAAGTTTGTCGCGGCAAACCTGGGCCTAACGAAGTCACCACTGTTCGCGGCGATGCAGAAGGCGCAGCAAAGCCAGCGCGAAACCGGGCAGCCTGATCTAACGATCGGCCTCAATTGGCACATCCTGAAGAAATTCGACAGTGAAATGATCTGGCATAACGGCGGCACCGGAGGCTATCACTCGTTCATTGGCCTTGATAAGAAGAATCGCAGAGGCGTAGTCGTACTCTCGAACTCTGCCAATGACATCGACGATATTGGCCGCCATCTACTGGTGAGCCAGTACCCCCTCGCCAAACTTGAACCACCGAAAGAACATAAGGCCATCCAGCTTGATCCAAAAATCTTTGATGCTTACGCAGGTGAATATGAAATCGCTCCCGGTTTGAGTGTGGTCTTCACCCGCGAGGGGGACAAATTGTTCATGCAACCAACCGGGCAGAGCAAGATTGAGATCATCCCTGAATCCGAAACTGAATTCTTCCTCGCCGTTGCCGATGTTCAGGTGACGTTCGTCAAAGACGATAAGGGTGCGGTTCAACAGGCGATTCTTCACCAGAACGGCCGGAATTTGACAGCAAAGAGGATCAAGTAAGGCACATTGGACAGGATTACAGATTAAACAGAATGAACGAGACACAGATGAGGGAAGCAAGCGCCCTTGTCAGCATTATCGCTATCTTCAATCTTGTAATTCTGTAATTCTATCGACTATTTCACAGTTACTAGTACATCGCGTCTCTCCTGCGACTCATTGCCAGAATAGTCCGCAGCAATAATCCGCAACACGTAGTCACCTTTTGGCAATTGTCCTGTGTCCCAAACGCCTGAAGCGGCCCGGCCATCGCGAACTGTGTTCGTTACCTCGTAAAGAAACCTGGTGGTCTTGCTGCCGTAAACGGTAATTCCACTTTCCGCTGCATATGCCAATTTTGTAGCTCCGGCATCACCGGGAAGCCGGTTGAACAAAATATTTATGCGCGGCTCCTCAAACCCCGGCGCCGGTGTCCCATCAGGCATAAGAACCTGGTACCCCAACTTGTATAGACCAAGTCGCCGTCGATCCGGATTCAAATCGTTGCGATCGAAGGCATCGACGACGATCCGAACTGGCCCACTTACAAATAAATGATCTCCTCTTTTGTCGGTGATCCTCGTGCCTGACGAGTCGAGCAGTTGAATTCCATCTTTTTCAATAGTTGGCGAAACGCTATCGCTGAAGCCAACCGGTGAGAGAGAAAGCGGATTGACCTCGGCACCTGGTGGACCAATGTTCATATGTATGTGGTACATCCGATTAATAGTGCCAAGCGGCTCGCCTGGACGGAAACGTGTGCCGCGTCTGATGCGCACGCGCGCAAGTTTTTGTTCTGCAGCGGTGACGGGAATGAAACGGGAGTCGTCGAACATGTTTCCATCTTTGTCACGCCCGACGTGGATGTGAATGTATGAAACAATACCCACGCGTACGCCCTCGTTGATCGAATCGAACGCCCAGTTTGGAATTGGACTCGTAACCTTTTCGGACCGGACTGCGCGAACGACATCGCCATAGGCGCCGAAGACATCGAGCCCACTGTGAAGGTGATCACGGCTGTCAGTTGAGTCAAAGCTGCCACGTACTTCACCGATTGTGGCAACAACTTCGTGTGGACGATCTTGCGGCGTGAGCGGCCATAACAATGACTGCTGGCCCAGGGTTTCACGAGTAAGGCGTGGAGCGTCATTAATGGGCGTCGCAGTAGGTACGGTTGCTGTCTGGGCCAACTTTCGAATGAGATAGTTGCCACTATCCGCAACATAGAGCTCTGCTGGTTTCTTACTATGAGGACCGATCGCGACACTTGTCGGTTGGTTGAAGCGTGGTTGAGCAGATTCGTCAGCAAAACCCGGACTATTGCCTGCAACGGTTCGCACGCTTCCGTCTGGAGCGATTTGAACGATCCGAGATCGGTCAAGCTCCGTGACGTAAAGGAAGTTGTCATGTGAAGAGGCAAGACCCAAAGGACCCGATAGAGCTTCAGTCACAGCCAGCGTTGTGACATTCCCGTCCGGTGTAATCTTGCGCAGGCGGTCATTGCCAGTGTCGGCAATAATTAATGACCCATCCGCGGCGGTGATGATCCCACACGGAGTATCGAACAGGGCCACGCTACGGTCGCCATCCGCGTAGCCCGCAGTTCCCTGGCCAGCGACGGTCGAGACCTGACCGTCCGTTGTGATCATGCGTATGCGATCGTTATATGAGTCGGCTACAAAAACGTTTCCACGTAGATCAATGGCGATGCCGATCGGGCCGTTGAACTTAGCTTGAGCTGCTGGGCCATCGGCGTAACCTGCCGTTCCGTCGCCTGCAATTGTTGAGACTTGCCCGTCCGGGGTGATTTTTCTAATGCGATTGTTTCCGGTGTCTGCGACGAAGAGCACACCGTCCTTGTTCAAGGCGAGACCAGAAGGTGTGTTGAAGGAAGCGCCCGCTCCTGTGCCATCGGAAAACCCTTCGCTTCCGCCGGCAAATGTGCTCACAGTTCCATCGGGTGCGATTTTCCGAATCCGATTATTTTCACCTGCATCTGCGACGTAGACTGTTCCGTCAGCTGTCACTGCAATCCCAAACGGATCTGAAAACGCAGCTTCAGTACCATCGCGGAAGCCTGGTGAGCCATCACCGGCAAGCGTAGTTACGTGCGCTTTCCAACCGATGGGTGTTGGCAGAGGCCTTTGCCGGTAAATGATGTAAATGATCGACGCGCCGAGAAAAGAGAGAAGCGCTATAGCAATTACAAGTTTCCGCATTAATTGAGGCGGGTTTCGGACAAATACGTGCGTTAAGCAGCCGGACGGTGCAGTAGCCCGACTGTTAAGGAGGGCTCAGATTGATAACGATCGTCGACCGCTCAGAGCCCTCCTTAACAGTCGGGCTACTGCACCGTCTGGCTGCTTAGACACAATCACATTCCCCGTTTCGGTTTGGTTTCGACGTTTGTAGTAAGCAAGGCTCAACCGCGCCTCATAGCTTGTTCTTAGATACGGTCGCTCAACATCTCTTGTACGACGCTTTGTGCTTCCTTCAAGTGTGTTGGTCATTTTGCGGATGTCATCGTGTAGGCAAATGCATATCGACCTGAGCCGACCTCAACAATGACCGCGTTACCAGATTCCTTAATAGCCGCAATTCCATTTCCGACGGTGAGCGGTTTCCCGCTTTCGGTTACTTTTCCGAGCATGGCCCTTGGCAAGCGCACAGTAGCACGAGTATTCGCGGGAACCTGAGCAACAAGTTGGAACTCTTGATTGTTTATCTCCCAGGCGGAACTAACTTCACCGTAAGGCGACATGTGACTAGCCCGAGCACGCGTGAAACCACCACCGGGCTGCGGTTGAATCAAGATGTGTTTGTAGCCAGGCGCCATATCATCGATTTCAATTCCCGCTGCTACGCGATAGATCCAATCGCCAACAGCCCCGTAGGCATAGTGATTAAATGAATTCATACCGCGGTCTTGAAATGTTCCATCAGGTTTTTGTCCATCCCAGCGTTCCCAGATCGTTGTGGCTCCCTGCTTAACCGGATAAAGCCATGATGGATACTGTTCGCGGTTCAGCAGCAAATAAGCTTCATCAAGGTAGCCAAAACGAGTAAGGACATGGCAGATATATGGCGTGCCCAAAAAGCCAGTCGTAAGATGCCCTCGTGAACGAACGTCGGCTGCCAGACGCTTCGCAGCTGTTGCTCGCAATTCTTCCGGTAACAGATCGAATTGTAATGCCAAGACGTAAGCTGTCTGCGTATCTTCGGCGACGCGCCCGGTCCGCGTAACGTATTCCTTCTGGAAAGCATCTTTAATCTTCGCAAAGAGCTCGGCGAACCGGGCCGCGTCATTTTCTTTTCCGAGAATTCGCGCAATGCGCTGCATGAGATCTGTGGAGTGTGCATAGAAGGCAGTCGCTATAAAGTCTTTGCTGGTAGTCGCGCCTGGATAGTCAGCCCGTGTTGTTGCAAAAGCGAGCCAGTCACCAAAATGAGGATCGCCGTCCCAGATGTAATCGTCACCTGCGCGCCGACGCATATACTCGATCCACTTCGCCATGCTTTCGTATTCATTTTCAAGCACGCGCTTATCGCCGTAACTCAGGTAAACGGTCCAGGGAATGATCACGATAGCGTCGGCCCAACCAGTCGCGCCACCGCCGCCATCTCTACGTCTTCCTGATAACACATCCGGAATGACGTGTGGCACACTGCCGCTTTCTAATTGATCGGCCGCCATGTCTTTCAGCCACTTCGTGTAGAAACCAGCTACGTCCATGTTGAAGGCCGCGGTTCGCGCGAATACTTGCGCATCGCCTGTCCATCCCAGGCGCTCATCTCGCTGAGGACAGTCAGTCGGCACATCCAGAAAATTTCCCTTCTGTCCCCAAATGATATTGTGTTGAAGTTGATTGATTAGCGGATTAGAAGTTTCGAACTCGCCGGTCCGTGCCATGTCCGAGTGAATGACAACACCTGTCACACTGTCGGGTGTCAGTTCCCCGGGGTAGCCGTCGACCGCAACATAGCGAAAGCCTTGGAAAGTAAAATGGGGTTCAAAGGTCTCGATGCCGTCTCCTTTTAAGGTGTATTTGATTGTCTGTTTCGCCGCGCGCAAGTTCTCGACATAAAAATTGCCATTCTTGTCGAGCACTTCGGCATGCCGCAGAGTGATTGTTGTGCCTGCTGTCCCCCGACATTTGAGTCGTACCCAACCGACCATATTCTGCCCCATGTCAGCAACAGTTTCTCCGGCCGGCGTTTTAATGATCTTAACGGGTTTAAGTTCTTCAATTCGGCGAACAGGAGGACCTTGCGGTGTGACTAGAAGATCTTTTCGATGATTCGCGACTTTCACGGGCGACCAGTTGCTATCGTCATACGGCCGAGCATCCCATCCTTGTTTCTCAAGACGCGCGTCGTAGGTTTCGCCGTGATAAATCTCCGACATCAAGATCGGGCCGGTACCTGCCCTCCATTTGTCGTTGGTACCGAAAGTTTCCCGCGATCCGTCGGCGTAAGTGACGTGGATCTGCAGTAGCAGCGCCAATCGATCACCGTAGTAGTTGCGCTGTCCGCTAAACCCGATGTTCCCTCGATACCAACCATTTCCAAGGATTGCACCGGCCACATTGTCACCGTTCTGGATCAGGCTGGTTACATCATACGTTTGGTATTGGAGGCGCTTGTTGTAGCTGGTCCAACCGGGTGTGAAGAGCTGGTCGCCAACTCGCTGGCCATTCAAATGCAGTTCATAAAGACCATGACTCGTAACGTACGCACGTGCTTCCCTGACCTTGCCTTTGGTTTTAAAGACGCCGCGCAGCATTGGCGACGGTCCCGGCAGAGAGACATCCTCTTTTAGGTCGGGTTCTATCCAGCTGGCCTTCCAATCCGAGGGTTGCAGTAGACCCATTTCCCAAGATGAAGTCGCGCTCCACGGAGACGCTTGGCCTGTAGCGTCCCAAACACGCACGTGCCAGTAATATCTTTGCGCCGATTGCAAAGCAGGGCCTTCATAGACACATTGAATAGACTCCGCAGAACCAACTTTTCCTGAATCCCAGACTAACCGGCCCGCACGCAGCTCTCCTTCGGTGCGAGCTACCTGTATTTGATAACTTGTCTGAACAGCTCCTCTCCGCTCGTCTCGAACCTGCCAACTGAATCTCGGTTTTGGACTATCAATCGCGACAGGATTGGTTTGGTACTCAACTCGAAGAGCAACCACGGAAACGAGCGGTTGCGTTGCCGCGCTTGTAGGACGCAACGGCAAGAGGCCTGTCAGGTGAGATACAAGACTAAGGAGCACCAAAAAGTGCAGCAAGGTTTTAGGTCGTTTCTTGTTCATGGGTACACACGACGATTGTCGTGAAACATTTGCTAGCCCATAAGAGGGGCGTGTGGTCTGTCGATTGGTTAAGGCGTTCTGGTGCCCCCGGCGCGATTCCAACGCGCGACCTTCCGCTTAGGAGGCGGACGCTCTATGCAGCTGAGCTACGGGAGCACACGGATTGGTGAATCGTAAATGGTAAATCGTGAATCGTAAAGCGGGGGGTGCTTTCGGAGTGCGACGGCCCGGCGTCGCTTTGTTATATCCCTCATTCCTGTTAAGTGCAGAGGTAACAAAGCGGCGTCGGGCCGCCGCACTCCAAATAAAAAGTTACGACTGATACTTGATGAGTGACCTCACATCGTAGCCGGTCAGCTTTTCTCTTCCAGGAAGGAATTCCAACTCAACGACGAACGCAAGCCCAACCACTGTGCCGCCTAACTGCTCAACGAGATCAACAACCGCCCGCGCCGTACCTCCCGTTGCAAGAAGATCATCGGCAATGAGCACGCGGTGACCGTCGCCGACAGCATCTCGATGGATCTGAAGCGTGTCTTGACCGTACTCGAGGTCGTACGAAATCGACGCGCATTCAGCCGGAAGCTTTTTCGGTTTGCGAACTGGAACAAAGCCGGCATTGAGGTGATAAGCGAGGGCCGGCGCAAAGATGAACCCGCGCGCTTCGACGCCTATTACGGAGTCGACGCGTTGTCCGTCGAATTCAGCGGCGAGTGCGTCCACGGTATTGCGCAAGCCCTCAGGATTTTTGAGGAGAGTGGTGATGTCGTAAAAGTTGATTCCGGGTTTCGGAAAGTCGGGCACTTCACGAATGAGTTGTTTGAGATGATCCATGGTTGTGGTTTGTTCTTTGTCCTTTATGCATTGTGCTTAATGACTGTGATTGCGGTGCGGCTAACAGTCAGTATCCCGACACATCGGGATACTGACTGTTTGCCACGACACAACGCATAGAATGACCAGTTACCTTTCAATCCTGAACGACGAGTATCGTCCCGACGGCTCGAGGTTGATCTCTTCGACTTGCTGAACGACTGACCACTGCGGACCCGCAGCAAGGTCATGCTTAAACGATTCGACGTTACCCGCCGGCCCTTCGGCCAGCGCTTCCACCGTTCCATCCGAACGATTTCGAACGTATCCGACAACTTGATGTCTTGCGGCCGCGCGTTGAGCAAAGAAACGATAACCAACGCCTTGTACTTCCCCGCTGATCAAAAACTTTCGCGCGACCAATGTTTGCATGATTGTGAGTGCCGATGCTACTACAAGATAGCAAGACGTGTCGCGGCAACGAAACCTTCAACGCAAACATCTCGTATTAGGCACACAACCCGGGTGAGAAATCGAGTCTGCTAACTCTCATCCAATTCTGCGTAGCGCAAATCGCGAAATTCGTCTGCACAACTGGGATTTCTTTCTCCAACGAGTCCGAACGTCTGTGATTAGGTAGAGGTGCTTAAGACTATGCAACGCTCATTGCTTGTATTCCTTGCAACACTCCTATTAGTACTCGGCAATTCATCGCTCGCTCTGGCGAAGCCGCTGAACGTGCCGGTCGTTTACTACAAACTTCCAAACGGTCTGAAGGTGGTTATCTCTGAGGATCACATCGCCCCGGTGGTAACGGTTGGCGTTTATTACGGCGTCGGTTTTCGCGTCGAGCCAAAGGGTCGAACAGGTTTCGCGCACCTGTTTGAACACATGATGTTTCAGGGTTCAGCCAACGTGAAGAAGTTTGAGCACGCCAAGTATGTTGAAGCGAACGGCGGTAGTTTAAATGGCCATACCGACTTCGACTACACAAATT
>JBKPMX010000054.1:0-9080 GCA_046765655.1 Acidobacteriota bacterium
CATTGAACAAGTAGAAGAGTTCTACAAGGTGAATAAAGAAGGGAAGGAGCGAGTTCTCTACATGGTCGTCCACCAACAGGTGGTGGAGGTTAGGATTCCGTAGCAGACGTGCACCCAAGCTTGATGAGAGTCTTAAAGGGAAAAGTAGTAACAGGAGTGGAAACTTCGCTTTCTGGATCGAGAAACTCCAAGACCATTACCGGAACAAGACCGGCATGCAGCTATTCCCGGGCACCCTGAACATTGAGTTAGATGCGCCCTTTGATTTACCACGGGAGCGGATACGCTTGAAGGCAGAAGAGTACGGCGGGACTGTCTCGGTCAGTATCGTATCCTGCAAAGTTTTTGGTCGGGCAGCAGTCATTTTGCGGACCGACAAAGCCGACAGCGAACCGGCATCGAGGAAAATGATCGAAGTCGCTTGCGAAGTACGGTTGCGGATCAACATCAATTGCGGGATGGCGATGTCATCGAAGTCGAGGTTGTGGAATAACCGCGTTGGACTACTCGTTTTGTATTGGTTACAGACTTAGTTACGCGCCCTCATAGGTGATAGGGAATTCCTCATGAGGGGATCTGAAAGAAGTAGGATATGCTCTCAGTATCGCTTCTCTTCGTCGCTCTCTTACTCCTGCCCCAGACTGTAACTCCCACAACGAATCAGGTCATGTCACCTTTAACAACTCGGGTGGCGCGAGCGATCAAATACCAGGAGCCCGAATGGCACTACGTAGCCGGTGTCTGCACATGTCCACAACTTATGCCCAGTCAGATATCACATGATGTCGGGACATGGGATCATAGAGTCGCAGGCAACAGGCGCGAGTGGATCGACATGGATGTATATGTGGTCGGCACCCCAACCGAGGCGGCCGATTGGATGGCAAAATTTAGTCGAGGTGAGTTTGGATTGGTCTGTGACATTGAGAGGTTTGAGTTGGCCAAGGAAGCGTACTTGCTAACCTGTCCGAAGAAACACCGCTATCACATCAATTACCGCAAAGGTAGAACGTTAGTCGAAGTAAGTGGCGATGTACGTAGTGATGTTGAACGTTTCGCAAGTTACGCGTTCAAACTGTTGCCGGACAGCTAACAAGTTGTTGGACCATAGTCCCGATGCGTCAAGCGGCGCGAATTCATTGAACCTTCGCCGCACAATCCTCGCAGGACTAGAAAGCTATGACTGATTCAGAGTTTGAAGCCTTTCTAGCTAACGCTAACGAAGAGCTACGTCATAAGCAGGCCTTGCTGGTAGAACAATACCTCCTGGGTGAACACAGCCGCTGGTCGTTCGAGCAGTCAACAGAGAAACTGCAATTCTTTGATGAGGCCGACAATCTTGTGATTGAGGCCGACGTCGTTGAGATAGGAAGTTATTCCCAAAAGTCGAACACATGGAAATGGGCTTGGAGCAACAGTTCAGTGCTGCCTCGTCTTCCTGAGAAGGTAGAGCTACTTAAGGAGTTGGAGGAAACAACTGGATTTGAGCTTTTCGGCCGCGAGGACGCCTTTGACATTGAGGATGAGGCAATGGCTTGGGAGCTCGCTGCAATATCTGTAAAGCACCTTGGCGCTATTGGTTGCTATCGCGCTCCTTCGTCAAGTGACGGGCCAACCGTATTCCTTGCAATCACCAGTGCTTGGAAGGTTGGCCCGTAGCATGCGACCGGCCATGACAGGTTCTGCTACTTCAAATCGTTCAAGCGGCTCTCGCACGCGCCTGTCTTAAGCACATATTCAATAGGATCCCTGGTTGGGTTATCGATTTTGTAGCGACCTGAGGGGATGGGCCAGGAGGAACCCTTTGGCAACACAATGTCGAAACTCGTACCCAACGGTAGCGTAAAGGTGAATCTTACTTCCGTTAGAAAGGTGAGACACGCCTCCGACACCTCAACTGTTTCCAATTCCTGTTGTGCTTCTAACCGAACGTGCCTTTCGTAAACAGTTACAGGTACACGTTCCTTGCTCATGAGATTCACCTGGGCAGGAACAGCAAATAGAGTCCCGAAACCTAGAATTAGCCCGGTCACAATCAAGCTCTTCGCAATCATTGTCATTTCACCTCCGCAAAGATCATTGGCAAATCGCCTCTTGTCGTTACGGACCTGCGCACGCATGTAATCAAGGCCAGGTTTGTTTCGTCTCGGGTGATTGAGATTGCGCCATCATCGATCCCCGCATCGCGACACAGCCTTTCGATATCTTCTTCACTGCGCTCGATCAATGACCAGTCTGCGAGGTATTCCATCCACACTCGGTAAGGGTTATCAAACGCAATGTTAGTGAAGAATACTTGACCATTCTCGGTTAGCAGATGTTCCCAAATCTCGGTCAACATCAACTCAATCCAGCGGTCAGGCAGGTAATCGAATAAGCCGCCCGCTACGACAAGGTCAAATTTTCCAAGTGACTTTAGTCGGTTTACAACTCGGGGAACTTTGCCATGTACGAACCTGGATCTATGTGCTAGCGAGCCGAGTTGAGACCGGGCAAACTCAAGAGCATCAGAGTCAGAGTCGCATAACACAAACTCTGCATCGGTGTTCTTAAGCAAACTGGCGATCGTGCGCAGATCGCGTGCACCACCACAACCGAGAGACAACACTCTTGACGCTTTCTTCGTCTGACAGCACTGAAGGATCACTTCCGCTTGTAGGTGGACCTTGTTGCGGTGCTGTTGACAGATTCTCGCGTTCAGCGCGTACTCCTCGATACAGTAACCAACTACATCCTCGACGTTGACGTGATTCACGCCGTTGCACAAATACTCAATTGTTTCAAAGTCTCCCTGGTAGCCACGTGGCCAATCCTGTGCACGTGCGACAAACGATGAGGTGTGGTGAAGAATACGAGCCGGCATCAATTGATCCCGTATTTCGCGCGGTTGTATGCCAGCCGCTTCGCATTTTCGAATCGCGGTCAACATTCGGTGAATACACACAACTACGCGCTGGTAAAGTGACTCGATCTCGCATCTCGCATTCTGGAGTGCAACGAAAGCGGCGACTGATCGCTGAAGCTCCAAATCTACAGATCTTAAAAGTTCAGACCGAGTTTCTATTTTATAAGCAATGTCGTAGTGGATTGGGTTGGGAGCTACCATGGCGGCATTCTTCCTTTCGAGAGGTTTGAGGTATCGAGTTCAAGCTGCCTACTAACGCGTGAAAGCGAAGGCAAACCTCTAAGTGCGATCAGAGATTTTTGTTTCGAAAGTAGCTACAGTCCTCACCATGCGTCGCTCACGCCGCTTCTAGAACAACACCCCGGTAGTGGTGGTGCAACGTTCATAGCGACTGCGGTCTCAGATGAATCGCGCTCCGTTAGGAGTGCAAGGTCATTCTCCCAAATGCGAGGTTGTTGTTTGCGGATTCGGAGCGTTTACCTCATTCGTCCACGCAACACTGATAGAGAGTAGGCAGGTAATTCGATGGAATCATTACTCACTGTTCTGGACACTGGCGGATCGTTTTTCGTCGGAACAGGATGCGACGCGTCAGAGCTGAGAGTGTACTGAGCAGGCGAATACTGAAACAATTCCAACGGCTCATCACCAACATGAGTCACTTTTCGGCCGCCCGATTCAAATCTCAAGTCCGCTTTGTAGGATTGCTCTGGATCTTTGTTAACGAACAACACTGACCACAGACCGTCTGGACGATGAACCGCGTAGGCGCTGAGAGTCTTAAACTGGTGCGATGTGGTCACCTCTGTCGCGTACAGTTCGTGTAAACCGCCACGCATCAACCAATCCTGTGTCAGCAATCGCATTCCAAAGTAAGGGGCATAGGGGTATTTGATCGTCCCATTCGCATCCATGAAGAACATCATGTTGTTTCCTGCCGTACATTGATCGATGACCGGCTGAGCAGCTGGATAGCCAAACAAAAAGGCCTGATCACCTCCTAGGCTGAGAAAGCGCCCGACAACATCTGCATGAAAGAGTGCGCCTTCAATGTTTATTTCGGCGCGTGTTGCATAGGCAGAAAAACCATATTCCGAAATGATCCACGGGAGCTTGTGCGTTACTCCCTGTCGTTGCATCTCGCGCAGCGATTCGGTCAAGAGGTCGGAAGCGCGGGCGAGTTGAGGCGCAACAGGTTCGCACACGTCATCGAACGGATACCATTCGAATGAGAAGAACTTGTAGTCATCGGACCGGTGCCTCTGGCGTAGGTAATTCAAAAAGCGACGCATCCAAGTGCTATTGCCGAACCTGTAGTTGCGGCCGGTTGTATCCGGCTCAATCTCCTGGAAGCTTGGCCCACCAAGATTTAATTTCGAATCGAACGCATGAATCGCAGTGGCCCACTGTAGGTAGAGTGCAGCATAATCCGTCGGAGTGACGTATTGCCCATCAGGTTCTTCCCCAAGTTCTACACGTTCGAAGGTATATCCGCGCGAACGTAAGTACTTCAACTCGTTAACCGCATTCTCCGGCGTATCAAAAAGGAGTCCCACCGGAGTAATCATTGGCAAACCGTTTGTTAAGCCATTTGTAAAAATGCGATCAAGGCCAGGCTGTTCAGTGTTCCGATCGAGATCGTCTGCGCGATGCCACGGATCGGTTGACGATACGTGCATGACAGTCTGCTTCTGCCGATTAGTACTGTGCTCTATCAGATCGTCAAACTTACGCTGGTGGACAAAGCCGCAATAAATTTCACGTAATGCATAACCCAAGCGATCGCGGATGTCAGTGGAGTCGGTTGGACCAGTGCCCGAAGATTGCTCCAACAGAATACGAACGTAGCGAGTTCTGATCGGTTGCGATGCGATGCGCAAGAAAAGTTCGCCACCTGAACCGTTTTTTACCACGCCGCGAGGAAAGTCGTGCCACATACCTGCCGGACTGAGGGCGATGTCGCTGATGTCTTCGAAATCGGCGTACTGAATGCGATACGTGGTTGCGAAAGGAGTGGCCCATAGCAGTCGCAACGCATTGATCTTCTGCTTTGTGGCGAACTCGATCACCACCCATTGCTGATGAAGAGAGTTGCTTTCGTGAGTGAAATGCTTATCGAGGTACGGGTTACTTTTCCAGAAGCTTCCCGGATCATCGTCGTCGAGTCTGGAATAGCCGACGTCGTTTGCCTGATCGATTGTATTCCCCCTACGAGGCAGGGAATAACCGTAAGACAGCGAGATGAGTTCGGATGCTGTGGGATCGGAGATCCAGTAGCCTTGTTTGTGAACAGCATCGCTCCAGGTCCCTTGAGGATTCCAGTGCCACACTTCATTAGCTAATTCAGTGCGGAGCCGATAGATCAACGACTGCAGTCCAGCCGAACGCATCAGTTCGACATTCTGAGGCGACAGTTGAAGATCGATCACGCCATTGTCTTTGCCGTCGACAGCGGCACCCAAAGCATGTGATGGATCAAATCGATTGAGGACGCGCGACGTTCTTACCGTGACGGTAGCTAGCGCCTGTTTGCTAGAGTTGAAAGCGACACAAGTGGTGCTTTGAAGCGCGAGGAGTAACAACCAACAAAGCGCGACGCTTAGTGATCGGTTAACGGGACGTAGCATTGAGCTTAGTAGTTGGGCGTTCTAGCATTTCAGCGCCAACGTAATGGCGCGTATTCAAAGCGCGTGACATCGCAATAGCTGAGCTCCTTACTGAGAACACCGTCAACGAGTTAAGGAGGGAACTATGTTTATTATATGAATGGCAGCAAACATTTGGATAACATGGCCGGTAACTGAGGGGGCGCGGTGTGGGTAGAATGTTATTGGACCATCTGCAAATCAGTCTTGCGCGGCGCGGCTGCACGACTTTGATTCCAGACGTTTGGCACGAGGCACTGCCGTTCTATGGTGCGCGAGCTGGAGCCTCCCGACGCAGTTCTAATGAGATTGAAGATCTCTGGTTGACCAGCCTCGATGAGACGTACTAGTAAATCCCTCGTTTCAGTGCTGGCGTTGGCCGCACTAGTTTTTGCGTTCTTCCCATGGAACACAACCGTGGTGCCAGCTGTTCGGGTACAGGTGTTGGACGAAACCGGTAAGCTAGCTGCTGCCATTCGCGTCGAACAGGAATGGGAATATACTGCCCTTGAATCATATTCTCATCGCGCGGTCTCAGTGACGGACTCAAATGGTTTCGTTGCCTTTCCACAACGATCGGTTCGCGTTTCGTTTGCGCGCAAGACGATTGGTTTTGTCGCGAACATGTTCCCAAGTATATGTGCACTTGGGTTCGGCCCTTCTGGCAGCCTATCGGCTTACGGTGCGGACTCGCGGGCGAACGATGTCGTGGTTTGCGATGTGAACAATCCCACGCCGCGCGCGTTGAAATTAACGCGTTCGGATTTGGTTGCTCACTGATTGGACGCAGATTAATTGGTGCTAGAGCAGCTTTCCCGTTAAGGTGCGTGAGCACGCCACTCAAGCACACGATCGTTCGATGCGCGAACCCACACTCCCTTACCGGTTGAAATGAAAGTTGAGACAGTTTCTGTGGTTAGGTGTGGAGGATAACAATGACAAAGCACCGACTGGGCTTTCACGTGTGCGTTCTCAGTCCACTCTTCATCGCATTCCAGGTGGCGCTGCTCGGTTCTACCGCATTTGCGCAAGACACTGTGGTGCGCTCGAAACTGATCCAACCACAATTGGTCAACCCCGACTTTGAGGAAGGCGCGACGGGCCAGGTACCAACCGGATGGGCGTCGCCGACAGCGCCGACGTATGCCGCTGAACTCACCGAAGACCATCCGAAATCCGGCAAACGATGCGTTTTGCTCCACAGCTTAGTGACCACGGCTGATGGCCCACCGTTTGGCAATGTAATGCAGGCTGTCGATGCCACTTCCTTTCGTGGTCGGCGCGTGCGCTTCCGCGCCGCAGTGCGGACAGAAGCAGGAGCTCGCGCTTATCTGTGGATGAGGGTTGACCGGTCCAACAACAAGCCGGGCTTCTTTGACAACATGCAGAACCGCCCGATTACGTCCGGCGAGTGGCAGTACTACGACGTGACCGGCGACGTAGATCAAGACGCCGCAGTCATCTCCATTGGGATGATCCTGCCCAGAACTGGCAAGGCGTGGCTGGATGACGCTTCATTCACGGATCTGGGCAAATTGATCGTACTGGCGGAACCGCCCCGCGCCCTGACCTCACGCGGTCTTGATAATCTCATCGCTTTCACGAGACTGCTTGGTTACGTGCGCCACTTCCATCCAAGCGATCAGGCAGCAGCTACTGACTGGGATACATTTACGGTGGGAGCTCTCAAGGATGTAGAAGCTGCGACCGATGCCCCCGACCTGGCGCGTAAACTTGAATCCGTTTTCAAACCTTTGGCTCCGACAGTATTGGTTTTTGTCACCGGAGCAAAACCGCAACTACCTGCTGCGTTGACTCCACCTGACAACAGCAGCTCAGTGCATGTGGTTTCATGGAAGCACAAAGGTTTTGGCCAAAAGAACTCGCGCAGCGATCTCTATCAAAGCGAACGGGTGACGAGTCAAGCGCCGTCAGGAAAAGTACCGGACAACGCTCCGGATCCTCGGAAGCCTTTTGTGGCGGATCTCGGTGGCGGTGTTTCCTGCCTGGTGCCAATGGCCCTTTATGCCGATGCGGGTGGGACTCTTCCACACGCTGCGGCTGAGTCAAAAACTTCAACGCCTTCGCTAATTCGTTACTCGGGAAATGATCGGACCACACGTTTGGCAGATGTCGCGTTGGCGTGGAACATCTTCGAGCACTTCTATCCGTATTTCGATGTGGTAAAGACCGATTGGCGTGAAGAATTAAGAACTGCGCTGACTGAATCTGCGACCGACCGAGATGAGACTGAATTCGTTAGAACGCTGCGACGCATGGTGGCTAAGCTGCAAGATGGACATGGCAACGTTGTGGATCCAGCTGAAGCGGTCGAATTCACGTATCCGGTGCTCTTTGGATGGATTGAAGATCGCCTGGTGATCACAGCCGTTGCCCCGGGCGCCGAAGGATTGCGACCCGGTGATGTTGTTTTGAAAGTTGACGGACGCCCCAGTAATCAGGCGCTGGCCGAAGCGGAAGAGATCTCTTCCGGCGCCACGCCGCAGTGGCGGCGCTACGTGGCGATGGATCGCTTGCTCAATCAAAACTCGGAGATAACGCTCGAGGTGCAAACGCAGGGCGCGGAGACGAAGTCAGTCAAGTTAAAGCGAAATGTAGAGTTCGACAAGGTCAACGAGCTGCGTCCGCCGAAAACAGCGGAATTAAAACCGGGGATTTTCTATCTCGATCTGGGTCGCATCAAAGATGAAAATTTCCAACCGATGTTGCCACAGTTGGAGAAAGCTCGAGGCATCATCTTCGACCTGCGGGGTTATCCGCGAGTTTCCCCGGTTGTCATTTCCCATCTAACTGACAAGCCAGTAGAGTCGGCACGCTGGATGGTTCCGATAATCACCACGCCGGACCATACAAACATCGTTGATTACAGCACGGAAGGTCGCTGGAAGTTAGAGCCCATCGCGCCAAGGCTCACGGGCAAGATCGCGTTTCTCACTGACGGACGGGCGATCAGTTACGCTGAGTCGTACATGGGGATCATCGAGGCTTACAAACTCGCGGAGATCGTGGGTGAGCCCACGGCGGGTACTAACGGCGACATCAACCCATTCACCCTGCCCGGCAACTACACACTGATATGGACCGGGATGAAGGTTCTGAAGCACGATGGTTCAAGACATCACGGAGTCGGCATTCAACCTACTGTTGTGGTGCATCGTACGATCCGAGGGATCGCAGAAGGGCGTGACGAACAACTCGAGCGAGCGCTGGCAATCGTAAGCCAGTAGTCCGGCAAATGGCGCAAGGTCCTGTTTTCTGAGAGGGCTTCCCGCAAAGGCGCAAAGACGCAAAGAAGGAAGACAGCTTTCTATCGACTGGTTGTTTGCTACTCTCGTGCCCCTTCGCGTCTTCGCGCCTTTGCCGGAAACCGATCTTTTGTGGAGGCAATATGACTGGCTTCAGTAGGGGTGTCTTTTACGGTTTGGCTTTTCTGGTCTTTCTCCTCGCACTCAGCCCGACTACCGTGGCGAGCATCAACAACGCCGACAAGGATGCGTTTTACTTATCAG
>JBKPMX010000055.1:0-21297 GCA_046765655.1 Acidobacteriota bacterium
GGTCAATTAAGCGGTCTCCTGCTGGAAAACTCGAACGATGGGGACAAAATTCTATGACCTGGAACGCAGTTGAACATTTCCCGAGTCTGGTTGCGGAGTTGGTTGGGTGGAACGCGTTTAGGCCGCGAATGTAACAGAAAACGGGTTAGTCGGTCTATAACTTTTTTGTTTCAGGTCCATGCGGAATATTAATGATTTGTGCGGAAAACTGCGGGATTCAGTCGATTCGCTGCACTCGATTCGCGCCTAAGCTATAGGTCAATTCTCGTTGGAATCTCGTCGCAACCTCCGCGTTCTCCCCGTCTCTTGCGATTAATCTGAGCGGCAAATTTCCGCAAGAGACGCAGAGACCGCAGCGCTTGCGCAGAGAGTTGGAAAGCAACTTCGTTCGTCACCAACAAACAACTTGACAGTAACCAATCCGACACTATAATTGCAGCTTTTTATCAGCCCGGTTAGCAATGACGCTCGTCAGTTTTTCGAGAGCCGCCGCTTCTTCCATAACACTTCGCACCAACCACCACGCAGGGGCGAAGAGCACCCCCAACACTCCCAATTTTAGGAGATCACATGAACCCTAAGACTGTCTTGAAATATGCCTCTGACCAGGGCGCCAAGTTCATTTCATGCCGCTTTACGGACTTACCCGGCTCCTGGCAACACTTAACTTTCCCTATCGGTGAGTTGGACGAGAGTACCTTCGAAGATGGATTCGGCTTCGACGCATCGTCAATTCGCGGATGGGCTGCTATTCACGAATCCGACATGTTGCTGGTTCCCGACCCCACGCGCTTTTGGATGGATCCGTTCGCTGAACAGCCAACGCTGTGTTTGATTGGCAGTGCTGTCGATCCAATCACCAAAGAGGGCTACGCTTTTGATCCACGTTCAGTCGCTCAGCGCGCTGAGAGTTATCTGAAGTTCACCGGCCTTGCCGATACTTCTTACTTCGGTCCCGAAGCGGAGTTTTTCGTGTTCGACTCAGTCAAGTTCACGAACGAACAACACACCGCAAGTTACTCGATCGATTCCGACGAAGGTCATTGGAACAGCGGGCGCGAAGCGAATGAGTTCAGTGGATCCAATCTCGGTTACCGCATCCGTCCAAAAGAAGGTTACGTCCCGGTTCCGCCGATCGACACGCTAGCCGATCTCCGATCAGAGATATCTCTAACGCTCGGCAAA
Source organism: Acidobacteriota bacterium (assembly GCA_046765655.1). Taxonomy (GTDB): domain Bacteria; phylum Acidobacteriota; class Blastocatellia; order Pyrinomonadales; family Pyrinomonadaceae; genus PSRF01. The sequence goes on from JBKPMX010000055.1 coordinate 1,186, forward strand.
TGCGGTGTAACTGTCGAATGTCATCACCACGAAGTAGCGACCGCCGGTCAATGCGAAATCGATTTCCGTTATTCAACGCTCCTCGGCACGGCCGATAATCTTCAAATATTCAAATACGTAGTTCGTAATACTGCTTACCAGTACGGGAAGACTGCGACGTTTATGCCGAAGCCTCTCTACGGCGATAACGGATCGGGGATGCACTGTCACCAGTCGTTATGGAAAGGCGAGAAGCCACTCTTCGCAGGTGATGGTTATGCCGGACTGTCTGAAATGGCGCGCCACTACATCGGTGGCCTGCTGAAACACGCGGCAGCGATTGTGGCTTTCGCAGCACCGACGACGAATAGCTATAAACGACTCGTGCCCGGCTTCGAAGCCCCCGTGAATCTTGCGTATTCCGCTCGCAACCGTTCAGCCGCGATCCGTATCCCGATGTTCTCTACGAATCCAAAACTGAAGCGCCTGGAGTTTCGTCCACCGGATCCTTCTTGCAATGCGTATCTCGCGTTTGCCGCTATGCTACTTGCGGGATTAGATGGTGTTCAGAATCGAATCGATCCAGGCGAGCCGTTAGAGAAAGACATCTACGATCTCTCGCCAGAAGAGTTGAAAGATGTTCCGACGTTGCCAGGGTCGCTCGATGATTCACTGCGTGCACTCGAAAACGATCACGACTTTCTTCTGAAGGGCGACGTGTTCAGTCCGCAGTTGATCGATCGATGGATTAGTTATAAGAGAGATCGTGAGATTACTCCGCTGCGCATGCGCCCGCATCCGCTGGAGTTTTCGTTGTACTACGATATCTAAAGCGGGACTTGGTGGAACACAGTCAGTACCGTAACGCGGTAGCGTCGGGTCCGCTTACCTCTTAGCTCGATCGGCAGGGAAGCAGACCCGACGCTACCGCGTTTCGGTACTGACTGTGTCCACGATTCGTTCGGCTCCTGCTAGTGCTCCTGCTCCTGTAATATAGCCCCGTGCAAACCGATGAGCGAGTCGATTTTCTGCTTCGTGATCTTCCTGATCCACACGGGGCACAACTCTTTCTCGATCGTCTGAGCAAAGAGCATTCGAACTACTATCAGAATCTAGTAAAGCAACCAGCACTGCTCGCGGACGTGGTAACTCTCGCTGCCTGGAGTCCGCTCCTAGCTACCACTCTCGAACAAAATCCCGAGTACCTTTCATGGCTCGGTCGTGAGCGAGCAAATATACGCGTCAGAACATGCGATGAACTAAAGGAATCACTCGCACGCTTTGCCCTCACGAATTCCTCTTTAATTCCACAAGTATTGCTCGCGCGCTTTCGTCGTCGCGAGTTGTTGCGCACTTATCTCCACGACATCAGGCGAGCGCATTCGCTGGTAGAAACAACTGAGGAACTTTCAAATCTAGCCGATGCGATTTTGCAATACGCGCTGAATCTCGCGCGCCAGGAACTCGATAATCGTTACGGAATGCCCCGTGTGATCGACGATCACGGTCGCATTGGACAAGCTGATTTCTGCGTGCTGGCTCTAGGTAAGCTCGGTTCCCGTGAATTGAATTACGCATCGGACATCGATCTCGTCTTTCTGTATTCGGACGAAGGCACGACGGCCGGCACTGGCGAGCGCGGTGAAGTCAGCAATCGCGAATACTTCGTTAAACTTTCGGAAGCGATAGCAAAACTTGTAGGGCAATCGGGCGGTGAGGGGGCTGCGTATCGCGTCGATTTGCGGCTGCGCCCGCACGGTCGCGATGGCGCATTGGCATCTTCGCTGAACGAGGCGACGCGTTATTACGAGCGCAATGCGCAGGATTGGGAACGACAGACTTTAATTCGTTCGCGTTCGTCTGCCGGTTCCGCAGAACTGTTCACGCGATTTAAAGATGCGGTCACGCCTCAGGTTTTTCGTCCTGAAGTATCTATCTCGCAGGCCCTGGCTAATGTCCGTTTGGCCAAACAGAAGATCGATCGGCAGGTCGAAAAGAAAAGCGGCTTCAATGTGAAACTGGGCCGTGGGGGCATACGCGAAATTGAATTCATCGCCCAGGCTTTACAACTCGCGCATGGTGGTCGCGACGACTGGTTGCGAGCGCCGCACACGTTAGTAAGCATCGAGCGACTTGCCGATCGCGGTTTCGTCACTCAACAAGAACGCAGCGAGTTGTCAGAAGCCTACAACTTTCTTCGAACGCTCGAACACCGTCTGCAAATGGAGCATGGCCTTCAAACGCACACTGTTCCGGAAGCTGCAGCAGCAAGGGAATTGATCGGCCGCCGTATGGGCTACACAGCCGGTGAGTTTGAGGTCGCGCTGGCCCTTCACACTTCGCACGTGCGCCGCACATACGATCGCCTGTTTAGTGAAGTCGAACCGCCGGCGATCGCGCCCGTCATTCCAAGACAGACCCCGAATGTAGATAAAGAGACGGCGCTGGTCACAGCCGCAGCACGCGTGTTTCAACAACACCTGCGAGAACCAATGCTGACGCCAGAGCTCCTCGCACAGCATATTCATGATGCGGCGACGGATTCTCTGAACTCCGCAAGAGCATTGGCTCATGCCGTGCGGATCGCCGAATCGCTGGAGAAAACTGAACTTCAACTCTCGTTGACAGACACCAACCTCTCGACGTTGATGACGCTTTGCGGTTCGTCCGACTTCTTCGCTGAAATGATTGCGTCAAATCCCTCGCTCGTTGAAGGCCTCGGCAAGCACGCTTACGAGGCATTCCGTCGCGACTACCGAGCCGTGCTGCGGGCGGCGATCGATCGGGAGACTAGCTTCGCGGCGGAACTCGCAGCGTTTCGTCTCACGTGGGCCGCACTGATAACTGAAATCGGAACGCTCGATGCGACGAACAAAATTTCGATTCTCGAAGCTAACCGTCTGCAGACAGAGCTGGCGATTGCGAGTATCAACGTCGCGTATCTGATCGCGCGGCGTGAAATCGTAAGACGTGTCGGCGCTTTGAAAGCCGGACCGCGCGTCGCATTTCTTGGCTTGGGCCGACTCGGTAGCGGAGGAGTCGATTACGGTTCTGATCTCGATCTCCTGATTACCTACGATTCACTCGTACCGTCGCCCGTCGCATCGATGACGCAGGACGAAGCCTACGCGCGTCTTGTCGAACTGATGTTGGTAGCGCTCTCGAGTATCACTCGTGAGGGTTACCTGTATCGGGTTGATGTTCGTTTGAGACCGCACGGGAAGAACGGTCCGTTGGTTTCCAGTTCCGAAGGCTTTCTGGATTATCTCCGCGACGACAGTGTGGCGTGGGAGTGGCTTGCGTACGTAAAGCTGCGAGCAGTTGGAGGCGACACGGATCTCGCAAAAATGATTGAAACGCACGCGCGTCACCGGATTCATGCGAATGCTTTGAAATTGGCTCGTGAGGAGTTGAGCGCTGAAACAAAACGCGTGCGCGATAGGCTCGAGAACGAGAAGGGAAATCGCGGTCGCCGATCCGGGACGGACATCAAGTATGCGGCGGGAGGTATGCTCGATGTTTACTTTGCCGCGCGCTACCTGCAATTGCGAGATGAAATACCGGATGAAGGCGACGATCGTTCGACGCGTGCGACCTTGGAGCGATTACGTGAAGAGGGATCGCTCGAAGAAGAAGATTTCAACGTGATGAGCAACGGCTATGAATTGCTACGGGCTGTAGATCATCAGTTGCGACTGATCGGAGGAAGATCAACGCGTCTGCCCGAAAGTGATCATCCGATCTCTGGAGACGTGGCGATGAAGCTGGGTTTCGAATCGTCGTCGGCCTTGCAGGAAACTTTGCGCGAGCAGATGAGTTTGATCCGAGCAGCTTACGATCGTGTGCTCGGTCGGTAGTATCCGGTGTTCCGATCAACTCCGTCGAAGCGCGCGGTTAGGAAGGGGGCAAGCGGTCGTTACGGTCAACTTAGTAAGGCGTCAATGAGCGCGCCCCCGCTGACTCACATTACAATTAAGACTCCAAAGTAATTCAGCAGAGACGTGGTGATAAGTGAGTTCTTTGCAGATGTGAGGTCAGCGGGGGCGCGCTAGTTGTCGCCTTTGTGAGTTGAATCCGCCGCCCGCTTGCCCCCTTCCTCACTGCGCGCTTCGAGTGAGTCGAATCCACTGTCCGTTTGCCCCTTTCCTGACTGCGCGCTTCCTGACCGCTTTGCCCTAAGCTTGGAGATCTCGGTCACCTTTCTCTTCAAACCAACATCTCGTGCACCAGCGATGGCGGGCTTGTCGTTCGGAAAGGGAGTAGCCGGAGGTCGGCAATCGCTTCACAATTTCCTGCTCGTCACCCTTCAATTCAGACCAACTCTTGACCGTTATTCCGTGGCATCTGGGGCATCTTGAACTGTCAACAGTGTTAATTTCTTCTTGCATCGCACCTTTATTATTTACGCCGTTCTCGGCATCGTGTAATTTAACTACGGGCTGGCGAGACAACAGGTTTCAGGTCGCCAGCATCAACCTACCCGGAGATCCTACACGGAGCGAAAATGTTTCGAATCAAAGCTTCATACGCAGACCAATTGGAATTGCACACGACGATCGAGCGGGCGCGTGAGTTTTTCGGCGAACTTCGTAATTTCGCGGACCTAATGCCCAATATCGAAGGCATACGCAAAGAAGCGGGTGGCATCATGCGTTGGATTGTGCGCGCGGAAGTGCCGGTGATCGGATGGGTTCACGCGAACTTCACAGTTGAAAAGACCGAAGACTCGCCTGATCGTTTGGAGTGGTCCCCTGCGCGAACTGAAGGGAAAAACTACTTGCGATATGCGGCGGCATTTGAGGAGCGTGGGGAAAAGGTTTTGATTCGAATTGCGCAACACGTTGAGCTGCGCCGGAAGCACGCGCGCGATCTTCACCGCTTTGCTGTGTTACTTGGTGAGAGCGCAATCAGTGCCGAGATGCAAAAGCGTGTGCGCGAGATGATCAAGACTTTCCTTGTGCGAGCCCAGGAACGATTGGAAAACGAAACCCTACCGGAACAAGAACCCGCATTAGATCCCGCGAGTTAGAAGACGAAAAGAAATCATTGGTCATTTGAGATTTGCCAATTCTCATTTGAGATTTGGAAAGCCACCGGGTTCTCTTGGTGGTCTATAGTTTTACCTGAAGCAACACTTGGGAAAATCTGCGCCCAAGGCACCGGAATCTCTTGTAATCGTCGTTTGGCTGAAAGTGACAACCACAGCCCTGAATCCGTGGTGTCTCAAATGACCAATGATTTCTTTCTCCGCTGCCACCTGCTCCTGCGTCCTGCTCCCTGTTTTACCTTCCCCTGCTTGCCGTTCCTGCCGCTGATTTTCCGTAACTGATCATATTCGCAAAGAATCGGTATCCACCCGGAATACCCGCGCGGAGCTGTCGGTACCAGACCATGCTCGTGTAGATGTAGTTTCCCTTCCCGAACTTTGCCACCAACACACCGCCCTTCAACGGCGACTCGTTCGTGTCGTGTGTGGCGAACAATGCCGTGTACTGCGGATCCCATTCCCGCGGGTAATACAGACCACGCTCCTGGATCCAATTAACGAAGTCCTGCTGGGTGATCCTGTTCGGAAAGTTCATGAGCGGATGCTGCGGTTGAAGAAACGTTATTGGAGCGTTCTCTTCGGTCACGCGCTCGTCATTCAGCATGATCGGGTAGGGTGCGAGTTGCGGTCGGTTTCTTCGCTCGTCGGGATTCCATTCGTTGGTCTTGTGATAGAAGACGATGAGAGTCCCGCCGTTTTCAACAAACTTCAAGAGCTTGTCATTGCTTTTAATGAGTTCAGGGTGAGCCTCGTATCCACGGTTGTCGATGATGAGGGTATCGAAAGTAGAGAGGTCTTGTGTTGCCACGTCCTGCGGCGTCAGTTCGTTCGAGTTGACGCCAAGGTAAGCAAGTGAATTCTTTAAGGTTGAATCAAAGCTGGGTATGTAACCAACGTGAATCTGGGAGACCGCCACTGCCGGAATGTACCACGCGGGAATCGTTAATTGCGTAACCGCTGACTTCGAAGCGTCATCGATGACAACCGCCTTCAGATCGAAATCGCGGACCCGATCGATTCTTGCTCCGGTGTCACCATTTCTCTCAATCGGTTCCGTGACGATCTTCTGCGCCGCTTTCTTATCGAGCGAGAACTTTTGCTTCAGTGGCGGCATCGATACTTTTGCCGAGCCCAGTTCAAGCGTGCCATCGAATCGACGATTCAGGTGGTTCCGCAACGTCAGCGAGGTACTCGCACACGACATTACAGTCGCCGGAGTCTCGACACAGGGCGATGAATTGTTGTTGGTGATTTCAACCGCCGGCGCGACATCAATACGGCGCTCATTTTTTACGAGGAACGTGACTCCCTCGATCTCCATCTCTGCCTCAACGATCAAACGAGAGCCAAACAACTCTCCGTCGTAGAGGTGCTTGGAAGAAGGCACACTAATCGGAGTTTGCTTCGGTGGGGTAACAATCAACTCTTGAAATGTCCCGGTGCCCGGCAGAAGTTTGTCGGGTCGCTTGACGCCCCCCAGCTGATACATAACGGGCAGGCCACTCGACGACCATCGCTTGACTGCCAGTTCTTCCTCTCCGCTGTTTTCGAGCGAAACCTCTACTTCGGAGTGTTCATCCGGCACGAGTAAATCAGCAGGCGGTTTGATGGTGACGGAAAGGCCCGTTACTTTTGCCAGCGCCATGTCGAGCCGTGATGCCATTAAGGCAAAGCGCTCAGGATCGAGTTGCATGACGTCTTTGGGCGCGGTGAACGCGCCACGTCTTTTCGCATTCATCAACGCAACCAGCACTTCAGTGTGGTTACCCGCAAAGCCCGTCAGTGGTTTCTGATCAACTGTCGGTGGCGTGAACCTGCTTCGGATTGCTTCAGGTAATTGAAGCCCATCAATGGGCGTCTTCGCATCGTTTGGTAGGGCAGCAGCGCCAGGCGCTGACTTCACCAGCGTGTACCGGGCGACACGTCCACCAGTTGCAGAGATCGACTTCGGCCACGGACCTTGTGTCGCATGTTGTTGAAGTCCGAGCAGTGCTTCTTGAGCGTAGGTCATGCCGCGCATAGGATCCATCTCATTTGGATCGATCGTGATCTCTTGCGAAGCTGTTGGCTGCGCATCGGGCGCACGCCCACCTCGGACAAATAAGCGTTGAGCTTGCCAGACTTTTACTTGATTAAGTTGTTCGGGGAAGCGTGAAGGATCAGCGGCCGCATCAAACGCTTCAAGAATCAACTGACCAGTTGCCTGATGATGACCGTGACCTCTCGTTGTGTCGTGATTCGTGATGATGGCATCCGGCCGCAACTTCCGCAGTTGAAAAACCATTCGTCGTAGCGCTTCGGTGCGGCCCCAGGCGCGGAAAGTTTCTTCGGCTGATTTAGAGAAACCAAAGTCTTTCATTCCGAGGAAGTAGGGTTCTGAGCCTTGAATAGTAGCCGCGGCCATTGTTTCGCGCGCACGAATGACACCAAGGTCTTCGTAAAGTTCGGGTCCAACGGCGTTCTGTCCACCTTCGCCATATGTTGAGAACAAGCTGACTGTGTGTACGCCATACTTCCGGCGCAACACCGTCAGTGAGCTTCCATCTTCATCATCGGGATGTGCGGCGACGCACATGACCGTCCAGGGGTTCGTTAGATCTAGTACTGCCTGATAGACATCCGCTTTGCTGGAGCCTTTTTCAACGAGGCCTTGTTCAGAGGTCGATTGCGAATGTTGGCGCGTCGGCGCATAGGAGAGAAATACGGCAATGACCAGAATTGCGATCAGCGCGCGTGAATATAGAGTTGTCTGTGTTCGTTTCATTTCAACTGAAGTCTCGATGGAGTCGCTATCAATACACATCCGCGATGAATGAAGTCAGTACTACCTCGCGGTAGCGGATGGGTGCGAAGCTTCTTCTCTGTGTAACCTCTGCGTACTCTTGTCTCTGTGGTGAGTGGTCGCTGCATCTTTTTCAACACAGAGTACGCAGAGGTTGCACAGAGAATAGGTTTAGATTGTGACACGACGCTGCGCACCCACTGGGTACCGCGAGGTGGTACTGACCTCATTCCTTTGAAATCTCATGATCGCAATCGTTCCAGCTTACCAGCCGCCACCATTACCACAGCTATGATGCCGATCAAAACGACGCCGTACGCTGCCGCGGTGCCGAGGTTGAAGTCGCGCATCTCTGAAGCTATAGCGATCGATATCGGTCGATTCAGCGGTACAAACACCAGGACTGAAGCGACATATTCGCCCAACGCGATTACAAACGCCAGCAGCGTCCCGGCAATTGCTCCCGGCCACACCAGCGGCAACGTGACGCGAGCGAATCTGCGCCATGCAGTTGCCCCGAGAGAACCCGCTGCCTCAGGTAGCGCAGGGTCGATCTGCTCCATGCTCGCTTGAACTGCACGCACTACCAACGGCATGAAACGTAAGAAGTAAACCACGGGCAGAATCCAGAAGGTGCCTACCAACACAAACGAGCCCAGAAGCAGACTCGGTTGACCGTAAGTCTCCGCAATTGAAACTGCGACGACCGTCCCAGGCAATGCCCAGGGAATTAACACCAACAGCGAAACCACTCGCTTCCAATAGGGCGCCAGTCGCGACTCGGATCTGCGAACCGCTACCAGCGTCACGACGCTGAACGACCACACCAATGCGCCGAGTGCAGCAATCGCTGCCATCAAGAAACTATTCACGAACACTTCGCTCGCTTGCGGTTCATTCAGTAAGCGGAAGTAGTTTCCCAATCCGTACGCGGAAGGAACTGTCTGCGTGGTCCACGATCCTTCGCGTGCGAAACTGACGACAATCAATGTCACTATCGGCAGGACTAACATTAAGGAGAAGAGAACTGCCGCGGCAGTCGCCAGCGCGCGACCTGCGCCCTTTTTGATCACTGCGCGTGGCCGAGGTGCGCCTTTCATGGCCGCGGCAACAAAGCGTCGCGTGCCTTCATAACGTTGAAATACAACAAGCGCCGCCAACGAAATAACAGCCAGCACGACCGTCTCTGTGACCGCTACAGAAGTATCTCCCCGTTGTCGTGCTGTGTAGATATCAAGAGTCAACACTCGCACACTTCCGCCAAAAAACAACGGCGCACTGAAGGACGCCATCGATGTCATAAAGGTGAGTAGGGCTGCCGCGATTAGCGATGGCGTAAGCTGGGGTAACAGCACCCGGCGCAAGACAGTAAACGGGTTGGCGCCAAGACTCCGCGCTGACTCCGCAAGACTGGCATCGATTCTCCTTAAACCCGCGCCGGTTAAGACATAAAAAAACGGGTACATCGTGTACGTGTGGAATAGAAGCAGTGCTGGCCATCCTCGTAAGGTCCACGGCGCGGATGACAAGCCGAAAATGTTTTGCACAACACGAGACAGGATTCCAGATTCACCCAATAGAAAGATGAAAGCGATCGTGCCGACGAGCGGCGGCAATACGAGCGGCAGCGCGGCCATGACACTGAATAAACCGCGACCTGGAAACGAGTAGCGTTCGAAAAGAAAAGCTAGCGATACACCCACGAGCGCGCACAACGCGACAGTTCCCACCGATAAGACAACGCTGTTAATGATCGCCGTGAGTGTGGATCGTTGGGAGAGGACATCTGAGTAGTGCGTCAATGTCCAGCGCCCGTCTTGTTGCAGGGACGTAGTTAGTATCGCGAGATTCGGATAGACGACACCGTAAAGGAGAACAACTGCAACGACAAAAAGTAAGGCAACGCGAAAAAAATTGATCCGGTTAGCACTCAACGACGGGTTAGGCATTCTTCAAAGCCGACAATCGGTCGGGCGGCAAGATAACGTGGCACGTTCCTCCCACGCGCAAACCATCGGGCTGCAGCACAAGCGCTTCGAGTGCTAAGCCGTTTGCATCAAGCCGCACCATCGAGGTCGCTCCGCCAAACACGATCTCACGAATTTCGGCAGTCAGTCTGTTAGGTGTCTCGTTGTTACCACTCATTGTTTCGACGTGGACGTGTTCGGGCCTGATCGAAAGAAACACAGGCTGGTTCAACGGTTGTAATTCGTCTGTCGTCAACCGGAGTTGAAGGTTGTGTCCGCCCTCAAGCGTCTTGAACTCTGCTTCGTTCGTCTTACTCGAACTCAGACGCATCGCTTTGATCAGATTGTTTCGCCCAAGGAACTTTGCGACTGAAACGTCGCCGGGTTGCTCGTAGAGTTCGCGCGGTTTCCCCGTCCGCATGATCTTTCCTCCGACCATTACGCTGATCCGATCGCACAGGGCGTATGCTTCCTCCTGATCGTGGGTCACATAAACGGCGGTGAGCCGAAGTCGCGTCACAAGTTCGCGCAGCTCGCTGCGCGTTTCTTCACGAAGCGATACGTCGAGGTTCGAAAGCGGCTCGTCGAACAGCAACAAGGCAGGTTCGATGGCGATCGCGCGTGCAATCGCTACGCGCTGCTGTTGTCCTCCCGAGAGTTCATCGACACGACGTTTGTCGTAGCCCGGAAGCTGCACTAGTTCGAGAGCACTGTCGACGCGTGCGCGCATTTCGTCTTTTGTTTTGTGGCGCGCGCGCAAGCCGAACGCGACGTTCTCGAAGACGTTCAGATGAGGGAACAGGGCGTAGTTTTGAAAGACCATGCCGAAGCCGCGCCGCTCCGGGGGAAGATTAGTGATATCGGCGCCATCGAATGAAATGGAGCCGGTGTCGGGCCGTTCGAGACCTGCGATCATCCGGAGTGTCGTCGTCTTGCCGCAGCCCGATGGTCCAAGCAAGCCGAAGAACTCGCCCTGCTCAACGTCGAGAGAGACATCGGCAACGGCGCGGGTTTCTCCGTAAGTCTTCGAGATACTTTTTAGTGATAATAGGGACATGTTGTTGACTATCACTTCGCTCCTCGTCCCCTAATATCCGTGTCCCAATACTTTAACCAGTCGCCACCTTCTTTGCGCAACAGATCCCAGTCGAGCGGCATGCGAATGAATGGCTCATTCATCCATGATGGCAACTTCGACCGATCCAGGCTCTCCCGTAATGGCAAACGATAGTATTTCTGGGCCGCGTAGATCAGACTCTCCTCCGAGGTGACAAACTCGTAGAATCGTTTTGCCTCCTCCATATTCGGCGCACCCTTGATGATCGCAATGCCATCGATAATCACCGGCGTCCCGCTCGCGGGTATCGTGTAGCCAACGGGAATATTTTTCTGTTCCTTGAAGAGGCGGACATCAGGCATATCCCAGAGGGTGATGAGTCCCTCGCGTCTTCCAATCTTCTGCATTAGCAAAGTGCCATCTGCTGTGTACTCGTGAACGTTGGCGTCAAGTTTGCGCAACCAATCGTAACCTTGCTGTGGCGAATGCGAGTCTTTATAGAAGCGCCAGATCATCGCGCCAAAGATCGCGCGCATCGTATCAGACGGATTTGGGTCGCGAATCAAAACTTTGTCGCGCCATTTCGGATCGAGCACGTCGTCCCATTCGCGTGGTGCTTGATCTGCGGTGACGGCTTCACTGTTGTAAGCGATCACTTGCGGTGTTTCATACGTACCAAACCATCGTCCTTTTTCATCGCGAGTTTCAGGCATAACGTCGTTGGCCCAGGAAGGACGAAACTCGGCGAGCAGATCCTGTTCGGCTGCCAATTGAAAAGTCGTATGCGACGCGCCCCACCATAAATCGCCTTGAGGTCTGTTGCGTTCGACGGTGACTCGCTCGAGGATCTGACGCGAACCCATGTCGAGAAACTGAATATCAGCGTCAGGATTCTGCTGTTTGTAGCGGCCGATGAAGTCACGAAGCATGTCTTGCCCGTGCGGCGTGTAAATCAATAGCCGGCGCCCGCCGGACTTTTGCCGATTGCAGGAAAAAAGAGTTGCTGTTGCAAGAATCAGGAAGACTACAAGAAAGGCCTTTAGGCGCATCAAAGGTTTCGCGTGTCGATCGATAGAGGTGTTTGGAACGAATGGATGCTAACGGAGCCAAGGGCAAAGGGCAAAGCGCCAAGAGCAAAGAGCTCTTTGACCTTAGCCCTTTGCTCTTAGCCCTTACCAGTGTGTTATGTTGGTTGAGACGATGACTGTGAAACGAAGAATAATTCGCGCTGGCGGTTGGGGCTTGGCCAAACGGTTGATCAAGCCGGTACCGGTTATCGGTACTGTCTTTGCCGTCAGTTTGGCTGGATATGAGATTAAGAAAAAGGGCTTGCTGCCAGGAGCCCTTCACGTGGGTTTGGATGTCACGCCTATCGTTGGAACCGCGAAGAACCTCCTCGAGATCTTTACTGGCGACTTGATCCCCGATAAAGCTGATCGCCAGAAACGGGTCCCGCCTTATCAACCGCCTCAGCCACTTGAAACAGCGGGCGACTGAAGCAGATCCACCGATTTTCACCGATTACACAGATTGATTGTTAGAGTCAGACGTTGAGTTACCAGACTACTGTCCTGCTGTTCGGTACTCACACGGCCAACGGTGCTTTCTAAAAAACTAATCTATGTAATCGGTGGAAATCGGTGGATCTGCTTAGTCTTGCGCAAAGACCGGAGGCTTGTCAGTAAACGGTCGCGCTTGTTCGTAAGCGTACGCCAACTTGAACAGAGTGGGCTCAGACCAGTATGGACCAACCAATTGATAACCGATCGGCAGTCGCTCGGATGAAACTCCACAAGGTACGCTGAGGCCAGGCACGCCTGCGAGATTAGCCGTCACCGTGTAAATGTCACTCAAGTACATTGCGAGGGGATCGTCGACTTTCGCACCCAAACTAAACGCGGCCGTCGGAGAAGTTGGCGTGATAATCGCATCACATTGTTGGAATGCGGCGAGAAAGTCTTTCCTGATTAACGTCCGTACTTGTTGTGCTTTCCGATAGTACGCGTCGTAGTAACCCGCCGACAAAACGTAAGTCCCGAGCATGATGCGGCGTTTGACTTCTGGTCCAAACCCTTGTTCTCGCGTTCTGCGATACATTTGGCGCAGTTCAGGAGCATCTTCCGCGCGAAATCCGTAACGCACGCCGTCAAAACGCGCGAGGTTTGACGAAGCTTCAGCCGTGGCGATGATGTAATAAACGGCGATGGCGTAGCGTGCGTGAGGCAGATCGACATCGACGATTTCAGCGCCGAGTTCTCGATATGTATCGACGACTGATCGAACCGTCTTCGCAACGTCGTCATCGAGACCCGCAGCAAAGAGTGCCTGCGGAAATCCGATGCGCGCTCCTTTGATGGCGTTGGTGAGAGCCTCTGTATAGTCTGGGACCGTCACGTCCGCGGTTGTTGCGTCGTGTTCATCACGGCCAGCGATTACTCCTAACACGCGCGCTGCGTCAGACACGTTGCGCGCGAACACTCCGACCTGATCGAGTGATGACGCAAACGCAACAAGGCCGTAGCGCGAGTTGCGACCGTATGTTGGTTTCAGGCCGATTACCCCGCACAAGGACGCCGGCTGACGCACGGAGCCGCCGGTGTCTGATCCAAGAGCGACAGGAACAATCCCTGCTGCAACGGCTGCGGCGGATCCTCCTGAAGATCCGCCAGGCACCTTCGTCGTGTCCCACGGATTTCGCACTGGGCCAAAGGCCGAGTTTTCATTCGAAGAGCCCATCGCAAACTCGTCGCAGTTTGTCTTCCCAATGACTATCGCACCGGCGTTCCCGAGTCGCTCGATCACCGTCGCGTTGTAGGGTGGATGGTAGTCGCCGAGAATTCGTGAGCCACATGAAGTTTGCAGACCGCGAACACAAATGTTGTCCTTAATAGCGATCGGCATTCCGTGCAGGCTTTTCGAAGAAGTTGACTTGTCGAGCTCATCTGCACGCGCGAGTGCGCCGTCGCGATCGATCTCAAGAAACGCATTCAACGTTTCGTTGAGGTTCTCAGCGGCGTTAAGAGAGAATTCGACTTTCTGGCGGGCGGACGTCATAACTCGTCAATTGCAAATCGTCACTTCGAAACTCTCTTTGCTGCGATCTGCGACCGTTACAAAACCTTCGGGACTCTGAAATGTCCCTCAGCCGGATCCGGCGCTCCCTCAAGTGCGATCTTTTGCCCAAGCGACGGCTTGAGTTCATCTTCGCGTGAGGAATTGGTAACCTCGCCCTCAGGTGTTAATCCGCCGAGTGCAGGTTCGACGTTGTTCGTGTCGAGCTCATTAAGTTGTTCCACATAACTCACGATGTCAGCAATCTGAGTACTGAACATCTTCACTTCTTCTTCGTCGAGCTCCAGATGCGCCAGCTGGGCAACCTTTTCGATGTCGGCTTTAGTTATCGGCATTCGAGGTTCTTTAGCTTTCTTTCTGACGACGTGACAGTGCGTCTGTCGCGGCACGAACGAACTTCTCGCGGAGTTCGACATCAGCGATGGCGTTTGCTGCTGACGAAATTTCTTCGGGCACCTCTGCCAACGCTCGATCAAGCGAACTCCGGCGAGGGGGATTCACTACTTTCGCATCGATGATCAAATCAACCTGTTTCACCAGCGGCTGTCCGAGGATCGTATTGGTTTTGTAGATCAGTTCTTTAAGCATCGGTCGCATCTGTTTTTGCCAAACAGCATCGGCAACCGCGACGACGAGCACTCCCTCGTTCAAGGCGACTGGTATAGCGTGTTGGCGTAAGCCGTCGCCCTCAGCTCGCTTCCACGCTGTGATCGCTGCGGCCGTTGCGACTTCAGGATCATCGCCGATGGATCGGAGAATATTCGGGAGTGTTTTGATTAGTTCTTCCACGGGCCGACAGTGTAGCGAGAGTATCGTCAAATCACCAACGGTGGATGACTCAACAAATGTCCGATATGCTTCTTCAGCTTGTCGTGCTTCGCTAAAGGATCAATTTACGTCTCAGCTTGACGTTAGCGTGAGTCATCGACAAGTTGAAGAGCTCCGAATAAGTTGCGATGTACGCTATTCAGTACCATGCGCGGTAGCGGACGGCCAGGACCCAACTCAGAACGATCTGATGTCGCGAGGGTTGAGCGGTGGCCACCCGCTACCGCGCATGGTACTGAATAGTCCCTGTCGCAACTTATTCAGAGCTTCCCGAAGCATATCGGACATTTGTTGAGTCATTCCTGATGCGCACATTAGAAAAGATCATTCTTGCATCTCGGAGCCCGCGTCGTGCGGACATTCTGCGCAGCGTTGGTTGGCCTTTTGAAATCGTCGTTGCCGATATCGATGAAACCCGTTACGACGGTGAAGCCCCAATGGATTACGTGCGGAGGCTAAGCCTCGCTAAAGCTACGGTCGTTGCGTCGAAGATCGAGGAGGGATTGGTACTCGGTGCGGACACGACAGTTGCCATCGACGATCACATATTGGAAAAACCGACCAACGACGATGACGCTCGACGCATGTTGAAACTGTTGAGTGGAAGTTGGCACGAAGTTCTGACCGGTGTGACTCTTGTTCGCTGCGGTTGCAAACGTGAGCCGATGGTGGCCGTCGAAACGACGAAGGTGCGGTTTGCTGAATTAAGCGATGCCGAGATCGACTGGTATGTTTCGACTGGTGAGCCGCTCGACAAGGCTGGTGCTTACGGAATTCAAGAGAAGGCGGCGCTCTTCATCGAAGAGATCCAGGGTGATTATTTCAACGTTATGGGACTGCCAATCAGGCTGGTTTATAAACTGATTTCTACACACTGAAGATTGATGATTGAATATTGTTGATTGACGATTGTAATAAACGATCAAGCAGCGGCAAAAAGTTCAACGTATATGACATCGATAACTCAACTCGAGCGAAGGAACTCGACATGAATAGGTTGCAGGTGAGGAAGGGCGGTTCACCCCCGCTGCGATCCATCACCACTCAACGCACCACTGAAATTATTACCTTGCGCCAATCCACAATCATCAATCTACAATCTTCAATGCACCTCAGAACATTAACGTTCCGCCGTCGATGTTAATTGCCTGACCATTGATTCCTCTGCCTTCTTCGGAGGCGAGTAATAGCGCCACCGCAGCCACTTCTTCAACTGTTACTAATCGATGCTGCGGACTCATGTTCTTCAGCGCTTCGAGAGCTTCTTCTCGTGATCGACCCGTGCGCGATGTGATCTTCTCGATACCGCGCGACACCATCTCCGTGTCGACATAGCCCGGACAAATCGCATTCGCCGTGATTCCCAAAGTCGCAACTTCATGCGCGACGGAACGCGTCAGTCCTAAGACCCCGTGTTTAGAAGCCGCATAAGCTGAGATGTAGGGTGCCCCCATCTTTCCGGCGATGGAAGCGACGTTGATGATCCGACCCCAACGCTTCTCGACCATGGAGGGCAGTGCAGCGCGTGTGCAATAGAAGGTGCCGGAGAGATTGATGTTCAGATGTCGATGCCAGAGTTCATCATCTGTCTGGACCAACGTCGCACTTTCAGCGATGCCTGCGTTGTTAACGAGAATGTCTGGACCACGACCGAGTGCTTCATGAGCACGTCTGAACATCTCTCCGACGCTCTCTGGATCGGCGACATCACAAATGACGGCAATTGAGCCGCCTCCAATTTCCTTCGCAACCGCTTCCACCTCTTCGGCAGTACGGGCTGAGACAATAACCGTCGCGGCTTCACGTGCGAATGCAAGAGCGATCGCGCGGCCGATTCCGCGACCGCCACCAGTGATGAGTGCGATTCTGTCTGTGAGTATGTTCATCTGAAGCTCTAAGAACTCATGGCTATTTCACTCCGGTAGGAGTGAAATGTTTATAGACACGGGCCGCGACACCGGACCATCGCGGTTCGGACGAGCGCACATGACCTCGATCTGAAAATCGCAACGTAATTGTCCGCTCGTCCGAACCGCGCCGGAGGTCTGTGTCGTTCGGGGCTATGAACATTCCACTCGTACGGAGTGGTAAACTTCAGTGTCCCGTGAATCTTGGTTCGCGCTTTTCCAGAAACGCTCGAATACCTTCATGCCCATCTTCGGAAGCAAAACATCTGAGCTGAGCTTCCGTCTCATAACGCAGCATCTCGTCGAGATCAGCCTTCTCACTCATGTAGATGGCCTGCTTCGCTGCCGCGACCGCAATCGGTGGAGCGGCGCAGAGTTGATCGGTGAGCTGTTGTGTCGCCGTCTCTAACTCTTCAGGCGAGACAACCTGGTTCACAATCCGCAACTGCATTGCTTCCGCAGCATCGATTGTCCGGCCCAGCAGAAAGAGTTCACATGCGACATTTGGTGTAACGAAACGTGGCACGAAAAACGTTCCGCCCCAGTCAGGATGAAGACCCACTTTGAGGAATGATTGCGTGAAAGAAGCGTCGGTGGATGCGATCCGAAAGTCACATGCAAAAGCCAGATTGCACCCAGCTCCTGACGCTGGTCCATTCACAGCAGCGACTACTGGTTTCGTCATGTCTCTGATGGCAGTGATAACTCTTCGACCGGCGCCGAGAATGCGCGCGAACTCTTCACTGTTACCACGCTGCATCAGCTCGGCCATGAAGCCGACGTCGCCTCCGGCGCAAAAAGCACGACCGGCTCCGGTGAGTACGACTGCTCGAACGGTGCGGTCGCTGCCGGCATGTTCGAGTGCCTCGGCAAGGTCGCGCCGCATGTGGCCGATGAACGCGTTCAGTTTGTCGGGGCGGTTCAGCGTGATCGTAACCACGCCTTCGGTTTGAGTAACAAGGATGTGTTCGTAGGTCATAAGGGTTGGTGCTTGGAGCTTAGAGCTTAGAGCTTAGAGCTTGGTACTTCGACGCGTACAAAGCACAAGCACAAAGTACAAAGACCGAAGACCAAAGACCAAAGACTATCTTCCCTTGAACTCCGCCTTCCGCTTCTCGGCATACGCCGCCAAGCCTTCCTTCGCGTCTTCCGATTGGAAGAGTTGCTGTTGGAGTTCACGTTCCAGAGCAAGACCAGACTCTAATGGAATTTCAGAGCCCGTTTGCACGCTGCGCTTGATTCGTCCGACTGCATAGGCTGCGCGCTTCGGAGTTGTAAACTGGCGCGCGTATTCCAACACCTGCTCACGAAACTGCTCAATGCCTTCACTCTCGAACACTTGATTCACGAGTCCGAGTTCCGCGCCACGGTCGAAATCAAACAATTCACCAGTGGCCATCAACTCGATCGCTTTCGATTTGCCGACCAGCCGCGCTAAGCGCTGAGTTCCACCAGTACCCGGCAAAACCCCGAGCGACACTTCAGGCAGACCCATCTTTCCCGCGCCCTTGCGTGCAACGCGAATATCAGCCGCCATCGCGACTTCGAGTCCACCACCGACGCAGTGACCATTAATCGCCGCAATTACCAGCTTGGGTGTTTGTTCAAGACGCGATAGCGTTTCGTTTGCGTGCAAGCAAAAGTAATACTTGTACGTTGGTGTT
Organism: Acidobacteriota bacterium; assembly: GCA_046765655.1. Lineage (GTDB taxonomy): Bacteria > Acidobacteriota > Blastocatellia > Pyrinomonadales > Pyrinomonadaceae > PSRF01. The sequence goes on from JBKPMX010000055.1 coordinate 19,489, forward strand.
ACCTTCGCCAGCATTTGGATGTCAGCGCCCGCGCAGAAGAACTTCTCGCCCGCTCCTGTCATCACGATCACCTGCACTGTCTCATCCATTCGCGCATTGAGAATTGCTTCGTCAAGCTCACGCATCATCTCGTAGCTGTAGGTGTTCGCCGGCGGATCGTTGAGTGTGATTACCGCAATGCCGTTGTCAATGTCGACGCTTAGTTTGTCTGCCATGAATATAAATCAAGAATCCCATTCGTAGACTGAAATGTGTTTCTGGCTGTCGGCTGTAAACGGCTCGCGTTGCCAGCCGCTATATCTTTCGCGCAAACGCAGACCGGCTAGTTGGGCCATGAGGTCCAACTCTGAAGGCCACGCGTAACGTATTTGGACAGGGTAAAGTCTGAGATTTCCATCCGTCATCACGACTTTCTGACTCACGACCTTTTGCGTGAGTGGATCGTGTTCGCCAACATCAAGTTCGAGACGGTCGGTGGTTATACGCATGGGCCGAATCGTTTGACCTTTAACGAATCGCGTTAAGTCTGGAACAAAGGCTTCAATTACAAACGCACCGGTCTTAGTGAGGTGCCTGGCAACGTTGCGGAAACAACGCACCTGCATTTCCTGCGACGGTAAAGCAAAGAACGTATTGAAGACGACATACACGAGTTGGAACTCACCTTCGACCTGTACGTCTGCGAAGTTTCCCATCGTAACCGCAATCTTGTCGACGCCCGCCTTCTTGCGTAAACGCGTGACCATCGACTCTGATGCGTCAAGGCCATGGACGTCGAGATTATTCTTAGCGAGTGGCAATGCGAACCGACCTGTGCCGATTCCGAGTTCGAGAACTTTACCGCCGTTTGCCAGTCGCGTAAGAAAGGCGATCGCATCGGGATCCGCAGTCGGAAACCAGTCGTCATAAATATCGGCGACATGCTCACCGTAAGTTTCGTCCTTGTATTCAGTCATTGTGCTTGGATCTAAATTGAGGGGCGGCCCTCCGTGGCGACCCGCCGTGTTCGCGTGATCGATCGAATACGACGAAGAGCCGGGCGGCCAAGGAGGCCCGCCCCTACAACTATTTAGCGCGCCAGATGCTCAAGTTCTCAGTTTGTTTCGGCAGACGCTTGATGGTTCCAGCGTCGAGTAGACTTCCTGCGAGAAATCCGCCGAGGAAAAGCTGCGTCAGGTTGTGCGCCAGGTCGCTTACCTTTAGTTTGCCGGCCGGATCATACCAGTTGTAAATCCAATTCATCATGCCGAAAAGCGCGTAGGTGGCGACGGTGAGATCCACGCTCTGCCCGTTTGCCTGGGTCTGAACCTGTTGCAAGATGCTGCGCGTAAGTTTCGCGTAGCGGTCTTTGCGTGTTGAAACGTGTGCGTGCATATCGCCTCGCAACGATTCAGCTTCATGCGAAAGCACCTTCATCTCAGCCATGTTGGCTGCGAAGAAAGACAGGTGATTCTCGATCATTATCCGTAGCTTAGTAACGGGATCATCGACTTCACGCAAACGTTCTTCGAGTCGTTCGAGTACCCGACCAAAACAGTTGTCCTGGATAAGAAAGAGTAGCTCTTCTTTCGATTTGCAGTAGTGATAAAGACCCGCGAGGCTGACGTTGGTCGCGCGTGAGATGTCGCGCATCGATGTGGAGTGATAACTCTTCTCGGCGAAGATACGCGCAGAGGTACGAAGTATGAACTCGAGCTTTTGATCGTGGCGAGCCGAGATCGATTTCGGATTTCGGATTGAATCGTCTTGAATCATCTGAGTCAACTCAGTGGCAAACAGTCAGTACCGAGACGCGGTAGCGTCGGGTCC
>JBKPMX010000056.1:0-18993 GCA_046765655.1 Acidobacteriota bacterium
ATGACATCGCTGCTGTCGGAACTTACCTAGTAGGCCGAAATGCGGGTGAGACGACCAATAACCAGACAAGCAGCGCTGGTCCCGGCTATATTTCAGGCTCGGTTCCAACGCCCGTTGTGCCAAGCGCGCCGTCAACATTAATGAGTGACGTCACCGCTGGTGCCGCCGTCACCCCGCAGCGAAATTGGCCGACCGGAAGCGTGGATCGACCGTTAACGGCAAATACAGATATCGTAACAATAGTGAATCAGCTATCGTTGCTGACGCGTGCCGTAAACGCGGTGTCGGCATTCGCTGTCCGGATTCATTCCTTGGTGGAACCAACAGCGCACGCTAGCTCTGGCGAGATGCGCTTAGATTCCGGAGCACGGGTAGATGACCTAGGACTACAGACCGCCGTGTTGAGACGTCAGCCTAAAGCTCGACGTCTGGCAACAGCAACTGAGAGAGAACGAAAAACACTTAGTCATCATCCCCGACTTAGTGGTATTCGACCGCTGTTGTTTTCAGGTGAAACAGTATCGGTCAATATAGGAACACTCCGTGCTGGTGATAGTGTTACGATCACCTTCCGAGTGACGGTCAACAATCCACCGAACCTTACTCTGCTGAGCCCCGCACGCGTGAGAAATCAGGGCACGGTCTCCGGGAGTAACTTCTCGAGCGTGCTTACTGACGATACCGCAGTTGGCGGTGCAACAGATCCGACCGATACGCCGATTGATCTCTTTGACACAACGACGACGCTGGGTTCTAACCTGAACCCATCGAACTCCGGCGACCAGCTGACGTTTACTGCCACGGTCACGGAGAATCCGGCCCAGGGTTCAGCTGATCCAACTGGTACGGTCGACTTCATCGATACGTCGAACGGTAACGCGGTGATCTGTAATGACGTGGCGCTCAGTGCAGGATCTGCTCAGTGTCAAACTTCATCTCTAACCGCGGGGACGCACAACATTCGAGCAGACTACTCGGGCGATGGAAACTTTGATCCATCGCAGAGCAACGTCGTGGCTCAAGTCGTTAATGCTTGCACTCCGAATCCAATCGTTACGAGCACGGCAGATAGCGGCGCCGGCACGTTGCGTGACGCAGTAGCGAACCTCTGCAGCGGTACCACCATCACCTTCAACCTGCCCGGCGCAGGCCCTCACACAATCACGCTTACTACTGGGGAACTGGCGGTAGCCAAGAATGTAACAATCAACAACAACAGTGGTGAGAGCATCACGATTAGCGGTAATAACGCGAGTCGTGTGTTCAATATCAATAGCGGGAAGACCGCGAGCATAATTGGACTCACGCTCACTGGAGGCAGCGCGACCAATGGTGGCGCTGTTATCAACGACGGCGCGCTGACGATCGTCAACTCGACTCTGTCAGGCAACACGGCCACAGCTGACGGCGGTGCTATTAGCACTACTGCCACCGGCACAGCTTTGACGCTCATCAACACCACGATCAGCGGCAACAACGCCAACGCGAATGGTGGCGGCGTAATTGTTCTCGGCGGCACGATGACGAGCATCAACAGCACCATCACAAATAACTTCGCTGACAACGATAACAACGCGAGCGGTACGGGCGGCGGCATTGCTGCATCAGCGGGTACAACGACGCTCAAGAACACGATCGTCGCCGGTAACTTCAATGAAGACGGTGCATCGGATGCGGCTGACGACATCAGCGGTATCGTGGATGCAGCGAGCTCGTTCAACCTGATCGGTGACGCAGCTACAGCCGGCGGCTTAACCAACGGCGTAAATAGCAATCAAGTTGGTGTGGCCGCTGGTCTTGGACCACTGGCTAGCAACGGTGGCTTGACGCAAACACACGCGTTGCTATCAACCAGCCCCGCCATCGAAACGGGCAGCAATGCAAACCTGCCAACCGACACCTTCGATCTCGACGGCGACGCAGACACGGCAGAAACTCTGCCGGTCGATCAGCGCGGCACTGGCTTCCCGCGCACCGCTGATTCGGCTGACGCGAACACAACACAAACCGTCGACATCGGCGCGTTTGAGTTGCATCCGTCGATTGAAGACATCGCTAACCAATCGACCAACGAAGACACAGTTAAGAACGTCACCTTCAACCTTGGTGACGATACTGGTTCATTGATCAGCACAGTCACGGCGACGTCTTCGAACACGACGCTGGTGCCGAATGCAAACCTCGTCATTACCGGTTCGGGAGGTTCGCGCAATCTGCAAATGACGCCTGCTGCAAACCAGAGCGGCACTACCACGATCACGGTTACCGTGACGGCCACTAACGGTCGCACGGCAGTAGATACATTTGATCTGACGGTGAGTGGCGTGAATGATCCTCCGTCAGGAACTGACAACACGGTGACCACCGCTGAAGACACTGCTTACACATTCACCGCAGCTGACTTTGGCTTCACCGATCCAAATGACGTTCCGCCGAACACGCTGCTGGCAGTGAAGATCACTACGCTGCCGGGGCTCGGCACTTTGACCAACAACAACGTCCCCGTTAATGCAGGCGACTTTATCCCGGTCGCCAACATCAATGGCGGTCTGTTGAAGTTCACACCGGCCAGTAATGGTAATGGCACTCCGTACACAACTTTCACCTTCCAGGTGCAGGACAACGGCGGCGGCACGGATCTGGATCCGACGCCGAACACGATGACCATTAACGTTACTGCGGTGAATGATGGACCAGTGAACACAGTACCTGGACCACAGACCACGCTCTTAAACACTGCGAAGGTGTTCTCGAGCGGCAACGGCAACCAGATTTCAGTTGCTGATGTCGACGCGGGCTCCAACCCCGTGAAGATCACGTTGACCGCATCGAACGGCACCATCACGCTCAGCACCACGGCTGGATTGTCATTTATTACTGGTGACGGCACTGCCGACGCCACGATGATGTTCACCGGCACGCTGACAGCCGTGAATACTGCCCTCAATGGCATGTCGTTCAATCCAACGACCGCCTTCACCGGCGCAGCGTCACTTCAGATCGTCTCCGACGATCAGGGCAACACCGGAACTGGCGGTCCACTCACTGACACCGACACCGTCAACATCACCGTCAACGACGCAGGCGCACCGGTTGTGACAACCACCGCCGGCAATCTCAGTTACACCGAGAATGATCCGGCGACGGCGATCGATCCGGGCCTGACAGTGACGGACAGCAACAGCACGGACTTCGTGGGTGCGACGGTGGCGATTACTGCCGGCTTCGTGAGCGCCCAAGACACCCTGGCGTTTACTAACCAGAATGGCATTACGGGTAATTACAACAGTGGTACTGGCGTGCTAACGCTGACCGGTACGTCCTCTGTTGCTAATTACCAGACCGCGCTGCGTTCGGTGACATATCAGAACTCCAGCGAGAATCCGACTTCATCGCGAACGGTGACTTTCACCGCCAACGATGGGACGAACACCGGTTCAGCGACGCGTGGCATCACGATTACCGCTGTCAACGACGCGCCGGTGAACACGGTGCCTGGTCCACAATCGACGAACGTCAACACGCCGCTGACTTTCTCAGGCGGCAATCAGATCTCGATCGCGGATGTCGATGCCGGCACCAACGCAGTTCAGGTTACGCTGACAGCTACGAACGGAACGTTGACGTTAAGCTCCACAGCCGGCCTGGCCTTTACAGTGGGAGACGGTACTGCCGATGCAACGATGACCTTCACGGGCACCATCGCTAACATCAACGCCGCCCTGACCGGGATGACGTTCACGCCGACGAATGGCTTTAACGGCGCTGCGACGGTGACTATCACCACCAACGATCAGGGCAACAGCGGTACTGGTGGCCCACTCACTGACACCGACAGCGTGAACATCGCGGTGGCGACGAACATCACCATTCAGGATGCGAAGGTCGCTGAACCGGCTTCCGGTTCAACCAACATGCTGTTCACCGTGAGCCTGCCGGCGCCTGCCGCCTCAACTGTCACTGTGAACTTCACGACGGCAGTTGGTGGTGGTAATCCGGCGACACCAGGAACCGACTTCTCGACAACTTCGGGAACAGTCACCTTCCTGACGGGCGAGCAAGTGAAGGTGATTGCCGTGCCTGTCCTAAGTGATGCGGACAACGCCGAAACTGATGAGACCTTCCTGGTCAATCTGTCGAGCCCGTCGGCCGGAGCTAGCATTGCCGATGGCACAGCGACAGGCACGATCACGGTGGCGAATCCTGCAGGGACGTTCGTGATCAGCGAAATCCGCACTAGTGGACCAGCAGGAGCCGGCGACGACTTCGTTGAGCTCTACAACAACACCGATACGCCACTGACCGTGGCTGCTTCGGACGGTTCATCCGGATACGGTTTGTACAAGTTGGGCGGCACTTGCGGAGCAACACCGACGCTCATCGGCACAATCCCGAACGGCACGATCATTCCGGCACGCGGTCACTACCTGTTCGTTGGCTCGCAATACAGCCTGGCGAACTACGGTGGCACCGGTGCAGCAGCTGGTGATGCGACGTTGTTGGCAGATATCGAAAGCGATTACAACGTCGGCATCTTCACTACAGCCAATGTCGCTAACGTCTCGAGTGTCAATCGACTAGATGCCGTCGGGTTTGGCAGCAACAGTGGCAGCAACTGCGACCTGTTGCGTGAAGGAACGATCCTGCCGGCGAACGGTACGACGACACTGGAAGGCAGTTACCAGCGCGATGAGTGCGGCAAGCTGGCTAACTCCGGAGTGTTTGGCAACTGTCCGGCGGGCGGCTTACCGAAGGATTCCAACAACAATGTTCAGGACTTCTTCTGGGCCGATACGGCTGTAACCCTTACACCGGCTGGTCAGCATCTGGGTGCACCTGGACCACAGAACAAGACCAGCCCGATAGTGCGCAACGCTCCGCTGCCGGTGTTGATCCTTGACGGGACGAAGGCTAGCTCAGTCGATCCAAATCGCCTGCGCGACTTCGCCGCCGTAACCAACGGCAGCCAGGGCACGTTGACCTTCCGGCGGCGCGTCCGTAATGACACGGGTGCTCCGGTGACGAGGCTGCGGTTCCGGATCATCGATCTCAGCACGGCGCCGGTAACGGGCGGTATCGCTGATATGCGAGCACTGGATTCCAGCAGCGTTTCGGTCAGTGGAATTCTTGACTCGCAAACCTGCCTCGCATCGACGGGCAGCGCGACGACGCCGTGCACGGTGACGGTGCAGGGAACACTGGTCGAAACTCCGCCCGCGCAAGCATTCGGAGGAGCGACAAACAGCACGTTCACTGTAACGCTCGGCACTCCGCTAGCCGCTGGCGCAAGCGTGAACCTGCAGTTGCGGTTCGGACTGCAAACAACCGGCTCATTCAAGTTCTTCTTCAACGTGGAAGCGCTTCCATAGGGATTAAGGCTGAGGGATGAAAGCTGAGTGATTGAAGAGACCACCGACTTCATGTCGGTGGTTCTTCAATTTCTGCGCTGAAGATCCACAACGCGCACGTTGCAGACCGAGGCACACCGTACATAACACCGACAACTCAAGCTCCAATGAAACAACGCAACGTGGATAAATGCAGGTAAGGAAGGGTGGTTTACCCCCGCTCAAGATTCAATAAGCTCAATGTTGAAGGCAATGGATCTTGAGCTGGGGTAAAAAACCCTTCCTCACCTGCGATTTATGCAGTTTGAGTTATTCCACTGAAGCTTGAGCATTGATATTTTGTACGTTGCAAGCTGAAGGATGAAAGCTGAAGGATGAAGCGACCACCGACCTAAAGTCGGTGGTCTCAAGAAAGCTAACGCTGCTTGGCTATGATGGGTTCGGCATCTGTGCGACGATCGCCACGCGCGTCGGAAATAATTGGCGGCGGCGGTGGGTGGGCCACGAGCACTTCAAGTGCGGCGTCGATAACTTCATTGATGCGCGAGACGAAGATGATCTGTAAATCGTTCCTCACGTCCTGAGGAATGTCGTCTACGTCTGCTTCATTTCGCGCCGGCAAAAGGATCCGCCGGATACCCGCACGATGCGCCGCTAGTACCTTCTCTTTAACGCCACCAATCGGAAACACCAGACCCGACAATGTGATTTCGCCGGTCATCGCCGTGTCAGGCCGAACACGACGACCGGTGTACAACGAAGCAAGCGCCGACGTAATCGTCACTCCTGCGCTTGGTCCATCCTTCGGTATCGCGCCCGCGGGAACATGCAGGTGAACTCCATACTCTTTGAAGATACTTGGATCAATCCCAAACTCGGTCGCATGCGACCAGAGATACGACTGCGCTGCACGCGCTGACTCCTGCATAACTTCGCCGAGCTGACCTGTTATCGTCAGTCCTCGACCGCCAGGCAACAACGTAGCTTCAATGAAAAGTACTTCACCACCCATTTCAGTCCACGCCATCCCGGTTGCGACTCCCGCCGGTAATTCTTTTCGCGCCTGCTCAGGATAAAAGCGCGGCGGCCCGAGATACTCTCGCAATTCCGCTGTGGTGATAGTCACGCTCTCAGCTTCGCCCTGCGCGATCTTCAGCGCGACCTTACGCGCAACACTGCCGATCGTTCTTTCCAACTGCCGCACACCCGCCTCACGTGTGTAGCGAGACGCAATCATCTCAACAGCGTCGTCGGTAATCTTCAGTTGCGCCGCGTTAAGACCGTTCTCTGAAGTCTGGCGCGGGACGAGATAACGTTTCGCGATTTCCAACTTTTCTCGATCGCTATACCCCGCCAGCCGGATAACTTCCATTCGATCGCGCAAAGGCATCGGGATCGGCCCCAGCTGGTTAGCGGTGGCGATGAAGAACACCTTCGATAAATCGAAAGGCAAGTCGAGATAATGATCGCGGAAAGAATTGTTTTGCTGCGGATCCAGGATCTCAAGCAAAGCGGCGGCGGGATCGCCGCGATAATCATTTCCAAGCTTGTCGATCTCATCCAGCATCATCACCGGATTATTCACGCCGGCGCGTCTGATCGACTGAACTATTCTGCCGGGCATGGCGCCCACATACGTCCGACGATGTCCGCGAAGCTCGGCCTCGTCCCTTACCCCACCAAGCGACATGCGTTCGAACTGTCGACCAAGTGAGCGGGCGATTGAACGACCCAGCGAAGTTTTTCCGACGCCCGGTGGTCCAACAAAGCAAAGGATCGGACTCTTCGCATCGGGCCGCAGCTTTATCACCGCCAGAAACTCGAGTATCCGTTCCTTAACATCCTCGAGTCCGTAGTGATCTTCATCGAGAATGCGACGCGCTTCGACCAGGTCTAACTTGTCCTCAGACGACTTGCGCCAGGGCAGTTCGAGCACGTAGTCGAGATACGTTCGGATAACATGATAGTCAGGTGCCGCCGCCGGTAATTTTTCGAGACGTTTAAGCTCGCGCTCGGCTTCGGTGCGAACTTCATCGGGCAAGTCAACCTTGGCAAGCCGTTCGCGCAGCATCTCTGCTTCAGCTGCCTCACCGCCTTCGTCTTCCCCTAACTCTTTTTGAATGGCCTTGATCTGCTGGCGCAGTACGTAATCACGTTGCGTCTTGTCCATCTCCGTCTGGGCCTCAGACGCTATCTTTGAACGTAACTGGAGAATCTCGAGCTCGCGCGCAAGATTGATGTTTGCAAGGCGAATCAGCTCGTCAGCCGTGTTTGCCTCGAGCATCTTCTGCTCTTCATCGACGCCAAGATTCAAGATGGAGCCGAGGAAATAAGCCAATCGAACCGGATCGACCGCTCCCAACACAGCAACACGAACCTCAGGCGGAACATTCGGCAGGAGCGTAAGCGCGTCCTGGATCATTGCCTGCAGATTTCGCTTCCCCGCCTCGACTTGCTCAGCATCAACTATCTCGGGCTCAGGCAGAATCTGAACGCGCGCTCGGAGGTACGGATCTTCTTGTTTCCACTCGAGAACTTTTATTCGGTCGGTACCTTGCGCAACGATCCGCATCGCATCGCCGAGACGTTCCATACGCTTGATCATCACGAGCGTTCCGACCTCGTAAAGATCTTTCGAGCTGGCGTCTCCTTCGCTAGTGTTATCCGCCCGAACGGTGATGCAACCAATTAGCTTTTCCGGCGTCGACAGTGCGGCTTCTACTGCGACGACCGAGCGCGGACGGCCGACACCGAGCGGCACAACCGTTTCCGGAAAGAGAGTCAGGTTCTGCAGAGCTAGGACCGCAACTTCAAACGGCTCGCGCGGCAGTGCAGTTGATGGCGTGCTACTGTCCGGCGTCTGAGCTGGTGGATTATTTGGCTGTGTTGATTCGGATTCCGGCATCACTGTAACGACTCCGCTATCTCAATCACTCTGCAACATGATGATCAAGAATCCATCGCGATAGTCGCGGACGAGCGATGCGCCTTCGAGGGGAGCGGGAAACTCAATCGTCTTTTCAAATCGACTGTAGGTGATTTCCATTTGATGATAGACAAACCCCTCACGATAAAGAGTGTCTTTGCGACAGCCGCGAATGTGCAGTCGATTACCACTTATCTGAACCTCAAGATCGTCTGAACACACACCCGCGAGATCCAACTTCACAACCCAGCCGTCTGATGAACGGTAAACATCGGCGGAGGGATTCCAAAGCCGGCCAGATGGTTTTACCCGGTGAGCTACGGAGCTCATCGAATGATCACTATCGAAATCACGCATGGTGAGAGCATAAAGGATAGGCTAAAGTCACGCAAAGGGAAGGTCAGTACCACCGCGCGATAGCGGGTGGGTGCGCAGCCGAATTCCGGAGCAACCTGAACATTCGCTCCGCACCCACCCACTACCGCGCGGTGGTACTGACTTCATATCTAGCTAAATATTTGCCGCCAGAACGAAGAACCTTTCGAGATTTCCTCGATCGCGTCCGCCAGTTCCTGATCAGCTTCTGTCTCCACGGCGACATCGGCCATCGAGATTATCCCGATAAGACGATTGTCTTCGCCTACTACCGGAATTCGACGCACCTGCTTGTCACCCATCTTGCGAATGACGTCGACGACACGATCATTCGGTCTCGCCGTGTGAACGTTGGTAGACATCACCTCTTCAGCCCGTGTCCCCCCGGCGTCTTTGTTATCCGCGACAGCTCTGATAACGATATCGCGATCGGTGATCAGGCCGAGCAGCTTGCCTCGTCCATAAGTGCGTTGTTCGTAGTTCACCTCATCACGCTCGATCGTTTTTCCGTTTCCAGCTGTGCCCTGGTAATCGACTACGGGAATCACACCGGTGTCTTCCTGTTTCATCATCACGGCAACTTCACGCAATGGAGTCTCACGCATTGCGACGGCGAGATCACGCGTCATGATGTCGCGACAGCGCAAACGCGATCGTTCAGATCCGTAACCCGGCCTCCGCTGGCCCATCGTGCGTGAGTCGTCCTCGCGCCAACGCTCCGGTGGATAGTTGCGGGAACTTTGATTTCGTAAGTCACCACGATAATCGCTGTATCGCGGTTCGTCATAATCATACTCAGCTCGTTCACCGAAACGTCCGCGACTGAACTCAGTGCGGCGATTGCCTTCGAGAAATTCCCGCCGGTTTCGTTCGGCGCGGTTGTCATAATCCAAGGGGGCCTCACGTCTCATTCCCTGATCGCGCTCGCGCATATAAGGATCGCGATCTCGGTCATCTTCAAATTCCTCACGATATCTGGCCATTGCTTTCCCTCCTTGCCAGGAATAGAAATTATTGCGACTGCCGGCAGACGCAACTAATGCAAAAACTGGGGGCATGTGGCGAGACTTCGCCGATACCTGCGGGGAACTAATACCACGGGGAAATGGGGAGAGCACTGTATCAGAGATTTGTTTCAACTTCAGCAATTAGCTGAACGCGAGAACTTATCTCCAGATTTCCTACTTCAATCGGTGTCGCAACGTCTGCACGTTTTGCACTAGCGATAAAGCCTTCCTGCATGACCGGTATTGGTTGCCGGAAACCCTCTTCCTGGACCTCCACGATTCGGACAACCCGACCACCGAGCGCTTGAGCAATCACTCGCGCTTTGCTTACAGCTTCACGGGTTGCTTCTGATAACGCCTGATCACGCGCAGGTCGATCTTGTTTGAGCGTGAACATCACACCGCCAATGTCGTTCGCGCCAGCCTGGCTCGCCGCATCGATCACAGTCCCGACTTTCCCGAGATCACTAAACGTGACCGTCACCGTATTACGTGCTTCGTAACCAGTTATGGTTGGGGGTTGATTCTCGCGGTAAACGCGCTGTGGCTGAACGCTGTAGCCGCTCGTCTTAACTTCTGCGCCCGGCAGAGCTGCTTTAGCGGCGCGTATCACTGCATCGCTCTTTGAAGCATTCTCCTGTTGCGCGTCGATGGCTCGCTTTCCCTGCGTCACTACTGAGATCAGCAAAGTCGCAGTGTCGGGCTGTGCTTTCACGATTGAATCGCCGGTAACTAGAACTCGAGTTACGCGCTTGGAATCGCTGCTCGACGAAGTTGCCGTCTGCGCCTGAAGCACAGAGAGCGGTGCGACCAACATTACCAATCCAAATCCAAATATGAGTCCAATTCGTTTCATAGTTCTCCTCTTCTCCCAATCTCCCGGAATACCGGTGGGAGATAGAGAACGAAACCGGTTCCAAAATCTTGCTCCGCTATCTCTAAAAAACCTGTTTTGATACCATCCATCCAATGCAATCATTCGATACTGAAAGTGATCACACGAAGGCGACCGATTCCCAGGGCGAAACCTCCAATCATGCAGCGCCACCTCAAATCTCTTCGGGCGCATGCGTTCGAATCGAGCTGCCCGGCGGCGACGAAGTAGCTGTTTTCAATGTTGATGGCGAATATTATGCCATCGAAAACTTCTGCCCGCACAAAGGCGCGCCGTTATCAGAAGGTCTGCTTTGCGGTCACATTGTTGAGTGTTCGCTGCACGGTTGGCAGTTTGATGTGCGCTCAGGTGAGTGCCTGACGGTTCCGGAGAGGATTCGGACGTACAAGGTGATTAATGAGGGCGGTGTTGTGAAGATCGAAGCGGAGTGAGAACACTGCTTCGGAGGAGCAGCATGTTTATAGCTCTTGTTTCGAATAATCGAGGGCGCTCCAGCGGAGCGCGATTTATAAGCCGATCGACATATTGCTCCTAAAGGAGCAATAAAACCTCGATTGCCGGTGGTCTATAAACATGCTGCTCCTCCGGAGCAAAGACAATGAGCCAACCTAAAAACCAGACATGAAGTAGGTGGTTTCCTAATTGATAACTGCTAACCGCCAAATGATAAATGACCAATGACTTCTTTTTCTGCTCCTGCTTATCACTCGCCATCGTTTCCGATCGCTTCCACCGGACAGCACGTCAAGGCTTCTTCACACAGATTCTTCTCTTCTTCAGTTGCCGGTTGCTTAAACACAAACGAATAACTGTTCTCATCCGATCGCATGAAGTTCTCGGGTGCGGTGTCGCGGCAGACGTCGCAGTCGATGCATGAGGAGTCGACGTAATACGCTCCCGTAACGTTCTCTTTTACTTTGTCGTTCTTATCAGGCAAGGTGAGTCGATTTCGGATTTCGAATTGCGGATTTCAGATTTCTTGTTAACTAATGACTGAGTTAACTCAAGGTGGAAATCCTCATTCCGAAATCCGAAATTCTTCTAGGGGTGTGTCATCTCTTCAGGTTTGACGTACTTATCAAATTCCTCGGCAGTTAACAGGCCGAGCTCAATCGCTGACTGCTTCAAACTAATCCCCTTTTTATGCGCGTTCTTCGCAACCTTTGCGGCGTTGTCGTATCCGATGTAAGGATTCAGAGCTGTCACCAGCATCAACGAATCGCGCAGGTGTTCGTCAATCCGCGCGCGATTCAGCTCGATTCCAGAGATGCAATATTTAACAAAGCTATGCGTTGCATCGTGAAGTAAACGTACCGAGTGAAGGAAGTTGTGGATCATCACCGGCTTGAAGACATTTAACTCAAAGTTTCCCTGGCTACCTCCAAAGCTCGTTGCCAGGTCGTTTGCAAAAACCTGGACCGCTACCATAGTCATCGCTTCGCTCTGCGTCGGATTCACTTTGCCCGGCATGATTGAAGAACCAGGTTCGTTCTCTGGCAAAACCAGTTCGCCTAACCCGCAGCGTGGTCCAGATGCTAACCAACGAACGTCGTTCGCGATTTTCATCAAGGATGCCGCCAGAGTCTTTAGCGCGCCACTCGCGAAAATCAACTCGTCATGCGCCGACAACGCAGCAAACTTATTCGGATGAGATTTGAACGGCAGGCCAGTTAGTTCAGCGATCTTTGCTGCCGCACGTTCGCCGAATTCGGGATGTGAATTGAGGCCGGTTCCTACTGCCGTGCCACCAATCGCCAGATCCAGCAAACCGGGCAGTGCGGATTTCAGGCGTTCGATATCGCGTTCAATCAAACTTGCCCAACCCGACATCTCCTGACCGACTGTCAAAGGTGTCGCATCTTGCAGATGAGTCCGGCCAATCTTCACTACGTCGTTGTAGGCTCTTCTTTTCTCTTCAATCGCGGCGTGCAATTCCTCGATCGCAGGTATGAGCCACGTCAAGCGCTCCGCAGCGGCAATGTACATCGCAGTCGGAAACGTATCGTTCGAAGACTGCGACATATTCACGTCGTCGTTGGGGTGAATAGGTTTCTTGTTGCCTCGCTGCTCGCCTGCGAATTCGAGTGCGCGATTCCATATTACCTCGTTGGCGTTCATGTTGGTTTGCGTTCCACTGCCCGTCTGCCAGACTCGCAATGGAAAATGTTCATCGAGTTTTCCGTCGATGACTTCGTCGCAAGCCTGAACAATGAAACGGGCCTTGTCAGGCGCCAACTTGCCCAGGTCTTCATTAACAAGAACGGCGGCCTTTTTGAGAATGCCCAAAGCGCGGATCAGTTCGCGCGGCATACGGTCGTCGCCAATGTTGAAATGGATTAAGGACCGTTGGGTTTGAGCGCCCCAGTACTTATCAGCGGGGACCTCGATTTCGCCCATCGAGTCGCTTTCGATTCTTACTTCAGGTTTGGTTTCAGGGGATTGTTGAGCCATGGCAGTTCCTTCCGTAAATATTAGCAAAACGGGTTAGGAATAAGTACCAGCGGGCTTTTGTTGGTTCCTTGTGAGTCTGGCTGCAATGTTATAAAGTCCTCGCGTTTCACGTACTCTAGTTCCCCCATCCCCAACTATGACTTCTGAATCAAGGACTGCCGGTACCTTGACCACCGACAACCGCGTTCTGATCCTCGTGGTCGAACGCAATCCAGCCGTCCAACGACTGGAGCGATACTTCCTGGAACAAGCTGGGTACTCCGTCGAATTCGCCGACGACGGTCTTAGCGCGCTCGAGCGTGCACAAGAATTAAAACCCGAGATCCTCGTAGCCGAAATCCTCGTTCCGGCGCTCGATGGCCTAAGTTTGTGTCGCGCCCTGAAGGGTGACGCGGCCACGTCGCATATTCTGGTCCTTATCTTCAGCCACTTACACGCCGAGGATCGTGCTCTTGAAGCGGGAGCTGACGCGTTTCTGATCAAACCATTGAATGAAAAACTTCTGATAGAAACTGTCGAAGAGTTGGTGAGTAAGGTCCGCAAGGAGAAAGGCACTCGATGACCCAGAAGATATCAGCTGGTGCTACGGGCTTGGATGAGGTTCTGATGGGTGGAATTCCCGCGAACACGATCACCGTACTCATGGGAGCACCCGGCAGCGGCAAAACAATTCTTGCGGAGCAAATCGCTTTTCATAATGCGAGCCCGGAAACACCGGTTCTGTATTTGACCACGCTCGCGGAACCCCTCGAAAAGTTTATCGCACATGGCGACAGCTACTCATTCTTTGACGCTTCAAAAGTCGGAGTGTCTGTTTTCTACGAAGATCTCGGATACATGGTCCGTGAGACAGGCATCGAGGCTCTGACAGAAAGAGTCACCGATCTTCTAATCAGGTACAAACCAAAGCTACTCTTCATTGACTCATTCAAAGCGCTCCACGAATTGTTGACGTCTGAGACCCATCGGCGCACGGTCATCTACGACTTAGCTACTGCCCTCTCCGCTTATCAGTGCACGAGTTTTCTCATTGGGGAGTATTCGCCGGGAATGGTGACTGAGCTGCCTGAGTTTGCCATCGCGGACGTGGTTCTCAACATGATGCGCCATATAACCAACGTTCGCGAGCAACGATTCTTGAGAGTTGAAAAGATTCGCGGATCTGATTCCATTCCCGGCATGCACGCGTTCGCAATTACTGCTGACGGAATCAAGATCTTTCCCCGCATACTGACCCCCCGTTACGCTCCAACCTATAGACCAAAGGTGGAACGTGTTAATACCGGAATCAAAGGTCTCGACGAGATGGTGGCCGAAGGATTCTGGCGCGGGAGCACTACGCTGATTGCAGGTCCTAGCGGCTCGGGCAAAACGATCATGGCCCTTCACTTCATCCGCCAGGGTGCGCTGCAGGATGAACCGTCGCTGTATTTGGGATTTCAGGAGAATCCGATGCAGATGGCACGAATTATGCACAACCTAGGTTGGGATACCGAAGCCCTGACCAGTTCCGGCAAGCTCGAACTAATGTATTGCTCGCCGGTCGAAATGCAGATGGATCAGGTTGCGGCCGAGTTATTTGGCCGAATTCGGGCAGGAAAGGTAAAACGCGTTGCAATCGATTCTCTCGACGACCTTGAGCGATCGAGCGTCGATGAGCAGCGCTTTGCGGACTTTATCTATGCACTAATACAGTGGTTCGCGGTCGAAAACGTTACTTGCATGCAGACGGTCGAGTTGTCACATCTCTTCGCTGTGAGCGGCGCAAATGTGACCCAGGAGCAAGTTTCAAACATGTGTGACAACCTGGTAGTTCTTGGTTTTAACACAGAGCGCGACGAACTTCGTCGCAGTGTCCGAATCTTAAAGACCCGGGGTAGCTCTCACGACGAGCGCGAGCACACGCTCGAAATCAGCGGACGCGGGGCGGTGGTCACCAAGGCGAAGTAATGCTCGAAACAGGCGAAGTAATGATCGAAACAGACGCCACTCCCACTAAGAAAGAACCTTACCGGCGCCTCGCGGAGATCAATCGTGCGATAACAACCTCACTCAACTTCGATCAGGTTCTTAAGCTAATTGCGACAAATGCGCGCCAACTGATCGACGCAGATATTAGCCTGGTTGTTCTCATCGACGAAGGTGGACTTCTGCGCATACGCGCCTCGGATGGTGTTGACGAAAACGTGATTAGCTCCTTCGTGGGTCGTCTCGAAGAAGATGTTGTCAAACAGTTGCACGACTTGTTGCGCGTCGATCCTACGCATGCCCTAGCCTCTATACCGATCATCGACAACGAGTCGGTTGACGGTCTGCTTGTGGTCGCACGTCGCACACCAATCGATGAAGACGAAAACTGGCAGCTGTCGGCCCTTGCAGATCAAGCGGCGATCGCACTTCGCAACGCGCGGCTCTATGAAATCGATCTTGGCGTAGCAAATCGCGAGCGCCGCGAAACATTGCAGGCGCTTCGCGCTTCACGAGCTCGCATCACTCGCATTCTCGAAAGCATTACGGATCTCTATTTCTCGATCGACAGAGAGTGGCGCTTCGTCGACGTCAATCGGCAGGCCGAACTGCGCTTTGGCAAGAATCGTGATGACTTGATTGGCAAAGTTATCTGGCAAGTGTTTCCTACTGCGGAAGAGTCTGGTTTTTATGAGGACTTTAGGAAAGCTATCGAGAAGAACGTACCGGTACATTCAGAGTTAGTTTGGAGTGTTTTCCCAAACGCGTGGTTTGAAGCTCATCTTTATCCATCGCAGAGCGGCCTATCGGTTTATTTACGCGACATCACAGAGCGGAAAGTCGGCGAAGCAAGCAGGCGTTTCCTCGCGTCGATCGTTGAATCGTCGGAAGATGCGATCGTCAGCAAAGACCTCAACGGAATAATCAGCACCTGGAATCGAGGCGCTCAACAACTCTTCGGCTACACAGCCGAAGAAGTTATCGGTAAGCCTATAACTATCTTAATCCCTGAAGGTCGATTCGATGAGGAGCCGGCTATCCTGGCGCGAATTCGGTCGGGACGCGCCGTCGAGCACTATGAAACGATCCGTAAACGAAAAGATGGAACGCTGATCAATATATCGCTGAGTGTGTCACCAATCCCAGATGAATCAGGTGTGATCATTGGTGCGGCGAAGATCGCTCGCAACATCACCGAACAGAAACGAGCTCAAGAAGCAATACTGTTCCAGGCAAGTTTGCTCGACGCCGTTGAAGAAGGAGTGATCGCCACAGACCTTAACGGCAAGATCATTTATTGGAACTCCTTCGCTGAGCGGCTCTACGGATGGACGTCTAAAGAAGTGCTGGGCGCCGACATAGTTGAAATCGTGCCCGCACTCTCTTCGAAGGAGCATGCCGCAATCGTCATGGACCAACTTCGCGATGGCCTAAGCTGGTCTGGTGAAATGATTGTGCAGCATCGCAACGGGTCAGAGTTCCTCGCGTCGATTACCGATTCACCGATCTTCAACGAGAAAGGCGAGTTGATCGGCGTTGTCGGCGTATCGTCGGACGTTACGGAAGCAAAACGGGCTGAAGAAGAACGCGCGCGGCTACTCGAGAGTGAACGAATCGCTCGCCTTGAAGCCGAAGCTGCAAACCGCCTTAAAGACGAGTTCCTTGCGACGCTCTCACACGAACTACGAAACCCTTTAAATGTGGTAATTGGTTATTCCGAGATTCTACGTCGCAGCGAAGACACCAAGAATAGTTTCGTCGGCAAAGCCGCCGAGGTTATTCGCAGGAATGCGCTGGCCCAGTCGCAGCTAGTTTCTGACTTGCTCGACCTGTCGCGCTTGCAGATGGGCAAGCTCGCAATCACGCGTCAACCCGTTTCCCTCTCAACCATCGTAGGTGATGCGATTGAGACTGTACGCACTGAAGCTGAGGGCAAAAACATTTCCCTCAGAGTCGTGACGCCAAAAGAAACCCTTCTGGTGGACGGCGACCCGGTTCGATTAGGTCAAATCGTCTGGAACCTGCTTAACAATGCCGTTAAGTTCACACCAACAGGTGGCCATATCACTATCGCGCTGAGCGAAGAGGCTGATAATGCGATTCTAAGGATTACAGATACAGGCCATGGAATACCGCCGGAGTTTCTGCCTCACGTCTTTGAGATCTTTCGACAGGCGGACGCGAGTAGTTCAAGGCGTCAAGGTGGATTGGGCATCGGCTTGGCGCTCGTCAAGCAACTCGCGGAGTTGCATGGCGGTCGAGTTACCGCCGAGTCGGAGGGCACTGGCAAAGGTGCAAAGTTCAGTGTGTGGCTTCCGCTTCGAAGCCTTCCAGTGTCAACAGTCCCGGCCGCGACACAAAAGCCAGACGACGTTTTGAAGCACAAGCTCATTCTGGTTGTTGATGATTCAAGGGAGACGACTGACATGCTCAGCCGACTGTTGCAGATGGAAGGCGCGTTTGTTCAAACGGCACGCAGCGGACAGGAAGCATTGCAACTGGCGGCTGACAACACGTTTGACCTGGTGATCTCAGACATATCAATGCCCGAAATGGACGGCTATCAGCTGATGCAGCAACTCCGGGAACTGCCATCGATGGAGCATGTACCCGCGCTAGCCTTAACGGGATTTGGCAGGATTTCTGATGTGAAGCGTGCTGAGGAGGAGGGCTTCGCCGAACATTTCACGAAACCTCTCGACATCGATAAGCTCCTTAGTGCGGTCAAGCGACTCACCAAGGATAACGGAAACTAGTGAATCGTGAATCGCCAGACAGCTCAACCCTCTGCGCAGTCTCGGCGTACCCTGCGTCTCTTGCGGTTATATTCTCAATGTCATTAACGCTCAACATCACATAAAAGAGCCTCGCTTCGATTTCGGTTGTGTAGGGCTTTAATTCGGGCAATAACCGCAAGAGGAGACGCAGAGTACGCCGAGACTCCGCAGAGGGTTGAGCTGTCTGGCGATTCACGATTCACTATTCATGATTCAGGCTTTTCCAATTCCTCCAACAGTGCACTCAATACTGACGGCAACGGTGCAGTGAATTGCATTGGCTCCTGTGTGACCGGATGAACAAAGCCTAGCTTCTCTGCGTGCAGAAACTGCCGACCGAGGCTGCGAATACGCGCCCGCAGTTTCGCATCCTGCACTGAATTGTCTCGTCCACCGCCATAAGTTTCGTCTGCTACAACCGGATGCTTTAGCCATGACAGGTGAACGCGAATCTGGTGTGTGCGGCCTGTTTTTAATTCAACGTCGAGCAGCGTGAACCGTTGATAACGCCGCCGGACGCGCACGATCGAGATTGCCTGGCGCCCTCCTTTTACTACAGCCATTCGGGTCCGATTACCCGGATCTCGTGCCAACGGTTGATCGATCTTTATGGTCTCAGCCTCAACGCGACCGTGGACCAGTGCCACATACGATTTGAATACCGTTCGATCTCGAAATTGATCCGCGAGTTTCTCCAGGGCTGATTCCGTCTTTGCGACAACGAGTAATCCGGAGGTATCGCGATCTAGTCGATGCACAATTCCAGGACGCGCCACTTCTTTGCTGGATGGGAGTTGTTGAAAATGGAAGGCCAACGCATTCGCCAGCGTGCCCGAATGAATTCCGGCGGCCGGGTGCACCACAAGTCCGGCTGGTTTATTAACAACAGCAATGGCATCGTCTTCATAAATGATCTCAAGCGGGATGTATTCCGGGGTGAAGCTGGCTGAGGGTGAAGCACTAAGTTCGACTTCTACTTCATCGTTGACACGCAGCTTATAAGAAGGCTTCGCCGGTTTCGCGTTGACAAGGACGTCTTCGTCATCGATCAGTCGTTGTAAACGGGCTCGGCTCCAATCTGGAATCTTCGCGGCGAGATATGCATCTAGACGTGAACTAGCACTTTCAGAATCAACTTTGAACGTGAGGAACTCGCTCGATTGGGACTGACCTTGTGTCATTAGCCGGTGACGTCTAACGGTCTAATTGTAGGGGCGGCCCTCCGTGGCCGCCCCCATTTCTTCGG
>JBKPMX010000057.1:0-2888 GCA_046765655.1 Acidobacteriota bacterium
CATCGTAATGACAACTTTGACGCGCGCAATTTCTTCGACGGTGCGGAGAAGCCTGAATTCAAACGGAACCAATTTGGCGGAAGCTTCGGCGGACCGATCAAGCGCGATCACACTTTCTTTTTCTTCGGTTACGAGTCGCTGCGAGAAAACCTGGGACAAACGATTCGTACAGTCGTCCCGGATCTGAACGCGCGTAACGGAATCATCCCCGGTGGGAACGTCACCGTGAATGCGGCGATTCGACCATACCTGGATGAGTATCCACTGCCAAATGGAGCCAATCTTGGTGGTGGTTTGGCCGAATACAATTTTGGTTTTGATCGACAGCTCAATCAACATTTCTTACAAGGCCGTATGGATCAGAACTGGAACCAGCGGCATGAGTCGTTCGCGCGTTACACGTTTGATAATGCTAACCAGAAGCTACCGACTGATTTCCCACAATTTCCACGCGCATTTCAATCACGCAACCAATTCTTCACGGCGGAGCATCGTTTCATCCAAAGTGTCGCAACTATTCACACATTTCGATTCAATTTTAGTCGTACACGAATCGGTCAACAGGTTGAGGCAAACACTTCTCAACCGCTACAACCGTTCATTCCGGGGCGTGACCTGGTAGGCAACATCGATATTGGGGGGATCCCGCGTTTTGGCCCCCAGACATCTGTTAGCGTTCGCTTAACTCAGAATCTTTTAGGATTCGAACACGGCATGGTCCATACGAGAGGACGTCACATCATAAAAGTCGGCGGCGTGGTGGAACGATATCAGGACAACATGGTCAACCCGACATTCTCGCTTGGTATCTGGACGTTCGCTAACCTCAGAAACTTTCTAACTAACAACCCACAGAGTTTTCTCGGGCTTACACCTACAGGTGCGCTCGATCGGTACTGGCGCTTCACGTTTTTCGCGGGTTACATACAGGACAGTTTTCAGGTGCACCCGCGACTTACTTTGAATGGGGGTCTGCGATATGAAACCACCACTTTGCCGGTAGACATCTACGGACGCGACTCTGCGCTTCCGTCATTGTCTGACACTACTCCCACGGTTGGTCCACTCTACAAGAATCCAACTCGGTTTAATTTGTCACCTCGGTTGGGATTGGCGTGGGATGTTTTCGGAGACGGCAAGACAAGTCTGCGCGCAGGGTACGGCATCTATTTCAACACCAACAATCAACAGAATCTGATCGTCACGGTTACAAATCCACCGGCGACACCGCGCATCGCAATTGGTTTTACACCGACATCGCCTTGCCGGCCGGCTTTTCCGACAGCGCCGCTGACATGTGCTTTTGCTAATTCAATTCGTCCGATTCAATTCGACTTAGATAATCCTTATCTCAATGTCTACAACTTAAGCCTTCAGCGAGAACTGCCCTGGGATACTGTAGCTACCGTCGCTTACACCGGAACGCGAGGAGTGCACCTGTTACGCAGCAATGACGTGAACATAGCAGTACCGATTATTCGAGCTGACGGTACACCGTTCTTCCCACCCGGCGCGCCTCGCCAAAACACTGCCTTCTCCACGATTGAACTTAAGAGTAGCGATGGCGACTCGTGGTACAACGCGATGATCTTCGACGTGCGAAAGCGTTGGAATCGCAGTTTTACAATCCAATCTTCTTACACATTCTCACGCAACATCGACACAACGCAGGCCTCAACGTTCTTTTCTGATGCAACGAACGGAACTACGTCAGCATTCCCGGAGTTTCCCCAACTCAGCTATAACAAAGGCCCGGCGGATTACCACGCTAAGCACAACTGGGTTGTCAATTTCACATGGGAGCTGCCGTTTGCGCGCCATCTTAAAGGAGTAAAAAAGACATTCCTCGACGGATGGCAACTTGCGGGGATTAGTAACGCACGCAGTGGAAATCCTCTGACGGTCTTTGTGCAGGCAAACCGTTCGCGATCTTTATGGCAGCCGTCGCTTGGTCCAGGAATAGGCCGAGATAGAGCATCGATGGCTGCAGGCTTTACCTACGAGTCGGCAGTTGTAGGCAGACCCGATCAGTATTTCAATCCGGCAGCTTTTGTGTTGCCACCGGCGGGAACATTGGGAAATAGCGGCCGCGGTGCATTCATCGGACCAAACTATCGGACGTTTGATCTGGCGGCCATGAAGAATACGCGACTCGGCCATTGGCTCGGCGAATCAGGCAATCTCCAGATCCGAGTAGAGGCATTCAATCTCTTCAACAGGTCAAACTTTGCGCCGCCTGCGCTAACCGCCTTTGCAGGGACAACCGATGGTGAAGCACCACTCCCAACTTTCGGCCGCATCCGCTCAACAGTCACGTCGTCGAGACAAATTCAATTGAGCTTGCGATTAGTCTTTTGAAGGTCTAAGACAGCAACCGTCAACGGTCAAAGATTCAGGGCCGCCACTGCCATCTCGTAAGCATCGGGACGCACATAGATAATGTACCCGTAATGACCCTTTCCGTCAGCGACTCCACTCGACGCATAGATGTTGACGTTGGCTGCATAAAGCCTCGAGTGCACTTCCGCCAGTGCACCGAGGTGATCATCACCTTGAACCAACAAGGCGGGCTGTGGTCCCTCTAACTTGAGACCAGCCTTCTGAGCCTCGTTTCGAAGCTGTGAAGTGTCTTCAGGAAAGATCGTTAGTTGCGTGTTCATTGGTCCAAAGGGAACAGCGGTAACAGCCACGAGATTGATGCCGAGACTGGCTAACAATGAGAGCACCTTATAAGCCTGTCCAGGTTCATCCTTGACTGTCGTATAAAAGTAATCGACACGACGAATCTTGAATGCCATATAACTTCTCCTGAAATGGCCCTGTACTGAAAGTCGTCAAAGTAGAAGCAATGATAAGGCTTCAAAGAGTGAAAAGGCGACGGGACGTCA
>JBKPMX010000058.1:0-35602 GCA_046765655.1 Acidobacteriota bacterium
GCCCTGGGTGACGATGATCCTTCGCAACGCATTCCTGAACTCACCAGGCACCTCCTGATAAGCAGGCCTGCCGTAGTTATCGCCAAACCCAACCTTGGCATCCGGCTGTGCGGGCTCCAGAAAGATGCCCCAGCGATAGTCGGGCATCTTCACATAATCGAAGTGGGCCCAACCTTCCGAACCAACATCCACTGCGGTGCGTAACCAAACATCCTTCTCCTGAAAGCCATCTGGTCCCATCTCGCGCCACCAGTCGAGGAAGTTTGGCAACCACTTCTCGAGCGCACGCTGCAGTTTTTTGTCTTCGCTTAAGTTGACGTTGTTTGGAATACGGTCGTAAAGATTCATTTCTGTCCTTATTTTTGATGACTCGCTTAGTTAACTTCTCATTCTCCCCAAGCTTTAGCTTGGGGTTATGGGGTCACGTCTAGAACCGCAACCGTTTTAACGGTTTCCGAATCGGGCGCTCCTCAGTAGAAGACCTCAAGAGAAACCGTTAAAACGGTTCACAGCTTCATCTCTGTCCAAAACCCCCAGGCTAAAGCCTGGGGTGAATGAGAAGTTGCCAAAGACCAAAGACCAAAGACCAAAGGCCAAAGACCTAAGTCCTTTTGTAATCAAACTTCGTCTGCGTCGGTTTGCCGTAGTTCGTCAACGCTCCGTGCTCGCCGACAGCGTTTGGTCTTTGGAAGATCCAGTTTTGCCACGCTGTGAGACGCCCGTAGATCTTCGTGTCCATTGTTTCTGGACCTGCGAAACGCAATGACGCTTCCATTCCGGTCAACGCGTCCGGTGACAAAGACGTGCGTTCTTCGATCGCCAATCTAATCTCGTCTTCCCAATCCAAGTCGTCCGGCGCGAACGTCACTAAACCGACTTCCTCGGCTTCTTCGGTGTCGAATGAGCCGTCATGTTTTAGTATCGCTTGTACTTTTGCGGGCTCAGCTAAGAACCTCGACTGGAGGCGTGTCAGCCCGTTGCTCATCGGCAAAGCCCCTGCGTTCAACTGAGACACACGTAACTCAACCGGCGTTTCTGGGTCACTCAACATGTAGCTGCGATCTGCACCGACAACCAGCTCCAATAAGTTACCCGCGAAACAGCTGCCACCTTCGATGATGGCAAAGAGACTCTTTGCCGTTAAATCCAGACGACGCAGTGTCCGCGCCATGTGCAGGAGAATCTCGCGAACGAGCCAGTGGTTTCGATGTTCAGTTAGAGTTTGATCCACTTGCAGAATCTTCTCGATGTCACCTTGAGTGCGAATAGAAACAACCCCGATCTCTGGTTCGTTCACGCGCAGATGCAGCAATGCGTCGTCGAGTTCGCGATACGCCTGGAGCGGCCAATATGAATCGCCAACTTTCTCGATCTCTGCCGGGGTGGTTGGCAGTTCGTCTGATGGTCCGTGAATCGTTGCGTTGACGTTTCGCCGGTCGCGTTCAAACTCGAGTTTGACGTACTTGTATTCACGACTATCTGGTCCAGCGGTGACTTGCAGCGGATTCAACTTGATGCCTGATGCATATGGCTTATCGTTCTTTACAAGCTCATCCACGCGCGCCTTTATTGAATCTTGAAACTTGCTCGTCGGAAATGAATCGTCAATCAGTCCCCACTCTTTCGCTCGCTTGCCTTTCAAACCCTCAGCTAGCGTCGAAAATACGTCCGCGCGGTCTCTTCTGATCTTTCGTTTGTCGACGAGACGTGTCAGCCCGCCAGTGCCAGGTAATACTCCCAGCAGCGGGACCTCGGGAAGCGACACGGCGGAGTTCCCATCATCGACCAAATAGATTTCGTCGCAAGCGATCGCGAGTTCGTAGCCACCTCCCGAAGCTGTGCCATTCAAGGCGGCGATGTACCGACGGCCTGAATTGCGCGAATCATCTTCAATCGAGCAGCGCGTTTCGTTTGTGAACTTGCAGAAGTTGACCTTGAATGCGTGCGACGAAGAGCCGAGCATGTAGATGTTCGCTCCCGCGCAGAAAATTCGAGGCTTCAAACTCGTGATGACGACCGCCCGCACTTCCGGATGTTCGAAGCGTAGTCGCTGGACGGCGTCGGCAAGCTCGATATCAACGCCCAGGTCATAGGAGTTGAGTTTGAGTTTGTAGCCGCCTGCCAAGGTTTGATCTTCCTGGACATCCATGGAAAGGGTCGCAACGGCGCCATCGATTTCCAGGCGCCAATGCTTGTAGTTTGCGGGCGAAGTTTGAAAATTAATCATTAAGATCAACCGATCTAAGGGGAGGATCAAGAGCGTTCGAACGTTCGTTCGAATATTACTGTCTGCTCGACTCCGGGTCAAATGTGGGTCGATAGTCAGTACCGAAACGCGATAGCGTCGGGTACGCGGTGCCAATGCATCGAGTGGCCCAGTAACGCAGACCCGACGCTACCGCGTTTCGGTACTGACTATCGACCCACGAAGTAGTCCCTGTCGAACCTTGACGACAAGCTAGAGTTTATCGAACATCCCTCAAACCCAATGCGCGCATTCGCAAACCACTCTCGAGTATTTGCACTGCTGATTCTAGTCGCAGTTCCCTCAACGCCGCTTGCGCAATCAGTCGGTTATCCCAAAGAGATTCGCGGTTACAAAGTTGAGCGAGCCGCTGTTGAGCTGAAAGAGACCAAACAGAAAAACGCGCAGCAAAACACGACACCGCAACTGATCAAATTTGGCAGCCCTCATGTTGCGGCTATTACGCCGCTCGGCATTACTCTTGAGATACCTGTCGTCGTATCACCGGTAAAGCAGAAAGGCCATGTTGATTTTCTTGTGTTTGAAAAGATGAAGGTCAACGATACTTCGGTTGAAATAGACGAGTATCATCGGGCGTTCGATCTACCGAACAAGAAACCCCTGACGCTGAAAGAACCACTGCGCTTCTATGTGTATCTTCCGAACGCAATCATGGTTGCGATGGATGACTTGACCAACACAGCGAAGGAATGGCCAATCACTGGCATCGTCTATGTCTTCGGCAAATTCAATAGAAGTGTCTTTCGCTTTAAGCGTGTGATTCCAGTCGAGATCAATCTGACGACGCCCAATCCTCTGCACGACAAGTAGGTGTCAGGTGGCGGGTATTAGGTGTCAGGCCGAATTAGCCTTTATCGCGAGCCTTGCCACTCGGGAAACTGGCTCAGGTATTCCTGGTTTACGCCGGTTAGCCAGACAAACTGATCGTCGATCTTTTCCGGCGCAACAAATCGGGTGACCACTCCGTAAATTGCCGACGCGAGAAGGAGCGCAGCGCCGATAAGAAATAGCATCGGTTCGTCTACCGCGACAGCAAAATAGAAGCTGGCGAAAGATGACAATACCAGCACGCACGTGATCAGAATGTTTCTCTTTCTTGCCGCAGAATGAGTTTCGCAGAGACCGACTTGTATCCTCGCGGTCTTACTCAAGACCAGCGCGAGAATGACATAAAACAACAAACCGCCGGCAACCAGGATGTAAAGCGCTGGATGATGCCA
Organism: Acidobacteriota bacterium; assembly: GCA_046765655.1. Lineage (GTDB taxonomy): Bacteria > Acidobacteriota > Blastocatellia > Pyrinomonadales > Pyrinomonadaceae > PSRF01. Next base: position 3,487 of record JBKPMX010000058.1, read on the forward strand.
GCGCAGATTGCGGTTGAGTCGCTGGTGCGTTGGCGCGTTGCACTTAATGCAACGATCCGGTAACTGCGCTTGCTTAGTCATCACGAGACGCGACTTGTTTCGCCAAACGGTGGGCACGTTATGCATTGGTGGTGGAAAGGACGGTTGTTGCACTGACATAAACTCCTTTGGGAAGTTGATCCGGGTGGAAGGTTTGTCGTGGTGAGGAAACGAACTCGCTAATTCATCTTGCCGGAAAGTCGGAAAAAGGGTCAAGAAAAAACTGAGAGAAACCCCTGTTTAGCTGCGATGCCCAAATACACCGACGGCAGTCGATGGATTGTTCAAGTTCTACCTACAACGCCCCATCGAACCGACTCCGGCGCGCTGCGAACCAACTTGAGCAATACAGCGCAACTCTATTCGCGGCGCGCAAAAAGGTCTGGAGGCACCTTCGCCGTAGGCTGGATCTGAACAAGCCACCGACTGCCGTCGATGGTAGTGGATTGGTTTCTTCAGCTTTTTTCGGGATGCTTGACAGTTCCAAATTCCGAGCGTAGGGTTTTGAAGCCTCCGAGGGTCAGGGTAGTTTTAACGCCGCTGGTCCAACTGAGGCTTTGTCGTCTCAGGGAGCTGGAGGCGAATCTGTTCTGGTGAACGGCGCGGTCTTCAAAACCGTTAGTGAGATCGCGAGAGCGGGCTCAGGTAGGTTCGATTCCTACACGCCTCCGCCAAGACAGTAGGCAGGAGCAGTAGGCAGCAAACAGATCTTTACATTTACGAAACGCAGCATAGCTCGAAAGGAAATCCTCACATGATTCGAGATTGGGTAGAGCTGAACATGACTCCCGGCATCGGACCTCGCGCCGCTGCCAAGTTGCTCGAACGCTTTGGTTCTGCTGAAGCCGTCTATGACGCGACGCGCGCAGAACTCGAGCAGTTGCGACTCGTCCCGGAAGCGATCGACACCATCATCGGTCGTAACCTGCAAGCGGTCGCAGAAGCTGAGATTAGGGCAGTCAAAAAACTCGGCGGCGATATTCTTCTACTGGACGACGGAGTTTATCCCTCACCGTTACGTGAGATTTATGACCCTCCCATTGTCATCTACGTCAAAGGTTCATGGTCACAATGTTTAGATCAACCCTGCATAGCAGTGGTGGGATCTCGTCGCTGTTCGACCTACGGACAGAACGCTGCGTTGATGATTGCCCGTGATCTGGCCCATCGCGGAGTCACTGTAGTTTCGGGGTTTGCAAGGGGGATTGATGCTGCGGCGCACAGGGGAGCACTTGAAGCCGGTGGACGTACCGTGGCAGTGTTAGGAACAGGGATCGACGAGTGTTATCCGCGGGATCACCGTAGATTGGCAGCTGAGATCCTCGATAAAGGTGGAGCCCTCGTCACACAGTTTCCGCTGGGCACACCGCCGGTCTCGGAAAACTTTCCTTACCGGAATCGCATCATTAGCGGACTGAGTCTTGGCGTGGTAGTAGTCGAGGCCTCTGAGAATTCAGGCTCTTTGATAACCGCACGATTAGCGATGGAACAGAACCGGGAAGTGTTTGCCATCCCAGGAAATATCACCTCGCGCAATTCGTTTGGAACGAATTATCTGATAAAAGGCGCGGGCGCGAAGCTGGTCCAGCAATGGCAGGACATCGCGACTGAATTGCCGCCACAGATCGCCGCGAGACTTTTGCCGCCACCGTTTGGCGAAAAGAAGAAGGAACACTCGTTGGCGGATCGTCTTGCGTTTGTTCCCGAAGGGCTGTCGCGGACGGAGAGTTCGGTATTCCGGTTATTGGCACCTGACGCCCCATCGCACATCGACACCTTGATCGATCAGAGTCGAATACCAATTCCGGAGTTAACGAGCGCGTTATTGTCGTTGGAAATGCGCGAGCTGATCACGGCTTTGCCAGGAAAATGTTTCGTGCGGAAACTGTAGGTATTGATGATTGTAGATTTTTGAATTGTGCTTATGTGTGAGGCGACGAATCACCCACACGAGGATCAAACGGCCAATCTAAAATCATCAATCAAAATCTAAAAATGAGTTATGGCTAAGAATCTAGTAATTGTCGAATCGCCCGCGAAGGCGAAGACCATAAATAAATATCTGGGAAAGGACTATCTTGTTAAAGCTTCGATAGGCCACATCAAAGATCTGCCCTCCAAAGGATTGGGCGTCGATATCGAGCACGACTTTAAACCCACGTACGAAATAATTCCCGACTCCAAGAAGCGCAACAACAAGCGCATCGTTGCGGAACTGAAGAAAGCAGCAAAAGACGCGGAGGCCGTGTATCTCGCGGCTGACCCTGATCGCGAAGGCGAGGCCATCTGTCAGCATCTCGCCGAAGAAATCGTTCCCAAGCGGCCGGCCAAACCTACGTTTCGTGTGATGTTCAACGAGATCACGAAGCGCGCAGTCAACGAGGCGTTCGATCATCCGCGGCAGATAGATGAAAACCTCGTCGATGCGCAGCAGGCCCGTCGTGTGCTCGACCGACTTGTCGGCTACAAAGTCTCTCCGTTGTTGTGTCGAACGATCGGCGGCAGGTTGAGCGCGGGACGCGTGCAATCAGTGGCACTGCGAATGGTGGTTGAACGAGAGCGTGAGATTGAACAGTTTGTTAAGACTGAGTATTGGACGATTGCCGCAAATCTCAGCGCGAAGCTTCCGCCATCGTTTGATGCCCGGCTTTTCAAAGTTGGTGAGCAAACCGTCAAGACGAGCGGGTTTGATCAGGACATTAAGAAGAATGAGATCCTGATCGATAACGAGAACAAAGCGTCTGACATCGTTAAAGAGGCTCAAGCGCAGACTTTCGTCGTTAGCGATGTTACGACCAAGGAACGAAAGCGCAATCCGGTCCCGCCTTTTATCACTTCCAAACTTCAGCAGGAAGCTTCACGCAAACTCGGATTTGCAGTGAAGAAAACGATGATGCTCGCTCAGAAGCTGTACGAAGGCGTCGAAGTCGGTGAGGAAGGTTCTGTTGGCCTTATTACTTACATGCGTACCGACTCGACGCGTGTTTCCGACACCGCACTCACTGAAGTGCGCGACTTCATCAATCAGCAATACGGTGACAAGTACCTGCCGTCGAAGGCAGTTCATTACCGGTCGAAGAAAGACGCACAGGACGCTCACGAAGCTATCCGGCCAACAGATGTGTCGCGTACACCTGACGCGCTGGCGAGTTATCTGAACAAGGAAGAGTTGAAGCTCTATCGTTTGATCTGGCAAAGGTTCGTCGCTTCGCAGATGACGCCAGCGGTCTTCGATCAGACGACAATCGACATTCAAGCCGGACGTTTTATCTTCCGCGCTACTGGTTCAGTGCAGAAGTTTGACGGCTTCCTGAAGCTCTACCAGGAAGGCCGCGACGAAAAGGCTGACGACGACGACGAAGCCGAACGGAGTTTGCCGCTGGTCGAAAAAGGCGAAACGCTGACTCAAAACTCGATCACTCCTGAACAGCACTTTACAGAGCCTCCGCCGCGTTACACCGAAGCAACTCTGGTCAAAGCGCTCGAAGAGAAGGGAATTGGTCGCCCGTCAACTTATGCCGCGATCATGTCGACGATTCAGGAGCGTGAGTACGTCGAGAAGCTCGAAGGCCGGTTTCATCCAACGGCCTTGGGAAAGACTGTAAACGATCTTTTGATCGACGGTGGTTTCGACGACCTCTTCAATGAAACGTACACGGCTCGAATGGAAGAAGAGTTGGATGATATCGAAGAAGGCAAGACTGAATGGACGAAAGCCCTGCGCGACTTCTACAAGAAGTTTGAGCATGATCTAAATTCCTTCACCAAATACGTGAAAGAGATCAAGCTCGCCGAGACGCCAACAGAAGAAGTTTGTTTGAAGTGCGGCGCAACCGGCATGGTCAAGAAGTGGGGGCGTTTTGGTCCATACCTCAAATGTCTCAACTGTGAAGCGACGCGTGATGCAGAACCTCGCGCTTCAACAGACGGAGCAGCTAGTGGGACTGAATCATCCGATGGACATCCTGCCGAAGAAGCAGAACCGGAAGCATGCGAGTTGTGTGGAAAACCTATGCAGATGAAGCGCGGCCGCTTTGGTCCATTCCTCGGATGCACCGGTTATCCCGAGTGTCGCAACATCCGGAAGATCGCGAAGAGTGGCGCGGTTGCACCTGCGCCGGTCCCACTTGATGAGAAATGCCCGGTTGACGGCGCGCAACTCGTGCGACGCTTCGGCCGCTACGGTGAGTTCATTTCCTGTTCGAATTATCCGAAGTGCAAATACATCAAACAGGAAAGCACAGGCGTCACGTGTCCACGACCTGGATGCAAGGGCGAGCTTGTCGTAAAGAAATCAAAACGCGGCAAAGCGTTTTATGGTTGTTCGAATTATCCGAACTGCAATGTGGTCTACTGGGACAAGCCAGTCGTTGAAACATGCCCTCAGTGCAATGCACCATTCCTGCTCGAGAAGACCACCAAGAAGCAGGGGACGTTCCGCTACTGTGCGAATGAGGAGTGTGGGTACAACTCGAACGTCACTCCGGAGATCAAACCGCCTTCAACTGATCGGCCCGGCGCGACACGATAAAGAAGGGCAGGGCGGGAGCAGTGAAAAGAAATCATTTGAGATTTGAGATTTGAAAATTGATATTTGAGATTTAGCAATGCCAGTCGGCACTTTCTACTTTCACGGCAGTATCAAATCTTAAATATCAATTTTCAAATCTCAAATCTCAAATGATTTCTTTTTACTACCCGATTCCCCTCACTTCTGCGCTTGCAACCTTTCGCCCTCCAGTGCAGTATTAGCATTCCAGTCCAATCTCTAAGCCGCGGTAACTCCAGTTCCCGGCAAAACCACTTAGTTGAGGAGAACCACCATGAACGTACGGCGCTTTGCGGCCGCCCTGCTGCTGTTGAACCTTTCGCTGTCGCCGATTGCCATCATTGCGCAACAGACACAACAACCGGCGCAGCCTTCCGCCCAACCGGGACAACAGGCACCTGCCCGCGATCCAAATGATCCGATCGAGAAAATCAAAGATGAAGGGACAAACCGATCGCAGGTTATGGCGACGCTGAGTTACCTCAGTGACGTCATTGGACCGCGTCTCACTGCGTCTCCCAACATGAAGCGCGCGAATGAATGGACGCGCGATCAGTTGACGAAATGGGGTTTGCAGAACGCGCACCTCGAATCATGGGGCCCGTTCGGTCGAGGGTGGTCGTTGAAAAGGTTTTCGGCTCAGGTCATTGAGCCACAGGCGATTCCTTTGATTGCCTACCCGAAAGCCTGGTCGCCGGGCTTTGACGCTCCGCTAAACGCCGAAGTGGTTTATGTCGATGCCCGCAGTGAAGCGGATCTCGAGAAGTTTAAGGGCAAATTAAAAGGCAAGATCGTTTTCACTGCTCCTCTTCGCGAGGTCCCTGCACATTTCGACGCCTTGGGTACGCGCCTCAGCGAAAAGGATTTGCTCGCGCTCGCAGACGCCCCAGAGCCTCGAGCCGGAAACCGCGGAAACTTCCGCCCGGGCGGCAATCCGAACAATGCCTTCCAGTTAGCGGCGGCCAAGATGCGCTTGTTCGATCAGGAAGGGGCGGCCCTCCTCGTTGATCCAGGACGTGGCGACGGCGGAACGATCTTCGTGCAGTCAGCGGCGGTAGTTCCACCTCCAGCAGGAGCGACACCAGCGCCCGGTGGACCCGGCGGCCCCGGTGGACCAGGCGGCGTTCGCGTGCAGGACAAGAATGCGAAAGTGATCCCGCAGATGGTCCTGGCCATCGAGCACTACAACAGGATCGTTCGAATGATACAGGCGGGAGAGTCGGTGAAGATGGCCGTCGATTTATCCGTTGCGTGGCAAGACGCGGATCCGATGGGCTACAACACGATTGCTGAGATCCCGGGCACCGATTTGAAAGACGAGATCGTGATGCTTGGTGGGCACATGGATTCGTGGCACTCAGGAACTGGCGCAACTGACAACGGTGCGGGCTGCGCAGTCGCGATGGAAGCCGTCAGGATTATCCAGGCACTTGGTCTAAAGCCACGTCGCACTATTCGCATTGCACTGTGGAGCGGTGAAGAGCAAGGACTCCTTGGCTCGCGTGCTTATGTCGCTCAGCACTTCGGCAGTTTGCAACCAGCAACAACATCATCAGCTGCTACTGGAGGCGGTGCTGTAATTGGCAACGGAAATGGCAACGGGGCGGCTCCGCAGGCCCAATTACCGATGACGCTGAATAAGAAACCGGAGTACGACAATTTCAGCGGCTATTTCAATCTCGACAACGGCACCGGCAAGATTCGCGGTGTGTACCTGCAGGGCAACGAGAGTATCAGGGCATTGTTCCGGCAGTGGCTCGCTCCGTTCAGAGAAATGGGGGCGAACACGTTATCGATTTCGAATACTGGTGGTACCGATCACTTGTCGTTCGACGGAATCGGCTTACCTGGTTTCCAGTTCATTCAAGATGAAATTGAGTATGACACTCGAACTCACCATTCAAATCAAGACGTGTTTGATCGGATTCAGGCCGACGATATGAAGGAAGCTTCGATGATCATGGCTGCGTTTGTTTACAACACAGCGATGCGTGACGAGAAGCTGCCGCGAAAGCCTGCACCGGGACAGAGGTAAAGAACTGACGCGGAGACGGGGAGACGCGGTGACACGGAGAAGTGTTCACCGCGTCTCCGCGTCTCCCCGTCCCCGCGTCTTTCGTCCTTCCTCGCTCACTTCGCAGTTACGTACTCAACCAAATAGCGCTTCAGCTTTTCACGGTTTGTCTTTTTATACTCGTAGTAGTCTTTCGCGATCCCTTCATCAACCAGGGCATACAAAATAAACGGTTCAAGCAATCCTGCGTCGGAGAGCTTTACCAGATTCGCCAGCGACTCATCTAACTCGACGATCTTTTTATCTTTCTGCCCCTGCTTCACCGCCTCCACAACTGCCTGTAAAGCGGCTGCTTCTTCGCGCAAGCTGTGGCGGTAAGCGGTCTCATTCGGATACGCCTTCGCAAACTCCGTCGTCAACCAATTTGTTCGGTGACGCCCGTAAACAGCCCACGCGCTCGTTCCATTCCGATCACTTTTCAGATCCACGTCGCTCGGATCCACCGTGATATAGACTTTGTTATCTACGGTAGACTTTACGGTCTTTGGCACGTCGATGTTGGGATGGCCAAGTTGAACGCCTGCCGCTTGCGCCCACTGGTTCAAGCCACTCCACGTCATGCGATTGTAGGGCTCGACGATGACTGCATCGATGTAACGAGCCTTAGCCTCATCTAATTTGCCGGAACGCAAAAACGGAGTAGCAGAGTAACGATACGCGGTCTCTCGATCGGGATTGATCTGCTGTGCTTTTGTATACCATTCTGCCGCCTTTTCGTTTTGTCCGACTTTGAAGTACATGTCGCCCGTGAACAGCGCCGCTTCGTAGAGTTTAGGATCCGCTTTCAGCGCCCGCTGATATGCATCGGCAGCTTCAAGAAACTGACCGTTGACAAAAAAACTTTCGCCGTCGCGCATCGCATCATCCGCTTCCTTAACCGGTGAATAGGTTTCATCGATACCTCCGTCTGGCGGCAGTCCCTCGAGCACCGACTTCAGTAGTGGTTCATCCACGCCCAGCTTTTGCGCTTTGAGCAACCACCCGCGTGCGTCCACTCGAGTTTGCTTTCTTGCTGCAGGATCCTTGATCACTTTTACCTTCGCGAGTAAGGCGAAGCCATATGAGAAAGCAACCAGTCCGTCTTCCGGTCGATCCTTGGCAAGCTTTTCGAGAAGTGGCAGAGCGGCTGCGGGTTTTGATTCCCGCCACAACAAATTAAGGGCTTGTTCGCGCTCCGCCTCGGAGGTCGTTTGTGCCAATGCTACGGAGCAGAAGATCGACGCTATAAAGACGAAAGTCGTGGAAAGACAAAGATGACGAAGGCGGCGCGAAGACGACTGGGTCATGAAGTTCTCCTTGGAACTGAACAGTGGGACGTGTTTGGAGTCTAGGAGCGCGAGCAAGGGTAAGTCAACGCGCATGTGCTAAAACGTCGTCTCGGTGCGCGGCTGCTGCAGTGCACAAAAAAGCGAGTCCCGACGCGTCGGGACTCGCTCGAAATACTTGCATGTTTCCGTTATCTAACTGAGTTCTGAGTTTCGCTCCAGCGAAGGTTGGTACCCACCCTGGTTGCGAGTTGCTGTATTTGTCTGTGGTGAATGCACTGATCGCGGTGACGCCTGCGGTTGGTCCGCAGTGGAACCTTCCGGCAGGTATTCACCAAGAAACTTCTGCAGTGAAGAAATGAGCGCCGGCACCACCATGACTTTTGCTGTTTTGGTAACTTCCTGGATCAAATGGTTTCCGATGTCACCCACTTCATCCTTGACGCGTCCGTATGCAGGGGTGCTTGTTAGCTTTTCGAAGAAGCCCGGGCCATTGTCTTCCTCGTGACCATTTCCGCGCTGCTGCTGCCTCATACTTGAGCCTGCTTGACTTAATACTGGTTGGGCCGAGTAACTCCGGTCGCCAGCGTAATAGTTGCCATAATCGCCCGGCGAGTCGTCGTCGGAAACCATAGCTGCCACGCGGTAACCAACTAAGAAGCCAACACCAAGGGCTCCTACACTCCATACAATCGGGCGCCTCTTGAATTGTTCACGCCAATCGAGAGTGTCTTTTACCACTTGTACTTGATTAGCCACTGTCTCTTTGATCTCCGAAACTGTATTTGAGATCGAGTCTCGCGCTACATCCATTCGTCGCTGAAGTTCTTCTTTGGAGAGGTCTTCATTCGACTGTTGAGGAGCCCGAGCCAATCCTAAAGTTCGTTCTTCAGCCATTCTTTGTCCTTTCTCAGTTCTTCAACTGATCTGGTCGGCACCAAATCCTGATTCGCTAATCGACTCTTAATCGCCATGACGACAATTCCGCCGACCAACAAATAAAAGATTCCGGTGACGACGAAACCAAGTGCATAGGACGCCGGCTCGCTGAAGTTCGCGTTTGCGAAAATGATCGAGACACCAAATGCGAGCGCGACATTCAACAGCGCGAAACCAACGAGTGCGACTACTGCGCCAATCGCGATCGTTACCGCGCCCCGAATGTAAGCGTTTACGTCTTCTTTAATCTCAACCTTGAACAATGCAAACTGCGAATTGATCAGCTGCACTGCGTCGTCGCCTAAGCGACTTAGCAAGGTAGGCAGTCCCTCGGTTTCGGTGCGATTGCCATTGTTAACAACTAGACTCTGCCTTGTTGTCGCCATGTTTCTTAAAACCCCCTTCGTTTGAGCCTGGGCTATCGGCGTCCTCGCACGATTAGTCCGAGCAGCAATCCGACGCCGGCGGAGATCAAAATCGCCTGACCGGGATTCTTGCGCGCATAGTCTTTTGCGTTATCGGCGAGTTGTCCGAGATCTGCGTTTTGTAAATCTTTGAGTTTGTCGCCGACGACTGAAACCTTGTCAGCAACGTAATCCTTCGCCTGGGTTGCGACTTCAGTAACCTTCTTGCCGTAATCCTGCGCTGTTTGCGAAAGCGCTGTTGCAGTACCGCTGCCAGCACCGCTGCCGCTTGAACCTGTAGAACCAGATGAGCCCGCGCCGGTGTAACCTGTCGAGCCTGTACCACCGGTAGATGTGTTGCCAACTCCCGAGCCCGTAGGTTGATCGAAACCTCTGTTGTCTGCCATATCAAAAATTCTCCTTAATTAGATCTAGACCTTGACTGTTCGAAAGGGAGCAAAAGACGTGCCGACACGCCGCACCCACTTATGCGTTAATTGGAGGGGAAATCAGCTGTGTGTGAGCGAAGTTTTGTCGCGAAAAGCGTACAAGAGAAAGATTCACAGGTCGGGTTTCGTACAACCGTTGCAAGCTGCGCTTGCGTTTGTACTTTGATCTTGGCGCTTGGTGCTTTGTAATTTGTGCCTCAAGCAGTCCTGTCGACCCACGGATCAAAAACAAAGTAAAAACGACCAAGTACGAAGCGCCAAGATCAAAGTACAAGGGAATAACGCCGGAACCTCAAGTCGCTTGACACCGTATAAGTCCGATGGTAAGTAAGTACTTACTTTGCCGACCGGGGATCGTTCCCGTGTCTCGCTGAGGAAGGAAAAACAACAACAAACGTGAGTCGACCGATAACTAGCACCCCCAACGATCCCTGCCTGCCGGGCTCAGTCCGAATGGCTGGTGAAGAACGCCGGCTGCAGATTCTCGCCATCGCCGTTAGCCTCTTTTCGCAGAGAGGTTTCCGCGGCACGACCACCAAGGAGATTGCCCAGGCCGCTGGCGTTTCCGAAGCGATGGTCTTTCGTCATTTCGCGACCAAGGAAGAGCTGTATGCCGCCATTCTCGATCACAAGGCGTGCAGCGGTAACTTCGAGCCAGAGACGATGGCGGCCGACGCGATCAGCCGGAAAGACGACCGTGCGGTGTTCGAGTCGCTAGCGCTCGGTGCTCTTGACTACCACCAAAAAGATCCCGAATTTCAGAGACTCCTTCTGCATTCGGCTCTTGAGAAGCACGAACTCGCCGAAATGTTTTTCGATGAATTCGTCCGGCGGGTTTATGAGTTTCTCGGTGGATACCTTCGCGATAGACAACGTGAAGGGGCTTTAGTCGAGATGGATCCCGCGATTGTAGTTCGAGCTTTTATCGGTATGGTCATGCATCACTCACTCAACAACAACCTTTGGGATCCACAAAAACGTCTGCTCAACATTTCAAACGAAGAGGCAGCGCGTAATTTCACAAACATCCTTCTCGACGGCATCGCCACCACGAATGGACGGCGCCGTTCGCGTGGTTCAAGGAGGAACAGGTAAGACATGCATTCTCCCAACAAGATTAGGTTAGCAGCGCTCGCCCTGCTGCTCGCAGCATCTGTCGTTTTTGCCATTTCGTGTGGCGGGTCGAAAGCAAATGTCAGGAAGGAAGAAACCGGCCCTGTGCCTGCAGCAGTGGAAGTGACTACCGCTGCGGCGATTACGCGAGAGGTGCCAGGTTTCTTTCAGGCGACAGGCAGTTTGGCTGGCGATCAGCAGACCGATGTCGCACCACAAACGTCCGGCAAGGTTGTCGCACTCGGCGTAGACATTGGTTCATACGTCAAACGTGGTCAGATGCTGGTGAAGTTAGACGACGCAGAGTTGAAGCTTCGTGTTGATCAATCGGTGACGCAGGTCGAACAAGCGAAGGCAGCCTTACGACAGGCCGAAGAAAAGATTGGTTTGCGACCCGGCCAGGCTTTTGATCCAAACAAGGTAGCGGAAGTGGCGGCAGCTCGAGTCACATTCGAGTTGGCCGATAAGAATCTTCAACGCGCTGAGAAGTTGATTGAATCTGGCGACGTTTCGCGATCGTTCTACGACGAGCAGCGGGCAAGACGCGATCAACTCAGGGAACAGTACGAAGCGGCTTTAGCACAAGCACGCCAGAACTACGCGGGAGTCGCCGTTGCACGAACGAACGTATCGAATGCTGAAGCGCAGCTGGCTTTGACGCGCAAGAGTCTTTCTTACAGCGTGATCTTCTCGCCGATCGACGGCTTCGTGGCCGAGCGCGTCGCGGATCTTGGTGAGTATGTGTCGCCACAACAAAAGGTGGCGACGATCGTCAAAACCAATCCGCTCAGAATGCGCATCGACATTCCTGAGCAGGCGATTCCAGAGATTCAAGTCGGACAGTCAGTATCGATCACAACGAGTGCCTGGCCGGATCGCCAGTTCAACGGTCGGATCGCGCGAATCGCTCCGAACGTCTCGGCGACGTCGCGAACTCTGACGGTCGAGGCCGAAGTTGAAAACGGCGGAGGCGCTCTAAAGCCAGGGCAGTTTGCCACCGTCAGAATCATGCAGGATCGGCCGGCACCGGTCGTGTTCGTTCCCGCTCGAGCGGTGGTCAGCGAAGCAGGCGTGAGCCGGGTGTTCGTGATTAAAGAAGGTCACGCAGAACAGCGTGTCGTTCAAACAGGACAGACCGAGTCGGACCTTATCCAGGTGAAGTCAGGCGTTTCAAATGGCGAGCAGGTGGCTACGAGTAACCTGGAGAAACTGGCTGATGGGATGACTGTGAAACAATGACCTTTGAGCTTTGTACTTTGAACTTTGTTCGTCGATCAGTCGACAGCTGAGATCCGGCGAACCTACTAAGCACAAAGAACAAAAAACCAAGAACAAAAGTCATGCAAAAACTAGCTGAAATATGCGTGCGGCGACCGGTATTCGCGACGATGTTGATTCTCAGTCTGACCGTCGTCGGGTTGTTCTCCTACAAGTCGTTAGGCGTCGATTTATTTCCGAAGATTGATCTGCCCACGATCACCGTCACAGTTGTGAATCCAGGTGCTTCGCCCCAGGAGATCGAGACTGAGATAACTGACAAGGTTGAAGGTGCGGTCAACACAATCTCGGGCATCGATGAACTGCGTTCGACGTCGGTTGAAGGTGTGTCTCAGGTTTTTATCACTTTTCTACTGGAGAAAAACCCGGACATCGCTGCACAGGAAATTCGAAACAAGATCGATCTAATCGTCAACGACCTTCCCGTCACGGCCGAACAGCCGATGGTCCAAAAGCTCGATACTGATGCTGCGCCAGTTGTTCGCATCGCGGTCTCGGCCCCGCGATCGCTTCGAGAAGTCACAGAGATAGCCGATAAGAAAATCAAAGAGCAGATCGAATCAATCAGCGGTGTCGGTGATGTGCAAATCATCGGTGGACGCACACGTGAGATTGAGGTCTGGGTTGATCCTGACAAGCTGCGCGCTTTCAACGTTACAGTGGCACAAGTGGCCGATGCTGTTCGTGCGCAGAACATGGAACTTCCCGGTGGCCGCGTGGATGAAGGAACGCGTGAACTGACAGTACGGACAATGGGTCGCATTGTTGAGCCGGCAGATTTCAACAATCTGGTTGTCGCAAACCGAGGGACTTATTCAGTCAAGCTCAGCGACGTTGGGTACGCTGAAGACGGAGCTGAGGAGCCGCGCACTGAAGCTCGTTTGAATGGTCAGCCCGCGGTGACTCTGATCGTCTCCAAACAATCAGGTCAGAACACGGTTGCAATTGCTGACGCTGTAAAGGCGCGTCTCGCGGAAATTGGACCGACGTTACCTCCGGGATTCCGAACCGAGGTTGTTGGCGATCAATCGATTTTCATCAAAGCGTCGATCGAAGCAATTCAAACCCACTTGATTGAAGGCAGCATCCTCGCGGCCATCGTGGTGTTTATCTTTCTTTGGAGTTTTCGCTCGACAGTTATTGCCGGTCTGGCTATTCCGACTTCGTTGATCGCGACGTTCGGCATCATGGCGGCGATGGGCTTTACGCTCAATCAAATCACGATGCTGGCGCTCACGTTGATGGTCGGAATCGTCATCGACGACGCTATCGTCGTATTGGAGAACATCTTTCGCTTCGTCGAGGAGAAGGGGGTACCTCCATTCCAGGCGGCCATCGAAGGCACAAAGGAAATCGGCCTGGCCGTTACGGCGACAACGCTGTCGCTCCTCGCTGTGTTTTTACCAGTTGGATTCATGGGCGGCATTGTTGGCCGATTCATGTCGTCGTTTGGTCTCACCTCGTCGTTCGCGATCGCTGTTTCGTTGCTCGTGTCGTTCACGTTGACGCCAATGCTAGCTGCACGCCTGATCAAACGGAGCGACGATAAGAAGGAGCGGGCTTTCGAGCGAAATACTGAGCCATCCGATCATGGTTCGAAAGAATCGCGTTTCTATCGTCCGATCGATCGCACCTACACCGCAATGCTGAAGTGGTCGATGGCTCATCGCTGGGTTGTCGTCGCTGCCTGCTTGATTGTGATTGTCAGCATCGTGCCTTTGTTCATGTTTGTCGGCAAGAACTTCCTGCCGGTCGACGATCAAGCTCAATTTGAAGTAACCGTCCGCGCCCCTGAGGGTTCGTCTCTCGCGTCGACCTCGCAATTGACGGAGCGAATTGCCACAGACTTACGTAAGTTGCCGGGTGTGACTGACACGCTGACAACGATCGGTGGCGGTCAGCAGGAACTCGTCAACGTCTCTTCGGTTTATGTGAAGCTGGTGCCGATTGAAGAGCGGAAGATTAGCCAGCAGGACCTGATGGTGCGCGCTCGCACCGAGATTCTCGGCAAATATCTGAAACAGTATCCCGGTCAGCTGAGAACAAGTATCCAACAAGTCTCTGCGATTTCGGGCGGCGGGTTTCGGAACGCAGATATTCAATACGTCATCGGCGGCCCTGATCTTGAGCAGCTTACGAAGTACTCCGATGCCCTGCTGGCAAAGTTAAAAACGATTCCTGATGTCGTCGATGCGGATTCGACGCTGATCACGGGCAAGCCCGAGTTACGGGTGATCATCGATCGAGCTCGAGCAGCCGATCTCGGTGTCAGGGTTGGTGACATTGCACAAGCGCTAAACACGTTGGTGGCAGGCACGAAGGTTTCGACCTTCAACGCCGGCACAGATCAATACAACGTACGCGTGCGAGCAATTGGTGAATATCGAGCAAGCGCAGAGGGTTTGAAGCGCATGATTGTGGCGTCGACGAAAGTTGGCTGGGTCAGTTTGGATAATCTCGTCAAAACTGAAGAGGCGACTGGTCCATCGGCAATTGACCGGCTCAACCGGCAACGGCAGGTGACGTTGTTGGGAAACGTTCGGCCTGGTGGTTCGCAGGCGGCAGTGATTCAAAAGCTGAACGAGTTTGTGAAGGAGATAAACATCGATCCTTCGTACAAGACCGGATTAGCTGGTCGTTCAAAAGAACTCGGTCGCGCCGGCTACTACTTCATGTTGGCGTTTCTTCTTTCGTTCATTTTCATGTACATGGTGCTGGCCGCACAGTTTGAATCATTTGTTCACCCGATCACGATTCTACTAACACTGCCGTTGGCAATTCCGTTCGGCATCTTGTCGCTTTTGATGACGGGCCAAACGGTCAACATCTTTTCGGGCCTCGGCCTGTTGTTGTTGTTCGGTGTGGTTAAAAAGAACGCCATTCTTCAGATCGATCACACCAATCAACTTCGAGCGAAGGGCATGGAGCGGATTGAGGCGATCATTCGCGCTAATCGCGATCGACTACGTCCAATCCTGATGACGACCATCGCTCTTGTCGCTGGCATGTTGCCACTGACAGTCGCGAGTGGACCAGGATCAGGAACAAACCGTTCAATCGGTGTGCTAGTTGTCGGTGGACAAACATTGTGTTTGCTTCTCACTTTGCTGGCAGTGCCGGTTTTCTATTCTCTTTTCGACGATGCCGCCAGGAGTCGCGTGTGGAGTTGGTCGCGTTTGGCGCTCAACCGTTTGTTTGGGCGTGTGCGACGAAGAGCGGCGAGCGTTGCCACCTCTATAACAGGAACAATCACCAGGCACTGATTCAAGAGTATTAAATTATGAGAGCCTCTATACGATCATTTTCAGCAGCAAAAGCGTTGTTTGTGCTGACCTTCGGTTTGTTTTGGACGCAGGCGCAGGTCAACGCTCAACAACCCACGCCAACTCCGGTGCAGGACATGCAACAGATGCCTGTGCCGCCGGCTGCCAATGATTATCGGGCCACGCCTCGGCCGCTGCCCGAGATGGGTCGCGTCGGCGTCGATCTTAATCGGCAACGACCGTTGTCGTTGCGCGATGCGATCTCGATGGCCTTGCAGAACAACAAAGACATTGAAATCTCTCGCGCGGCAGTAAAGATCGCGGAGTTTGACCTGCTTGGCGGTCGTGGTCTTTATGATCCGAAGTTTTCGACAACTGCATTTTACGAACGCAACAAGAGTCCAATCGCCAGCTTTTTAAGTGGCGGTTCAAATGGCGCGGTTACGCAAAGCGATTTCAACGGCTCTGCGCGCCTTGAAGGATTAAGTCCGAAGTACGGCGGCAACTACGTCATCGACTTCTCGTCCATCAGGCTAACTACAAACAATCAGTTCACCGCTCTTAGTTCACAATATCCAACAGCTCTGACATTCAGTTATGTCCAGCCGCTATTTCGTGGTCTCAAGATCGACAGGAACAGGCGACAAGTCGAAATTGCGAAGAAGAACCTGTCGCTGACCGACGCGCAATTCAGACAGAAGGCGATTGAGACGATCACGAACGTCCAGCGCGCGTACTGGGACCTGGTGTTTGCGTTGCGCAGCGTTCAGATCCAACGCGACGCAGTGAAGGTTGCGAGAAGTCAGCTGGAACACAACAAGCGTCTGGTCCAAGAGGGACAGCTCGCACCCATCGATGTTGTTGCGGCTGAAGCGCAGATAACGACATTCGAACAGAACGTCTACAGCGCGCTCGAAGAAGTGTCGAAGAGCGAGAACAATTTGAAGAATTTAATTGCTGAGAATCAACAGAGCGAGCTTTGGCAAGAGTCGCTACTGCCGACCGATCCGGTTGATCTGACAGTGCCGGAGGTGTCGTTGCCTGACGCTTTGAAGACGGCGATGGAAAATCGGGCCGAGGTTCAGCAGTCGAATGTTGCTAAGGAGATTAATAAAATCGACCAGGCGTTCTTTAAGGATCAGAAAAAACCGGAAATCGATCTTGTCGGCACTTATTCTATGATTGGTCTCTCCGGCGCGTTGGGTAATGCGACAAGCCCGCTCGTTAGTTCGTCACTCGAGCTACGCACGGCCGTGAACAAACTGTTAAAGAACGCTGGGTTCGATCCGTTGCCGGATCCACCGTCGCAGAGTATTTCGCCAGATCTCGTCGGTGGTCTATCGCAGTCGGTTCAAAACCTGCTAAGTAATCGTTATGGGAATGTGCGAGTTGGCGTCCAGATCAATCTGCCTATTCGCAACAGGACAGCCGAGGCGCAGTATGGTCGCTCGTTAGTTGAAGGGGAGCGAATCGTCGCTCAACGTGAACAACTAGAGCAGAACATTCAAGTGGAAGTGCGAAATGCGTTACAGGCGATGCGGAGTGCGGAGGCGCGCTTACAAGCGGCTGCGGCCACGCGCGCAGCCAATGAACAGCAGCTGACGAGTGAACAGAGACGCCTGGATGCTGGTCAATCAACGACGTTCCTCGTGCTCGAAAGGCAAACGGCGTTGACGGCTTCACGCGGTGCTGAACTGAAAGCCCAAACGGATCTGAACAAGGCTATCGCCGATCTTCAACGCGCAACTGGGAACGCGCTGACGGCTAATAGCGTTGTCGTGAGTGTGCGCTGATCTTTGTGAATAGTGAATACTGACCAAGTGCGTAATAAGTGATAAATCATGAGCGACGGTTTCTTGTCACTTATCACTCAACACTCGATTGCCGATTGCCGATTGCCGATTCAAAGCAGCTGTTCGATGATCACAAAAGCGGCATAAAGACCTATCAGGCAAACAACAGTCGTCCAAAAGTACCAAGGGGGAAGCCTCGATTCGCAAGCGGGACATCTACGACGGGTCCAGCCCACTTTGCGATCGCAGTTTCTGCACTTCACAGATGATTATTCTCCTCAAGGGATGTTACGTGCTTCTTGTTTGTCGGGCAAAACTTTTACATTGGCCCAAAGCGGATAATGATCAGACAAACTAATCTTCTTGTCGATTCCATACGTCAGTGCCTGAACGCCTCTTAACCAGACCCAATCGAGGCGAAACTCAATTGGCACGAACAACACACGAGCTCTGAAAGTCGATTGACTACCGAAGGGTGTGTAGAGACCGGCATCGCGGAAGAGCTTAAGAGTCTTTCCTTCAGCGCTTCCTTCCCACGTGTTGAAATCTCCAACCAAAATAACCGGCATGCTGTCAGGAAACTGCTTCAGGTCTTGAATCAGCGTGTTCATCTGCTCGATCTTTTTGTTCATTGCAATACGTGTTTCGCCGTGCATTGAATAAACGCGGAAATCCTTGCCATAGATTCGAACAGTTGCGGCGAGAGCGACTCGTCGCCGCCGATTTGGTCCTTCATACGGCAGGACGATGCGGCGAACGTTGGAAACCGGAAATGGGCTCATGATCGCGACACCCGTCTCTTCCTCGTCGTTTGGATTCGCAACTGGTGGAGCAGCCCATGCATAGTTGAAGCCCAGAGCCTCCGCTATGATTTTCGCGGTGTTGGATTTCCCGGTCCGTTTCTTGTTTCGATCAACTTCCTGAAGGCCGAGAACGGCGGCATTGCCGATTTCCGGATCCTTGCGAAAGAGTTCCACAAGTTCATCTAGATCCTCACCACAGCGATAGCGAATGTTGTACGTCACGATTTTTATTTCGCCATTCGACGGTGCGATTTCTCGAGGCTTCGTCGGTTTCCCAGATTCCAACAGCGCCGAGTCTGCTTCATCTGACACGCGTGCTTCAGATCTTGCAGGGCCATCGCTCTTTTGAATGACGGTCACAGTCGTTGCCAGCAACGGCAATGCGACGAGGAGTATCGACTTTGCCAGAAACATTTCTTCCCCCTTGTTGCGCTTGCGCGCTTAGATAATTAGGGTCAGTCCGTCCGTTGCCTCAATGGTTTCGCCGTGCCAGATGCGCCTGGCTTCGTCGGCGACGTTGAACTGGTCCCACTCCGGATACAAGTGTGTCAACACTAAGTTTTCAGGGGCGCATGCAGCAGCGATCTTCATTGCGTCAGCGAGCTCGAGGTGCGTGTCGAGCGGTTTGTTTTGTCTGAAGGAGCATTCCAGCAACAACAGATTGGCTCCGGTACAAAACGGAATCAGTTCGTCTGCGAATCCGGTATCCGAAGTATAGACCAAAGTCTTTCCGTCGGCGTCTGTTAAGCGTAGTGCCAGGCTCTCTTTCGTGTGTGGCGTTCGCATCGCGCGTGCCGAAACGTCTCCGGTCAGCCGAATTTCGTCGTCAGACTTCATTTCCCGGACGTCTACGGGGAAACGCTGATCCAGCAACTTGAAACTATTTGCCGCATTGATCTGCTCGAGCGTTTGCCGCAGGCCGCTGCCTCCGAGAATCGTCAGCTCCGCTGTCCTGTCTTGGGTTTGCGGTGCCCATTTCATACCAAAGAGCAAGGCTAGCAATCCCGCAAAGTGGTCCCAGTGATAATGACTAATCCAAACTAAATCAAGGTTCGGCCAATCAAGGTCTTCCTGGGCCATCCTGTGGGGTGCGTCGGCACCAGCGTCTAACAGCATGCGAGTGCCGCGCGTAGTTTCAAGCCAATACGAAGCTGATGCCCGCTTCGGATGAGGTATGGACGTTCCTGATCCTAAGACGACGAGCCTCATCTCGCATAACGGCTTTCCGCGTGGTTGTGGCGGGGGTGTGCGGGACGAGCGTACTGCAAACAGATCGAAAGACTCAAGGGCGCCGCATTGATGATAGTTGATTGTAGATTTTAGACGGCGCCAGACTCGACGACATAATCAACCGAACGTTCATCAATCGACAATCGACGATCGTCAATCTACAATCAACAATCATCAATCTACAATGACGACTACAATTCAAGAGGTCGACGTTCTCGCCGTCTTTGCTCACCCCGACGACGCTGAACTTTCGGTAGCAGGAACGCTTCTGAAGCTGAAGTCTCTCGGCTATCGCACCGCGGTGTGCGACACGACGCGAGGCGAAATGGGTACGCGCGGCACGCCCGAAATCAGGGCCAAAGAGGCACTGGATGCCGCATCGATTCTAAAGCTCGATGCTCGATTGAATCTTGAATTGCCCGATGGTCACGTATGGCTCACCGAAGAATCTCGCACTGCAATGGTACGCGTCATTCGGCGGTATAAACCTAAGGTGATCCTCACGACACATTGGGACGATCCGCATCCTGATCACGCAAGCACCTGCCGCATGGTTCGCGAAGGAGCACGCCTTGCAACTATGCGCCGGTACGATGAAGAAGCAGGACTGGCGCCAGTGAAGATGCCGGCCATCATGCATTCGCTGTTCACACGGAGCGTCGTGCCGTCGTTTGTAGTGGATGTATCTGATTTTGTGACGGAGAAGATGAACGCAATACGCGCGTACGCGTCGCAGTTTTATAATGAGAATTCCTCGGAACCTGAGACCAGAATCAGCGACCGAGGATTTCTTCGGCAGATTGAAGTGCGCATGGGATACTTCGGTTCTTTGATTGGTGTGGACGCCGGCGAGGCGTACTACGTGCGCGAGGCACTCAATGTCGATGACCCGCTGGCGTTGCTGACGCGGCCAATGAATATCTACTCATAGACGTATTTCGCGATCAGCGGTGATGGGCGAGCGGTTTGGCGCTTGTGAGGAGAACACGACTGGCACGAACGTTCATCATCGTACTTGCAATCTCCGTCGCCATCCTGTCCGGGTGCCGACACACTGCCGCACCGGTTACAAACTCCTCGGCGCCTGCTCAGCCAACTAACACACAGTCTAACGAATTACCCTCGAACCAGATTCCTCTGACCCCTCCATTCTTGTCAGGTGACATTGCGAACCTCTCAATCTACCCGGTGCCAAATAACACCAGGAACGTGGCTCTGACGGTTTTCATATCAGTGAAAAACGTTGGCTCACCGACGGTGGCTAAGAATTGGAAACTAGTTATGGCGTCCGGGGGCGAAGAACCGCGCGAATTACAACCCGTGCATGTAAATGGAGTCGTGGGGATTCCGGGAGGTGAAGGACAAGTTGACTTGGGAAAGGAAGACCTGGCGCTAAAAAGTAAGAATATCCTTCTGACTAAAGGCAATTCATTGGATGGTGTTCTTACCTTCGTTCTTGCAGATACGTCCGAAAAAAATCTTTCGAACAACAACTCAAGCTTTGTCGTGAAGTTCGAAGACAGCCAGGGCCGTCTATATCAAACCAGGAAATACGTTATTGGCAATAAGCGTTGAGCGAGTTGCCGGTGTGCTTAATTCGCGACAGGCTTCTTCGCCGCGGTGGCAGACGGCTTCTTCGGATCCAGCACTGCACGCGCAATAGCGATCGTCGCCACGGCACGCGGCCCTTCTGCCTGGAATCCCTGCGCTAACTCCACCGCGCGGTCATAGTCTTTGTCGGCGAGCGTTCTGAATATTCCCGCCACATCAAAATCGGCGACAGTGTGGTCTGAGACGGACGACTGACTCTTGCTACTGAATTTCAATACAATTATTCCGTCCTCGCCCGTGAACCCTTCGGCTGAATTAGCAGCTTTGACTGCATCGAAAGTTGCGTCCCATGCACGTGGGGGATCGATTTCGTTAAGAGTGTTCGCAACAGCCAGCAACGCTTTGGGCCTGTCGGCATCGGACGTGTCGATCCGCCGCGCCTCATTTCCGGCTTCTTCAATTATATCCATCGCTCGTTGTCGATCCGTTTTTACCAACTCCTTTGCCGCGGACGCGAGTGCCCATGCTTTTAGTACATGGGTGAGATCACCTTTAGCGACCAGTTCAAGCAACAGGTCGATCTTTTTCTTCTCAACTAGTTGGACAACCAAAGTTCCATCTACGTAAGCCCCAGCTTGTTGACGTAACTCCGGATCTTCAATCTTACTTATGAACTCTCGTGCGCGAAGATCTGGGGCGCCGAATGAGCTGTTGGCTAACTGAATATAAAGGGAGTCGCGTTCAGCCGAAGTTTTCGCGCGATCAATCCGATCCAGAAGTTGTTGCTCGCGATCTTCAGCACGAACCTCGGGTTTGACTCCGCGTCGCATCCACTCATCATCACGATTCCTCGTACCGTCTGGCACAGCCGCGGCGAGCGTATCCAATTGCGTCTGCATACTCTGAGCTTGTTCGGGTGAACCAAACTGCTCGAAGAACGGAAGCAACCGCTTAGTCACCAGATATCTTCCTTCGATACCCGCTCTTCCCTGGTCTTGCCCGGGAGCGGGTATAGGCCTCAGCAGGATTGACGCGGCTGTGTTTAAAAAAGCGGCTCTTAATTCTGGGGAAACTTCTGCAGGTTGAATCTTATCGGTAGCCTGCGAACTGCTGGTTCCATTGCCGGTAAAAGTAATCATCAGGTGTGGCGTAAAGACATAAGAAGAGAGAAGGGAAACTGTGTTGGCGTCTGCCTGAGGGTTCATCGCCTGCTGCGTGAGCATCGCGGCGTAACGCGCGTCTGCGAGCGCCGGATTAGCTTCTCTGACGTATGAGAGGAAGTTGATGTTTTCCATCGTCACTCTTCCGAAGATTGGCTCCGCAAACTGCAACGCTCGCTCAGGGTCGCCTTCAGTGAGGAGTTCCCGTGCGACTCCCAGTCGCTGGCTGTCAGCGTCAGATGAGCGCAAAGGGTTTTGTGCCGCTTCTTTTTGCTGGATCTTTAGCTTCTCGAGGAATTCTTCGCCTAACGTCGTGTCGTGGCGCGAGACGAGACGCAATACTTCTCGCCGAAGATTAGGCGGCGAGCTAAATGCAAACGCGCCGCTGCCAGTTTTCGCTTTTCGTTGCTCGTATTCCTCTTGTAGCTTGCGGTCACTCTCTTGGTCGGCTACCTCCGCTGCTTCCCATGCTTTGCGAAACATCGAGCGTGCTTGTTCGGGATCGACGGCCCAAAGCGTATCGGCGATTCGCGCCAACGAACGTGCGCGCAACGGTTGATCGCGAAACGTGCGCGCATCGACTGACAGTGCAACCAGTAGTGATCGCGCTTGAGCGCGACGTTGACGTGCGACGCGATCGGCATCTGGATCTTTTGGTTTCGCGGTAGTGGCAGCCGGTTTTGTTCTCTCGGGTTGCTTTGCGTCACCAGATTGCGCGTACACCGCGCATGTGCCTGAGGTCACAACGAGGAAGAGCACGAGGAGGCGAGTTGTTGAATTCATCAGAGACCCTGAAGCGGAGAAGTGTGGTGGCGGAAGTATACGGATGGTGGACCAATTAAGGAAGGATGAGGGATGAAGATGAAAGAAGGGGCGAGGGGAGACCGCCCCGTCTCCCGGTCACGTGTCTCCCTCGTCGTCCGAGTTACGGCGTGTTTGTTGACGCTCTGTCCGGCTCTCTCTTTTCGAGAACGGAGCGTGCGATTGCCAACGTCGCGACTGCGCGCGGGGCCTCACCGGTAAACGTCTTTGCCACCTGGATCGCCCTGAACAGATCATTGCGCGCCAGTAGTCGAAAGGCGGTAAGCAAATCGAACTCAGGAGCGGTTGCGTTCGACATCACAACCATCTGCGGGGTGCGCAACATCGACAAAATCCGACTGTCCTCACCGGTGAAAGTTTCTGCACCGTTCGCAGCCTTCACTGTCTCATTGAGTATTTCCCATGCGCGAACTTGATCGAGATTCACAAAACCCGCGGCGACCGCTGTAAGAGCACGAGCGCGATCTGGATCACTCTGACTAATGCGACGAGCTTCAGCCAATGCGCTCTCGAGTAGTTCGACTGCACGTGTCCTTTCGGTTTGAGCTACAAAGCCAGCGGCCTGGGTGTAGGCCCAAACTCGTTGGATGCTGGTAAGTTCAGCATTCTGCGCGAGACGACCGATTTCGTTAACGTCTTTTTTCCTGATCGCCTGCTGTGTCATTTGAAAATCAGTGTACGCTTTGACTTTAGTCCGGAACTCTGTGTTTTCGATCTTATCGATCAGTTCGCGACCTCTTGGATCACCTTTCTGCGTGAACGCTACCGCGTAATCTGCATAGATCGCGTCACGTTGATCCGATGTCTTCGCCTGATCGAGGCGCTGTTGCATCCGTTCGGCGGGTTCGGACTCAGTGTCGTCTGGAATGATACCTTTCGACACCGCAGCGTTTTCACCTTGTTGAAAGTCCGGCGGGACATAAGACGCGAGCGCAGTCATCTGCGTACGAAGGCTGTTCGCGAGATCCGGCGCGAACTGATCGTAAACGGGAAGCAGTCGTTTGATGACCAGGTATTTTCCGGTGCGGCCGGAGGTCGTGTGGTCCTGGTCCGGCGCCGGCAGCGGTTGCATCAGGATTTGAAAGCCGAGTTGCAAAAAACTTTTCCGCAACGGATCCGCAAGGGCGGGTGGCGGCAGCAGGTCCCCACCTCGCATCTGATTCGAACCTCCATCACCTTCGAAGGTCACGTACAAAAACGGAGTGAAGACGTAAGACGATAACCCGGAGACCGTGTTTGCGTCCGACAGTGGATCTTGAGCTGCGAATCCTAGGAGCGTGGCAAAGGCAGCATCAGCGATCTGCGGTTTCTTCTGTCTCGCAGCTGTCAGGAAGAAGATCGAATCGATGTTGACTCGGTTCAGCTCGGGTGCCGCGAATTGCATCGCCCTGTCAACGTCGCCCTCCTCTGCCAACCTTCTCGCCAGCTGAAGTCGCTTCGACGAGCCGAGTTCCTGCCCGCCACCGAGACGCCGTCGGTCGGCCGCTGCGTCGTCTAGTTGTTTCTGGTTTGCCTCATCGAAACTCTTTAAAAACTGTTCGCCCAGCTTCACGTCCCTTTTCGCAACCATGCGCAACACTTCTGAGCGGATATCTGGACCACCGCGAAAAACCATTGGTCCACCGCCAGCGGCTTGCTTTCTTTGCTCTTCAGCGCGAAGTCTTGCTGCCTCTCCGTCAGCCGCTTCCGCTGCATCCCAGGCCCGCTGAAATAAGTCGCGTGAGCGTGCTTGATCGGTGTCCCACAAAATATCTGCCGCGCGCGCCTGCACGCGTGCTCGCCGAGTTTGGTCTTTGAAGCTCCGCGCCTCGTCTGCGAGTGTTGTAACGAGCGAAATAGCCACAGTGCGGCGTTGCGACGCTTCGTCTTCGGCGTCTTCGGTTTTGGGTTTGGATTTAGCGGGTGCCTGTTTCGGCGGATTGGCCGTCTGGGTTTGCGCCAACACAGCAGGCGCGAACGGACTCGCAACACTGATGATCAGCACACTTATCAAGACACGAACTTGCATAGGATTCTCCTGAAGGACGGCAACGCGGATGGATAACCAGAGCTTACACGCTGCTTGGTAGAATAGGTTCCGAAAAAATGAGGTGAGAGCGGATGCGGAAAAAATCACTGGTTATTTATCATTTAAGATTTGAGAATTGTCACTTGAAAAACCATCGACTTCATGTCGGTGGTACTTCAATTTCAGCCTACCAGAACCGCGCCTAAGACCTCCGGCGCGCTACGCGCGCCGCACTTCAACGGAGCGGTGCGTAGGTTGAGATTGATTCACCACCGACATGAAGTCGGTGGTCTCTAAAATGATAATTCTCAAATCAAATGACAAATGACCAATGATTCCTTTCCCTCGCCCGCTAGACAGCCACAACTTCCAACTCCGGATCTACTTCCTGCTTGAGCATTCCTTCAATTGCCATCAGAGTTCCGGTCAACGAACTGGGACAGCTGCCACAGGCGCCCTGATAGCGAATGCTTAACGTGTGATCCGCTAAGCCAAGCACTTCGAGATAACCGCCGTCACCCATCAGTGCCGGTCTGACTCGTTCGTCAAGGATTTCATTTATCTTCACTAATCGCGGATCGTCGCTCGTCACAGCAGCGATTGCTCCACCGACAGCAGCCGCAGCTGCCGCAGCAGGCGCATTAGCTGCTTCTGTAGCGCGAATCGGAACAGCAAGCGCGGGCAGCAGGTCATCCCAATCCGCTTCATCGACTTTCTCGACTGTAATCATCTTGTCCATGTAAAAGACAGACACGACGTTTCCCACATCAAAGAGCGATTTTGCGAGTGGATCGGCTACCGCTTGATCGGCAGAACCGTACTGCCGCGCGATACCGTTGCTAACCGGCTCCCGCAGGATAAACTTCACCGCATTTGGATTCGGAGTCTCTTCAATATCACTAATTTTCGGCATCAATAATTCCTTTATGGCCCATCGGCTCCAAGCCGATTACAGCTAATTTTTTCGTAGGCATTATAACGATTTTCCAGTCGCATAGCAGTCCGCGGCGGGGGCTGTTCGCCTTGTGTTAACTGCGCGTTAAGTGCGCGACACAAGAAAAGTAAACATTCCTTGCAAGGGGTATTGCTAAAAGTGCGGCGACGGGCTTATACTCCCCGCCTCACTGGACCCCTCTCAAAGATGAGTCAAGTTGAGATTGAGGCAGGCGATAAGCGAGGGTCGCCTGCCTCTTCTATTTTGTCTGCCGCCTGCCTCCTGTTCATTTGTACTTTGAGCTTTGTACTTGGTACTTTGCAGCAGTCAACTTTCAAAGAACGAAGTACAAAGCACAAAGCTCGAACAATGAACATCGGCATCACGGTTTATCCGACATACGGTGGTAGCGGTATTGTCGGTTCGGAACTAGGTAAGGAACTCGCCCAACGCGGACATACCGTCCACTTCATCTCATCAGCTTTACCCACACGTCTGACAGAACTGAATGAGCGTGTGCGCTTCCATGAAGTAGAGATGATGTCGTATCCGCTTTTTGAACATCAGCCATACACGCTTGCGCTCGCGACGAAGATGTCGACCGTCGCACAGGAAGAGAAGCTTGATTTATTACACGTCCACTATGCGATCCCACATTCTATTAGCGCGATCCTCGCCAGAGAATCGTTGAAGCCCCAACGACAACTGCCTGTCATTACCACGCTTCACGGAACTGACATCACTCTTGTCGGAGCCGATCGATCCTATTTGCCGATAACGCGCTACGGGATTGTTCAATCAGACGGCGTCACAGCGATTTCAAACTACCTGAAAGAAGCAACTCATGAAATCTTTCATGTAGACAACGTCAAAGTAATTCCAAACTTTGTTTGCCAGTACGACTACCAACGGCAGCCTGTGGCTTCGTTGCGCGAGTCACTGTCGCCCAACAACGAACCGCTAATCGCACATGTGTCTAACTTTCGTCCCGTGAAGCGTCCGCTTGATTGCATCGAAATCTTTGCCAGGGTTTTGAAGCAGGGAGTCAAAGCGCGTCTCGTGATGGTTGGCGATGGGAGCGAGCGGACAAACTGCGAACATCGCGCGCGATGTCTTGGCATCCAGGATCAATGTTCGTTTGTTGGCAAACAGCCGCGCATTGTCGATTACCTGTCGGTTGCTGACGTGCTGTTATTGCCATCCGAACAAGAATCGTTTGGCTTGGCGGCGTTGGAAGCAATGGCCTGTGAAGTTCCGGTCATTAGCACACGCGTGGGCGGCATTCCTGAAGTTGTGACTGATGGCGAAACTGGCTTCTTAAGCGAAGTCGGTGACGTCGAAAAGATGTCGGCTGATGCCGCGCGACTTGTTAGGGATACTGAGCTCCGTCGTGAAATGGGAAGGAAAGCGCGTGAGTCGGCTATCAGTCGATACAGCACTGACCAAGTGATTCCGCAATACATCAGTTTCTACGAAGAAGTGTTGAGTAGAAAGTCTTGAACCGCTCGATCGTCGTTGGCACAGCCGGTCATATCGATCATGGCAAGAGCGCACTCGTTCGCGCGCTGACAGGAACTGACCCTGATCGCCTCCCTGAAGAAAAACGTCGCGGCATCACAATCGATCTTGGATTCGCCGATCTCCAACTTGGCGATCTCCGACTCGGTTTCGTCGACGTGCCGGGTCACGAACGATTCATCAAAAACATGCTGGCCGGTGCCCATGGCATCGACGTTGTTGCGTTAGTGATCGCGGCTGATGAAGGTGTCATGCCGCAAACACGCGAACACTTCGACATCTGTCGCTTGTTAGGTGTGCGTCAGGGCCTCGTCGTAATTACGAAGTCTGATCTTGTCGATGCAGAGATGCTTCCGCTGGTGGAAGACGAAACGAAGGAACTCGTAACCGGCTCGTTTCTTGAGCGTGCACCGGTAGTTACCGTCAGTTCAAAAACCGGCGCAGGCTTGGACCAACTGAAGTCGACCATTACCGAGGTCGCTAGCCAGGTTCCTGCCCGCAGTTCGGATCAAGTCACTCGTTTGCCCGTCGACCGTGTGTTTTCTATGAAAGGGTTTGGAGCGGTTGTCACGGGCACATTGATCTCAGGCGAAATCGCGGAGGCTGATGAACTCGAACTCCTTCCCGCGGGAATTGCTGTAAGAGTGCGCGGAACGCAGGTGCACGGTAAAGCGGTCGCGAAAGCTGAGTCAGGACAAAGGACCGCCGTAAATCTATCGGGCGTCGATGTGTCGCAGATCGAGCGTGGAATGGTATTGGCCGCACCGCGTCGATTGAGACCGACGCAGATCATCGATGCGCGAGTGAGTGTTTTACCGAATGCATCACGTGCTTTGAGATCCCGCGCACGCGTGCGTGTGCACACGGGAGCGACAGAGGTTCTGGCTCGAGTGCGAGTGTTGGATGAATCCGGAGAAATTCCCATCGGGCAGAACGGACTTGCTCAACTCCGACTTGAAGCTCCGGTCGTGGCCTTGCACAACGATCACTTTGTCGTGCGAAGCTATTCACCGCAGGAAACCGTGGCAGGCGGAATCGTATTGCATCCGTTTGCCGTCAAACACCGCGGCAAAGACTTGTCGCGAACACGACGACTGTTGGAACAGTTAGCGGAACCGGATCGACAACGAAAGTTTCAGGCGTTTGTCGAGTTCACAGGGAAGCTTGGTGCCCGTTTGACGGATGTTGCGGCAGCCACGGGTTGGAACGACGAAGTTCTCGAAGGAGTAGCGACACAGGCGCGTTCGGCGTCGTCTACTGATGCAGGTGGCGTGTTTTTATCTACTGAGATCTTCAAGGGCTACTGCGATCAGGTCCGGGAAGAGTTGAATAGATTTCACAAGCGTGAGCCTCTTGCGCGAGGACTGTTACGCGAAACTCTTCGAGAAAAAGTTTTTGCGCACGCGGCGGCCGAAGTTTTCGGCAGTGTCATTGCCGCACTCGAGTCTCAAAAGTTATTGGTCAGCGACAAGGAGACAGTTCGAGCATCGTCACACAGCGTTGATTTGTCAGAACAGGACCAGGGACTGCGGCAGAAATTCGAAGAAGCTTACAACAAGGCTGGAGTGGAGGCTCCGTCGATTGAGGAGCTTATGACTCAGGCCGGCGTAGCAGTAGCACAACGCGCGCATGCTAGAAAGGTTCTTCAGCTGCTAATCGATTCGGGAAAGATTGTGCGAGTCCAGGGTGACATGTTGATGGACGCCGGCGCGCTCGAACGACTCAAACAGAAGCTCCAGGAGTACGGTGCGACGAAGGAGCCGGATCGGTTGATCGACGTCGCCGCTTTTAAGGAGCTCGCAGGTGTTTCGCGAAAATATGCGATACCACTGTTGGAGTATTTCGATCGGGCACGAGTGACACGCCGGGCGGGCGACAAGCGGGTGATCCTGAAGAATTGAAGATTTTAGATTTTAGACTGAAGATTGCCGGAGAAACCTGAAGTCTTAAATCTTCAATCGACAATCTAAAATCAACAATAACCAAGGGCTTGCTTTCCCCGAAATGCGGCGTTAACATGCGCGCATCATAGCGACGCAATTTGCGGCTTTTTCTTAACCTTCATAATCGGATTAGCTGGCCGGAGGTTCAAAATGAAAAGCCTGAAAGACATACTTGCGGTGGTAATCGGAATTTTGGCCGCCGCAGGCGCGATCTTTTACTTCTACAAGTTTGTTACCTTTACGGACCTACAGGGTGGTCACAATTACGGATGGATGGCGCTCGGTTTAGCAGCTGTCGCGTTTGTCTGTGGCTTAATCTATTTTCTCGGTCACGTAAACAAGGAAGAGGAGATCCACATTACACAGTAGGAAGGTGCCACCGCCAGTGAGCCTTCTACTCAATAGGCTCACGGATGGTGCCTGCTGTGATGTATTGCGCCCAATCGAAACCACTTTGGTCGCCGTTTGTGCACAACCTGACCTCGGTTTACGTGCGCAAACGGCGTTTACTTTTGCGGATCAGAACGGGAGCGAAGCGACCGATTTTGAAGGTACCTTGGAGAGCCGTGCGATAGAATCGGTCGCTTCGCTCCCGTTCTGACCTTAAAGGAGAAACGATAGAGAAATGGTCGTTCCAGTCTTGATTGCCCTCCAGCAGATTCGCGCCACTCAGCCAACTTATTTCTTCATCGTCACGCTCTTGCTTTTGATTGCGGGTGGCATCGGCTGGTTGATAGCAGCAGTGTTGGGCTTTGCTCGTTCCCCGGCGTTTGGTCCGTCCGCTCGTTGGTTTTCATACGCCGCTGTCTGCTTGATCATTTACCACTTACAATTTTTGTTGTTTGGAGTGTTTGTTTTTATGGGTGCGTCGCAGAATAGCCCTGACCTCACGGCGGCATTGAGTATCGGATCCTTTTTCAATCTATTCATCGTACTAGGAGCTGTATGCGCGATAATGGGTTTTCTGAAATTGACTAATCCTCGTTAGATTGTTTTCTCTCGCTATTCAGTCCTGATGAAAAAGAAAACTGTATTGCTCGCCGCGCTGCTGGTTATTGCGAGCGCGGCGGTTTTCTTTCGTGCCGCTTCCACTGATGCTCCAGGTCCCGCGGCAGGACATCAATTCGTGCGTCATCGTGGCGCACGTTTCGAAGCGAATGGAAAGCCGTTTCGGTTTGCCGGTGCGAATGTCGCAGTGATGTATCGCGATGAGGATCGTGAGCGTATGCCGGAAACGCTCCGGCAAGCGGCGCAAGCCGGTATAAGAGTTGTTCGCGTGTGGGCGTTTGGCGAAGGTGGACCAAACGACGTCAAACCTATTGCGGACTTCGAAGATTGGCCTCGCACACATTCATTTCGCCTCACCCCCGATCAATGGAACGAAGAGGCTTTTGTTCATCTCGACAAAGTGTTGGCTGAGGCTGCGAAGAACAACCTCTACGTGCAGCTCTGTTTGACAAATTGGTGGCGCGATACGGGCGGCGTCACCCAATACCTACGTTGGGCCGGAATTAACGATGCCGCAGACGACAAGTATCGCCATGGCATCAACAATGAGCGGGCAATCCTTTTCTACAGCAATCCCGAAACACGGCGACTTTATCGTCAGCACGTCGAGAAGCTTGTTACGCGTCGAAATACAGTGACCGGTCTTCTCTATCGGGACGATCCAACGATTTTTGGTTGGGAATTGATAAATGAGGCGCAAGTCATCACGGGTCGTTGGGACGAGCGACGTCGATGGATTGCCGAAATGAGCGAATACGTGAAATCGCTCGATCCGAATCACATGGTGACGCCTGGCGTGTGGGGATACCGATCCGCAGCCGAACGGCGCGAGTGGTTAGCTGATCACAGTTTGCGAACGATCGACTACTGCGACGTGCACCTTTATCCGCGTGACGATCACGACAGTTTCGTTGATTCTCCCAAAGCTCTGGCAGAGTTCGTCGACAACCGTGCAGCAGCGGCATTCTCGATTTCGAAGCCGTTGGTGTTTGGTGAATTCGGAATGGGCGTTGAAGGACACAACGGCTTTTCGCAGGGAGACTGGTTTCACGCGTTCTTCGAAGCAAACGCCCGAGCTGGAGCTGGCGGGGCGATGTTCTGGATTCTGACTCCGGACGCTCGCCGGGGTTACGGTGTGACGTATTCGACACCGCGTGATGGACAGGTCTTTTCAAAGATCAGCGAGGCAGCAAAGATGTTTGCGTCGCTGGCAGGTGCCGAGCCGCAACAGCGTTTGATCGATCCGGCTCGGAATCTTGTGCCGCGGCAGTTTGCATGGACTAAGACCGCGGCTGACGTGGAAACGGTGCCACAGATGATCGTGCGCGAAGACAAGTCAGTGCTCTATCAGTTCAAGCCAGGTATGGCGAGCGCGCAGCGTTTCGAAAAAATCGGTGGCGGCCCCGGGTATATTTGGGGATACGGCTCCGGATATCTTGAATACTCGATCGGTGAAAGAGCTGATCGAAGACGTGTAAGCGAGATCATGGTTCGCGCGCACGTGCAGCCAGTCGCTCCGGTTGATGCTTCGCATGAGTTCGTGAAGACGCGTGTCACACTGTTTGTTAATGATTGGAACTGCGGCTCGCGCTTGATTCCGTTTGAGCCTGAAGGAAAACCTTTGATCCAGGAATGGCGAATGACTGGTTTGCTATTGCGACTGGGAGCGATGCGTGGACTGCCGTTGAAGATCAGGTTTGCAGTGACCCCTGAATCCGACTGGTTGTACGGAGTGAACATCTCG
Source organism: Acidobacteriota bacterium (assembly GCA_046765655.1). Lineage (GTDB taxonomy): Bacteria > Acidobacteriota > Blastocatellia > Pyrinomonadales > Pyrinomonadaceae > PSRF01. The sequence continues at coordinate 35,374 of JBKPMX010000058.1, forward strand.
AACTGGCCGGAGGGTTATGATTCAAAGGACTCGCGACCGGTTGAGGTTGAATTAAGGCACTGAAATGAAGCACCAAGATTGGGAACGACGAACCTTGAAGAGACTGTGTGGGAATTCCAACTTCTCATTCTCCCCAAGCTTTAGCTTGGGGTTACGGTGGGGCTCGTATGTGACTAACCGTTTTAACGGTTTTTCGAGTCTCTGGTCCATATTCTGCGCGGTGTCCTCT
>JBKPMX010000059.1:0-14822 GCA_046765655.1 Acidobacteriota bacterium
GTACTGAATGGCCACCTGATCAGAGCTTCCCATATATCAGAAGAGGCTTAGTATGCGTCCCTAGAAACTTCGCGTAACGATCTACAGCAGCCGCAATCGCCAGCGTTTCAGACTTCTTTAGAGGTCTATAAGGTCGCACCGAGATCTTAACGAGCCCTTTCTCATTCGTTTGCTTCCAGCTACCGACAATTCTTCCATCGAGAATCACGGTTCGACCGAGTGTCCCATCCGGCATCTTCAACTGTTCATCGGTCGTGAATACTGCTGAACGATCTTTGTATGCGACGACATATTCATCGAAGTCTGCCAGGAGTGACGCTGAGGTTGGTTTCTCGTCTTTGTTCTGTTCGCACTTCGGACCCCAAAATACTTTGTCGCCCGATAGGGTTCTCATCACACGTGATTGGATCATGCTGAGGCCGGCCTTTGCGTCGGTTGCGGTCAATCCAGACCACCACATGAAATCCTGCAAGGTCGCGGGTCCATGACTTGTGAAGTATCTTTCGGTAAGCGTGGCCAGCGCTTGATCGCGATCGATGCGCTTCGTCTGCGGCACGCGTTCTTGAAATAGAGCGTAAGTGAATTGATTACCTTCTCGTGGACCGCTGCAAATGACGCCATCAAGCTCTGCCCGGAGCAGAATTAAACCAACGCGAATTGAATTGTCTGCGGCCACTCCTGATTCATTCAAAACCTTCTTGAGCGAGTCGCGCGTGAGGTTTCTTCCTCCTTTCAACGCGCGCGCCAGCACCTTATTAGTTTGTTTGAAGACCTGATCATCGAGGTCGAACATGCGATAAGCTGACCCGGATGCGATGTTCACTCGTGGTGCAGTCAACTCCAGAAGCCAGCGAATGTCTTCTGGCGAAACAAAGTGCCAGGTAGGCCGCATCACATGCGTCCGAATTATTTCGCCCTGATTGAAGGCCCGTTCTATAGAATCGTCAGTCGCGTTTCGCATTCGTTGGGCTACTGCCCACTTGGCGGCTCTGAATTCCTGCGCTTGTACAGCACCGAGCCAACGCACAACGTCGACTGGTCGTTTGAATTCAGTCGAACTCAACCGCTGATTCCGGAGACGTTGATATACAATCAGTGACTTGTTCATGTGGGTCTTGTTCCGAAGGGACATCAAAGATGGCGACGACTAAGAGCAAACCGACCACCGTCACCGAGTACATCAATGCCGCTCCTAAAGAAGCACGACAAAAGCTGCGCGAGATGCGCACCGCTGTTCGTGCAGCTGCCCCAGGGGCAGTTGAAAGTTTGAAGTGGAGCATGCCAGCGTATTCATACCGCAGAATACTGGTCACGTTCGCAGGGTTCAAACATCACATTGGCTTTTATCCTACCCCGTCGGCCGTTAAAGCTTTTGCGAAACAACTTTCGGGTTTCAAAACTGCCGAAGGTTCGATTCAGTTTCCACTTGATAAGCCGCTCCCTCTTGACTTGATTCGTAAGATTACCGCGTTCCGCGTAAGGGAAAGTGTCGAAGAAGACAAGAAGTGGAAGACTGGCTAAACCATGAAACCGCTAAAGATCGGTATCACTGGAGTACGAGGCGTAGTCGGAGAGACATTTACTCCTGAGCTTGCGGTGGAATTCTCGCAGGCCTTCGGTACGTACCTCGACGGCGGACGCATCCTCGTTTGTCGCGACACGCGACCTTCTGGACCGATGGTCCAAGCAGCCGTCATGTCGGGACTTCTCGCGGCAGGCTGTGATGTGATCGATCTCGGTGTGTGTCCCACACCAAGTCTCCAACTTGCCATTACCTGGCTCAAAGCAGACGGCGGTATAGCCATAACTGCAGGCCACAATCCATCTCAATGGAACGCATTGAAGTTCGTTCGGAACGATGGTCTATACCTCAACTCGATCCAAGGGGAAGAGTTGCTCGATATTTTTCATCAAGGTGAATTTACGAAGGCGACCTCAGACAGAATGAAGTCTGCTGTCGTTAAGCAAGATGCCATCAACCATCACATCGAACGACTGAAAGAGACATTTGATGGCGCGTTGATTGCTGCAGCGAAACTCAAAGTCGCCGTTGATTGTTGCAACGGGGCATGTTCGAAACTGATCCCGGAATGGTTGCGCGAACTCGGCTGCGAAGTGCTGTCAATCAACGATGATCCTAATTCTCCGTTTCCACACCGGCCTGAACCGAAGCCGGAAACGATGGCGCAACTCAGCGTGATCGTAAAGGCCGGTAACGCACATATTGGATTTTCCCATGATGCTGATGGTGAGCGGTTGGGAATTGTCGACGAACGCGGCGAACCACTTTCGGAAGAGTTAACCTTTGCACTTGCGACTCGAATTCGCCTTGCCGAAAAAATCGGCACGGTTGTGACGAATGTTTCAACAACAAGTGCCATAGAACAAATCGCTGTTAATTTCGGGGCCAACGTTGTTCGCACACCCGTAGGCCAGGCTTACATTTCAGAGGCAATGGTCGAGCATCAAGCAGTAATTGGCGGCGAAGGCAGCGGAGGTGTATCAGTCCCCGAGTTACATTCGACTCATGACGGCGCAGCTGCCGTAGCTTTGATTCTTCACGGAGTCGCTTCGTCCGGCAAACCGGTGTCGGAGTTGATACGGGAACTTCCGCGACTGACGATGCTGAAACATAACGTGGCCGTTGAACCAAATCGTCTTTATTCCGTTCTGCAAAACTTCCGACTCGCAGTGGAGGACGAGCAGTTACCCATCGACCAGACAGACGGTATCAAACTAATGTTTCCCGAGGGTTGGACACACGTACGAGCTTCTAATACAGAGTCGATGATTAGAATTATCGCGGAGGCAGAAGATCCCGCAGGCGCGCAGAAGTTACTAAATTGGGCGCGCGATCGACTAGTGAAGTGAATTAGTTGTAGGGGTGACCCTCCGTGGCCACCCGCTTTCGAGAGAACGGCAGAACGGGTGGCCACGGAGGGCCACCCCTACAATCGCTGAACACGGTGGTCATCAAATGACAGCGATCCCAACTCTAAAAATCAGCATATCGGGTGTCCGCGGAGTGATTGGCGAATCGCTGACACCGTCTTTATTGACGCGCTTCTCCCAGGCGTTCGGCACGTATGTTGGTCCAGGCACGATCGTGATTGGCCGTGATCCACGTCGATCGGGCGAAATGGTCAGACAGGCTGTCATCGCAGGTCTCCTTTCCAGCGGTTGTCGGGTGGTCGACATCGGTATGTGTCCAGTGCCGACGATCCAACTGTTGGTTCGTCATCTTGGGGCGATTGGCGGGGTTGCTATTACGGCGAGTCACAATCCGGCTGAATGGAACGCATTGAAGTTTATCGGTGGTGATGGATTATTTCTCAGCGGCGACAACGCTCGCGAGATGTTGGATATTTATCACCAGGGTGAATACACGAAGGTTCCTGGCATCGAGATGCGCGGAATAGAGAGTCCTTCTGGCGCCACTGATCTTCACATCAAGAAGATACTCTCAGTCCTTGGACCGCTACCTCCTGAACACAGACGCCTCCGCGTTGTACTCGACGCCTGCAACGGAGCCGGGTCGTTGATTGCGCCACAGCTGCTTGAGGCGTTGGGTGCAGAGGTGATCACCATCAATGTGAATCCGGACGGAACGTTTCCGCGTCCGGCTGAGCCTCTACCCGAAAACCTCGGCGCGTTGTCAGCGGCTGTGAAGGAACATCGAGCTGATATCGGCTTCGCTCAGGATATGGACGCTGATCGCCTTGCGATCGTGTCGGAGCAGGGAACGCCCATAGGGGAAGACTACACACTCGTTCTTGCTGCACTTCGCGTGCTTAGTCACGAACGCGGTGCGGTCGTGGCGAATTTGTCGAGCACAACAGTTTTGCAGGCTGTCGCATCTCGGTTCGGCTGTCCGTTGTTTCTGACAAAGATTGGAGAGGTGAACGTAACGCAAGAGATGCAGAAGCAGAACGCGGTGATCGGTGGCGAGGGGAATGGTGGGGTGATTTATCCAAGGATCAATTTCGCACGTGACAGCCTGGTTGGCATGGGATTAGTGTTGCATCTCCTGTCGGAAACCGGGCAGACAATCACGCAACTCGTCGATAGTCTTCCGCGCTTCAGCATGTTGAAAGAGAAGCTGCCTTGCCCGTCCCACAAAATATCTGCTGTGCTGAGAATGTTGCGCTCGGAGTACGCTGCCTATTCAATGGACGTGCGAGATGGTGTAAAAGTAATGCTACCAAACGCGTGGTTCCTGGTTAGAGGGTCGAATACTGAACCGATAATCCGTGTGATCGCCGAAGCCGCGAACGACACGGAAGTTCGGAAAATTCTCGACGAGGTGTTCGCCAAAGTTCAGGTGTGTCTGGCGGCTTGAAGGTTTTGATTCTGCTAGGTTTGGCTCCGGAGGAGCCGAATGTTTATAGGTGTGCGAAACCTTGAAGACCGCGCTCCGTTCTGGAGCGCAATGTTCGGCCGAACATGTCACTCCTATCGGAGCGACGAAACGATCAGCGGACGCTGGACTATAAACATGCTGCTCCTCCGGAGCTCGGCGATAGGTACATAAATCAAACTGGAAGGAAAACAATACTAATGCGGCGTCTAATGTCAGCAGTTTTGTTAGTCAGTTTTGCGATGCTCGTCGGTGCTTGCGTTTCGAATAATCAACCAACAAACAACACTGCGGCGCGAAAGAAGAAAGGACCGAATGAGCCCGTCCTGATCGGGTTTTCCATGGACACCCTGAAAGAAGAACGGTGGCAGCGTGATAAGGATCTGGTTGAGAAGCACGCGAAAGAACTTGGGATGCAGGTGTTGGTGCAAGTCGCGAACGGCGACGACAACCTGCAGATCAAACAAGCAGAAAATCTGCTGACTCAAAACATCGACGCCCTGATTGTGGCGCCACATAACGCAGAGGTAGCTGCATCAATTGTCGAAGCAGCGCACCGGCAGGGTGTTCCGGTGATCAGTTACGATCGGTTGATCAAAAACAGTGATGTCGATCTTTACATCTCTCACCAGGTAATCAAGATTGGTGAGATGCAGGCGAAATACCTGTTGGACCACGTCAACAAGAAGCCGGCGAACTTTGTAATCGTCGGTGGTTCACCAACCGACAACAATGCGCTTTTGCTTCACCAGGGGCAGATGAACATTCTGAAGCCGGCAGTGGATCGAGGCGATGTGAAGATTGTTGCTGACCAGTATGCGAAAGAATGGCAAGCAAGTGCCGCACTCAACATCGTTGAGAATGCTCTGACACAGGCGAACAATCAGGTTGATGCCGTGGTTGCGTCGAACGACGGCACCGCACGTGGAGCAGTGCAAGCGCTGGAAGGACAGAATCTCGCCGGGAAAGTTCTGGTTTCTGGTCAGGACGCAGATCTCGCGTCGTTGAAACTAATCCTCGAAGGCAAGCAGACGATGACGATCTACAAGTCGATTCAACCGCTCGCAAGTGGTGCGGTTGATGCCGCCATTAAACTTGCGCGCGGCGAGCAGGTCGCAACCACCGACACTCTGGACAACGGATTCAAGAAGGTGCCGGCAATTCTTCTTGAGCCAGTAGCGGTCGATCGAGCCAATCTTGTCAGCACTGTCGTAAAGGACGGATATCAGACGCTCGAGGCAATCTGTGCGGGCATACCGGCGGACAAGTGTCCGAAGCAATAGAGTCCAAAGAGCAAAGAGCAACGACCATTGTCTCCACCATTCCTGCAAATGCGCGACATCACGAAGACCTTTCCGGGTGTTCGTGCGCTTGATGGTGTCAGCTTCGATCTGAACAGGGGCGAGATCCACGCCCTGGTAGGTGAGAACGGCGCCGGCAAATCTACCCTCATGAAAATCCTTGCCGGCGTTTATCCGTATCCAGAATACGGCGGAGAGATCGCCATCAATGGCAAGGAAGTTCGCTTCGGCAGTATACGCGAGGCGGAAACTGCGGGAATCGCTGTCATTTATCAGGAACTTTCACTCGTTCAGGAAATGACGGTCGCCGAGAACATTTTTCTGGGACGGGAACCGAACAAGTGGGGAGTTCTGCGTCGCGAAGAAATGTATCGACGATCACAACACCTGCTCGACGATCTTCACCTGAAAATCGATCCACACGTCACGACTCGCAATCTCGGAATTGGGCAACAGCAGTTGATTGAGATCGCAAAAGCGCTGTCACATGAAGCAGCGATTCTGGTCCTCGACGAACCTACCGCCGCCCTTACAGATGCCGAGGTAGAAACATTCTTTGGGATCGTCAACAAACTCCGCGACCGTGGCGTCGCAATGATCTACATTTCACACAAGCTGGAAGAAGTATTTCAGATCAGCGATCGGATCACAGTATTACGCGACGGACGTACTGTAGGCACTAATCCTACAAGCGAGTGGAATGAAGCGCAGGTGATCGCTCGCATGGTTGGCCGGGACGTCGGAGACATTTTTCCGATAATCGATCATCAGCATGGAGACGTGCTGCTTGAAGTTCGGAACTTTACGGTTGCTGATCCTGTCGTGCCCGGAAAGAAACTTGTCGACAACGTCAACTTTTCCGTCAGACGAGGTGAAGTTCTAGGCATTGCCGGATTGATGGGCGCTGGTCGCAGCGATCTCCTTATGGGAATCTTTGGCGCTCATGCCGGGAAGGTCTCGGGTCAGATCATCGTAGAAGGAAAATCGATTCAGATTCGGAGTCCAGCTGAGGCGATTAAGCAAGGGCTCGGCTTTGTTACGGAAGATCGGAAGCGATTCGGATTGGTTCTGGATCAAACGATCCTCAACAACATGACGCTGGCCGGTCTGCGAAAGATTTCGGGACGCTTCATCACAAGCGTCGATGCGGAAGCTGCGGCAGGTGAGCGCGCGATGAAAGAGTTACGCGTTAAGTCGAATTCCGTTTTCACGATCGCCGGAACGTTATCCGGTGGCAACCAGCAAAAGGTTGTCCTGGCGAAATGGCTTCTGACAAATCCACGCGTGTTATTCCTGGATGAGCCCACACGAGGGATCGACGTTGGAGCCAAACAGGAAATCTATTCAGAGATCAACAGGCTCGCAAAAACTGGACTGGCGATTGTTCTTGTTTCATCTGAACTGCCGGAAGTTCTCGGCCTATCCGACCGCGTTTTGGTTTTACACGAAGGACATGTCACCGGTGAGTTTTCACGAGTCGATGCCTCGCCAGAACGTGTGATGGCAGCGGCAACTGGTTCGACTCAACAAGTAGCTTGATAGGAAGACCCTGAATGGCCGACAAAACTGAAGCGAACATCGACAGACCACCAGTGACAGCTGATGTGGTTCCCGATCCAGAGACCGCGACCATCACCCGGCAAACAACAATCGGGGGCTGGAAGATCCCCACGGATGCTCTTCGGGCCTACACGATGGTGTTTGCACTCGTCGCGATCTGGATCTACTTCCATTATTCAACGGGCCAGATCTTTCTGGAAGCACGAAACTTTTCGAACCTGATGCGGCAAACCGCAGTCACAGGTGTGCTGGCAGTCGGAATGTTGATGGTGATTATCACCGGCCAAATCGATCTTTCAGTTGGCTCAGTAGTTGGACTCGCTGGTGGCGTTGCCGCTGTAGCGCAGGGCTGGCTCGGGTGGGGACTTGTGCCTTCACTCGGTGCTGGAATTGCCGTGGCACTGGCAATTGGCGCGGTGCAGGGGACACTGACCGCTTACTTCAACATCCCGGCATTCATCGTAACACTTGGAGGGCTGCTCGCCTGGCGGGGCGTGATTCTTGGCTTGAGTCGGGGTGAAACAATTCCTATTCGCTTGCCCGGTTTTAAATCGATCGGGCAGGACTACATTGGACCAACGGTCGGTTGGATCATCGCGGCAATTGCGGTCGTTGCCATCGTGTGGCTAACGATAAATCGTAATCGTGCGCGACGGAGGCACGGACTGGCGGTGCCGAAAACCATTACGACCGTGGCTCGCGCTCTTGTGCCGTCGGTAGTGATTATTGGTTTTATCTATTTGATGAATTCATATGAGATCGCACCCGGCACACACGCCGGAATTCCAGTGCCCGTGATCATCTTTCTGGCGATCGCTCTGGCGGGAGCGTTTATTACTCAAAACACAACCTTGGGTCGTTACCTTTATGCAATCGGTGGTAACCCCGACGCCGCGCGTCTGTCAGGCATCAACATCCGAAAGTATTTGCTCGTGGTGTTCTGCATGATGGGCGTGCTCACAGGCGTCGCCTCACTCATCTACACTGCTCGCGTAGGAAGCGCATCGCCTGATGCCGGTCAACTGCTTGAGCTTGACGCGATCGCGGCGTGCGTTATCGGTGGGACTAGTTTGATGGGCGGCAGAGGAACGGTGTTTGGTGCGATTCTCGGTGCGCTGATAATGGCAAGTCTCGATAACGGTATGTCACTTAAGAACGTCGAGCCTTACATGCAAAATATCATCAAGGGCGCGATTCTTGTGGTTGCGGTTGGATTGGATATGGCTGGCCGGAAACGCGGATGAGTAACTCCGCGCTCTCTGCGACCTCTGCGTCAAAAATAGACGCTTCATCGCGCTTCTCCTTTTTATAATCACATCCCAATGCCTTTCATATGATACCGCTCGGTATCGTAATGAGTACCGATGTTCACCGTGTTGATCTTGCCAAGTACTTCGCGGATATCTATCAGCGACAAGTCACATGCGGGCGCAATCCCGCGAGCTGAAACCATCATGCCGAACTGTTTTGCTGCGACAGCCTCTGCGGCACGTGCACCGAACATCAATCCCATAACGCGATCGACGGGACTTGGTGGCCCACCGCGCTGCGGATGTCCCAGCATGACTGAACGCGACTCGTAAGGCGTTTCGCTCGCAATTTTTCTCGCAAGCACTTCGCCGATGCCGCCCAAACGCACGTGACCGAAAGCGTCGTGCTGGTCGTCAATCAAAACGAGATCTCCATCCTCAGCGCGAGCGCCTTCGGCTACAACGATTACTGAGTAGCGTGGTTTCTGTGCGAGACCGCGGCTGAGCTCGGGTGTCCCATGCCGGCTTATTAACAGGTTGAACACTTTCGAATAATGAAAAGGATATTCGGGGATAAGAATCAGATGTGCCTGGCCCGCCACACCCGACCACAACGCGAGATGACCTGCATGTCGTCCCATGACCTCGATCACCTGCACCCAGCCGTGCGAACCGGCGGGTGTACGCGACCGCTCAATGATCTCAGTAACGTTCCTCAGCGCGGTATCGAAGCCGAGGGTGTAGTCAGTTCCGGCGATGTCTTTATCAATCGTCTTCGGTACGCCGACAATGCGAACTCCGCGATCGGCGAGTTTGGCTGCAACACCGAGTGTGTCTTCGCCTCCACAAACAACTAGCGCTTCGAGTTTCAACTTCTCGATATTGGCGAGCACCTCGCTTGAGCGATCGACTGCCTGACCTTCTGGCGTAACTTGCTTGAATGGATTTGTACGTGATGAACCGAGGTTGGTTCCGCCGTCACGATCCCAGCGACGCACTGTCTCTCTCGTAAGCGGCAAAACTTCCGGCAGCGGATCCATCAAACTGCGCCATCCATCGAAGAGACCTATCACCTCCTGGCCCAACTCTGAGCCTCGATACACAAGGCCCTTTATCGCCGGGTTAAGGCCTGGCGCGTCGCCGCCTCCAGTTAGCACACCAACTCTCACAATTTGTGACATCGAAATTTTTTGATCTCCTCCAAGCAATCATCCTTGATCGCGCTGGTATGAAACAAAAACCACCGAGAGCAGAGCAACTACAGAACGGGAGCGAAGCGACCGGCACAAATAAGTCGGCAGCCAACGCACGTTGAATTCGGTCGCTTCGCTCCCGTTCTGTAATTGAATGATCCGCGGCGCTCTTTTCAAGCCAATTCTAGAGTCCATTTAGAACCCAACAGCAACCAGCACGACATACCGGCAGAACTGAGATGAGTTTCATCCTTCATTCCCATTCCTCATACTTAAACCGAGTTTCGCTTCATCGATCCGTCGGTTGTTCTCTTCGTAAGAAACATCAGTAGCTTTCGCGTCGCGAGGTGGATACATATGTTGCTGATACACCGGATAAGCTTCAGTGCGCAGATGGGCCAGCGTGTGATGACCTCGCCGCACATCTCGTTCGTGACGCAGTGCTGAAATATCGATTGGAGCTACTACGACGCGTTCCCCTGGACCCGGACTCGCCTGCGCCAACATTCGACCTTCAAAATCGATCACCTGACTTCCGCCCGGCCACGAATAAGGCGGGTAGTGTTTTAGACTAGCACCTTGATTTGCCGCAACGACGTACGCTGTATTCTCGAGAGCGCGACAACGATTGACGATGGTCCACCAATCCATTGGTTCCGTCGCTCCCCAGGGATCCATGTAGGCCGAAACTCGTACTAACACCTCCGCACCATTGGCAGCTAATTGCCTGATTGCTTCGGGGAAGATCCAGTCGTAACAAATGGCGCAACCGATTCGTCCTATGGGCGTGTCTGCAACCGGAAAGAGTGGCTCATCATAACCAGCGAGATCGTGCGGGCTCGCATGCACTTCGTAAGGAATCCACGTGTTGACCTTCCGATACTTGTACAGAATTCCTTCAGGCCCAATCAGGCAAGATGCGTTGAATACGACATCGGGCCACTTAGGATCCACTTCCAACATCGACCCGGTTTGAATATAGACGTTATGTTCGCGAGCCTTTTGCTCTAGCCGTTCCGTGTGTTCGTTTGGGATCTTTACTGCGAGTTTTTCAATCAGCTCTTCAGCCGTCGGGAACACCGGCGCACTGTGCGCGAATTCAGGAAAGACAACTAAGCGAACGGGGAGGAAGGGAGCGGCACCAGCAACTGCAGAATCGATCATCGACAAGATGCGGTCCGTATTCGAACGCATTGCGCGTCGATCGATTGGATTCGGCATGTCGGTCTGACATGCAGCGACTGAATAACGAATGTGGTCCATACTTTTTTGTTGGGGCGGCCCTCCGTGGCCGCCCGTTTCTTCATGAATTGGGCGAGATGTGCTAGCTCGGGTGGCCACGGAGGGCCGCCCCAACAGTTATTTCTTTACCAGCGAATTGATCGAAAGCATTTCATTCCTCACAACTCGCGTGTTGTACCGATCCATGTACGCTTGTCGAGCTGGAGTCATCGGATACGACTCTCGACTCGGATACGGATACGAGCTCATGCCGTGAAACGGCAGCGGCAAGAGCCGATCGGGGACAGCCGAATTAATATCCATCTCCTTACTGAAACCATCCGAGTAGAGTAGGAAGGTCCGCGTCCATTTGGGCGGAAGAGGCGGAAACTTGCGCGCATCAAACGACAGAGATATCTCGTCACCCGGCAACGATATGACGAACATGTCGTCTGCTTGCAACAGCAGTTCGCGAACATCGCCTTCACGTGTGTAACGGCCGGGCATCACTTTCCATGGAGAGAATAACGACACTCGCCGATAGTCGTAGCCGTAGGGTTCGCGTCCGTCCGGTGTAACTTCGCTAGAGAACCCGCGCCAATGTAACGAAGCTCTGGCTGGATCTATTCGCGTCGTCTTTACACCTGAAACTTCGTCGCCTTTCGCGATCAGAATCTGATCCCAAAGAATCCGCATGTTCGTCACGATTCGAATATCGCGGCTCGCGCTTAAAAACTTCCCGGTTAGATCGACTGCAACGGTTTGCGGACGACCTACTGGAATGCCAATGTTGTCTATCACCGTCTGCCATTTGCCGCGGGCATTTTTGACTTGAAGCGCCGGAAGCTTCATCTCTTTCCGTGCCTGCGAAGCTGCGAGGTTGTCGCTTGACCATGCGTAATCAGTCCAGCCCGTCAGCAGCAACACGATTGCTTCGTGATGATGGCTGGCAGTCGCAGCATCGGCAGTTTTCAAAGTTAGCGTATGCTCCTCCGCATAACCACGAATCCGATCTCGGCGAAAATCATCCGGGTAAACGCGATCCATTTTAGTGATACGCGAGAGGACGTCGTGCCCGTGTTCATCGGTGGCGGTGACAGGTGGGCGAGCGTCGCGCGTCACAAAGAGTTTGAATGGTCGGGGTAGCTCAGTCAGGCCTTCGTTCGGATAAATATCGACATCCGACGGGTGATCCACCGCGATCAGTTGGAACTGATCCGCGAAGAGTGCCTCCTCTAATTCGTTCGTCACACGAATCTCATATGCGCCGTCGCGTTCCTTCAGTTGGTCGTTTGTTATCCGGACGTATTCAACTGGATCTGGTTTGTTATAAAGACCGGGCGCATCGAGATGTCCCATCTCGCCTCCGCCCATGAAGTCAGTGATGAATTCAAAGCGTTCGCCGTTCCACGTGTATAGATAAGGACACGATGACGGTTTGCGATCGAGCTCATTAATCGAAAGTGATACAAACGTTTTTGCGGGGAATGTAGGCGTTGGTTTTGGGATCTCTGTCTCCGCCTGCACGACACCTGATGGCCACAACAGACGCACGGCATCAACAGTCAAACGACTTCCTAGTCCGAATAGAACGTTAGCTTGCGTTACCGCAGGAGTTGCTGCTGACGTTTCGATCTTTTGAACTAAACTTCCGGCGCGGGCCTCGACTTTTGTTCCTATCGCGCTTCGGTTACTAACTTTTCCGCTCAAACTGAGTCTTAACGAATGGTTGCGATTGCCACCCTCATTGTGAGCAAAGGTTGGACCCTCTGCGAAGGAAAAAGCAAGATCTACATCGCCATCATTATCAATATCTCCAGCTGAGAACGAACGCGGCACGCCGGGTGTTGAGGGCCGAAAGGCTTGTGCAGTGGTATCGATCCAGCCAGTACCGACATTGCGCCAGACGCGTAGGCCTTTATCAGTGAGCATCAGGCAATCTAGAAGCCCATCATTGTCATAGTCGATAAACTGAGCGGCGTGAGCAGCCTCAGTACCAACTGGCGCGGGTGATGTTTTGAACTTTCCTTTCCCATCGCTCATTGCAAACAGACCGACACCCTCGGTTTGACCAAAAAAGAAATCGGTAAATCCGTCTTTGTTGACGTCGCCGGCAGCGACACAATTCCATCGACCATTAACCTCGAGACCAACATCTCTCGCCACGTTCCGAAACGTTCCGTCCCTTTGATTGCTGAAGAGTTCGGGAGGCTTCCCAAAACTCACTATCAAGAGATCGATATCGCGTCGGTTGTTGAAGTCTGTGGGTACGACGCCGACTGTATAGCCGGTCGTGTTCAAACCGGCAGCGGTCGTGATGTCGGTGAACTTACCGTTGCCGTCGTTGCGCAGGAGTAAGTTGGGGGCGCCGGCAAATGAATCCGGAAACAAAATGGGTCCCGGCTTATTTGTTCTTGAAAGATCTGCCAAGCCGGCTATAAAGATGTCGAGATCGCCATCGTGGTCAACGTCTACGAAAGCAGCGGTCGAGGCAAGGTAGGGATAGGGGGGAATGCCTGCGGCATCTGTTACGTCTGAAAATCTACCCGGGCCGTCGTTGTGATAGAGATAAACTCCACCATAACCAATTATAAGTAAGTCACTCTTCCCATCATTATCGTAATCACCTGCCGTTACTCCCGTCAGAATGTCGGTTTTTGTGGATAGTCGGATTTGGGCGCCCATAAACACGCCGGAATCGTTGCGATGCAGCCACGCGTAAGCGCCCCCAACCTTAAACAGATCCAAATCCCCGTCGTTATCGAAGTCGAACAGTACGACGCTCTCAGCAATGCTTCTTGCGATCTTCCGACGGATCTCTTCGTTAAGCTCACCTACATCGAAGCGCTGACCAAAAACACGCGGTGCCGGACTCGGCTGTGGGACGTATGAACTAGACAGCGAGGGGCCTGAATCTTGCACGAATGTAACAGCGGGCGTAGTGCGATCAACGAGCTCCGGTTCTGCTCCAGTCGAAGCAACAGCCTCGGCGTACCGGCCTTGCTCCAGATAATCGTTACCGAGCGTCGTTGCACTTCCTTTTTGGCGTAGTTCCTGAAAGCGAGCTATTGCTCGTAGACCTTCTTCGCGTTGTCCGGAACGAACAAGAGCCTGCCCGAGATTGTAGAGCGCGGTCGCGTTGTATGGTTCGGCAGCGAGTGCGAGTCGAAAGGCTGCGATCGCTTCGGGATACTTTCGTTGCTGAGAATAGATCTGACCAAGATTGACGTTTGTGCCGACATCGTTTGGATCGATCTTAAGTACGCGTTGAAACTGAATGATTGCATCTTCAGCTCGACTCTGCGATTTCGCGATTAGACCGAGGATATACGGAGGCTGTGGTGCATCCGGGGCGAGCGCCGAAGCCGTCTGAGCTTCGCGAGTGGCTCCAGCTAAGTCAGGCAAATTGAAAAGTGCAATGCTGAGATTGATCTGCGCGAGCCGCAGTTTAGGTTCGACTTTCAGAGCCTGGCGAAAAGCATCAGCGGCTTCTTTGTATTTGAACTGTTCAAGGAGTGCGACTCCGATGTTGTTGAGTCGGTACGCGTCTTCTTTTGAAGTAGCCGTCGGTTGAGTTTGTGACGTAGCAGATGAGGTGTTGCGTTGAAATAGTAGAGTTCCAAGTACGCCCAACAGAGCTACGTACACAAGAATGGTTTTTTTCTTCATCGAAGGAGTAGGAAGAGTCGCACAAGCTCTCGGGCGAGATTAGTTTAAGTCAGTAGGTCATTTCGTGTCATTTCGTGTGGATTAGTAGATCGTCTCTGCTGCCCAAAACGAAAAGGAGCGCAATTCAGTACCGTTCGCGGTAGCCGACGGCCAGGACTCCATGCCAGTATCACTGATTACGAGTTGAGTCCGGGCCATTCGCTACCGCGAACGGTACTGAATTGCGTGACACGAACTCATACGAAATGATACGAAGTTAGCCATCTAAGAC
>JBKPMX010000060.1:0-10582 GCA_046765655.1 Acidobacteriota bacterium
GGTCAAGACAGGTGAGTATGCCTTCGTCGAGTCCGTAAACATATCCGTCATTAACAACTGAGCTGTTGAATTTGTTCTTCATGTTGATGTTCGTCCAAACGTTGCGCGCCTGAAAACTGTTCCCTGATCCGCTGATCTCTACCAGCGCTGCACCCTTGCCATATCCGGACGAAATGAAGAACCGGTTCTTGTCGACGATGATAGGCTGAGACACGTTGATGCCCATATCGGTGTCCCAACTTTGACTCCAGAGCAACGCGCCGTCTTCGGGAGCTAAACCGAAGACGCGTTCTGAACTTACGACGAGGATCTGTCGTCGACCCGCGAGATTTACCAACATCGGGGATACGTAAGCCTGTCGATCATTCTGGACTTTCCAAATTGGTGCGCCTGTCACTTTGTTGTAAGCGACGACTGATTTCCCGCCTGTACCACCGGGAAGGACGATGACCTTGTCGTCAACTATCAATGGCGACGCGGCCATGGCCCATTGCAGGTTCTCGGCACCGTTATCGCTCAGAATGTTTTTGCTCCAACGCACAGCTCCCGTGCTCGCGTTGAGGTTGCGCAGTTCGCCAGTCGCACCCAACGCATACAGCCACCCGTCATCCCACGTCGGTGTAGTGCGCGGACCATCGCCGGTTTCGTCGGTGTATTCTGCATTCCATGCCTGAGTCCACAGCTCGCGTCCAGTATTGACGTCGTAAGCGGCGACGACTTCTTTTCGACGTCGCTGTTCGATTGTGTAGGCGCGTCCGTCAGCAACGGTGAACGACGCGTATCCAACTCCTACTGGTTCTTTCCAAACCAACGGCAAGCCCTGCGATGGCCAATTAGTCAACACTGGCATTTCGTCATACCGCCCGTCACGATTGGGACCGCGAAAGCTCGTCCAATAATTGCTGCCTGCGTGTGCTGAAGCAGTTGTAGGTGTGTTCGCTGACGGAGAGGCCTGACCGGTTGCCGGTGAGGCACTCGCGGAAGGAGCCGCATTCGCGTTCGGCGCCTGGGTTTGTGCTTCCTGTTGTTGTTGATTGCGGTTTTGTTCGACAGCCTGGTAGTGCTCTTCATTCGCACTCTTACTGCAACCGAACATTAAGAAAAGACAAAGGCAGGAAACGACCAACCGAACATGGGACGACATCGTGTGACCTCCGGAAGTCTTTGAACTAGAAACGACCAGCGCGCTTAATTATTAACCCAATTATTAACCTTAGACGGTCTTATCTCAAAGAAAGTTCCGGGTCTTTAAGCCAGGATTTACAGAATTTACAAGATGCCCTTTTGGAAGCGTGCGGATTTTTCGTCCAACCGGCGACAAAGAAATGAGGTGCGCCAAAATACTGAAAAGCGCACCTCAGCTGAATTCACTTTTGTAATCCTGAAATCCTGTCTAACTTCCAATGCAATACAGATTTCGCTCACCGCGGATAAATATGTTTCCTTCCGCGACGGCAGGTGACGCATACACGGGTTCGCCAACAGAATTTGTGCCAAGGATTTCATGCTTCGGACCGGCTTTCACGATAAACGTATCGCCGTCCTCACTCGTCAGCAGTATCTTTCCATCGAATGCAATTGGCGATGCGGTGAAACTCGCAGGCACCGGCACACGTCCTCCTTCATACTTCACTTCACCGGTCTTGGCGTCGAGGCACGTCAACACACCACGATCGGAAGTCAGGTAGAGATAGTCGCCGTAAAGAATAGGTGACGGGACGTACGCGGTTCCCTTCTCGTATTTCCAAGCCACGGTGTCAGCCAGATCACCACTGCCGCCGAGCGCGATAGCCATCGCGATCTTCGCCGGAAAACCTGCTGAGACGAAAACCATGTCATTGTTCGCGACGGGCGACGGAATTGCATTGCTCTTCACACCGTTGTGACGCCACAGCTCTTTTCCTGTAGCTGGATCGTAAGCAATGACGAACTCGGTTCCGCTTGTAATCAACTCGGAACGATTCTTAGCCTGAACGAGCAAAGGCGTGGACCAACTCACCTGAACTTTCCGTGGCGTTCGCCAGGCTTCCTTTCCCGTATTCTTATCCACCGCGACGATGAACGACGAAGCTCCATTCTCTTCATCGCACTGAACGATCACCAGATCGCGATAAAGAATCGGTGAAGTGCCTGTTCCCATTCCTACGGTCCCGAGCTTCCCGAGATCAGCTTTCCACTTCAACTTGCCATCGAACGTGTACGCGTAAAGTCCTTCGGTGCCAAAGAACGCGTAGACGTTCGTGCCATCTGTGGTTGGAGTCGACGAGGCAAATGAACTCTTGCGATGGCGATTGTCGTAAGGCGTGCCTTCAAACGCAGTCTGCGTCCATACAATCTTTCCCGTCTTTCGATCGAGCGCGATCACCTGGAATTGATGTTTGTGATCGGCGCCAATGCTATCAGGATGAATAAACTCTTTGTCGCCATCCATGTGTTTGACCGCTTTCGCTCCCGGCACAACCTCTCCCTCGATTGCGGTCGTAACAAAGATTCGATTGCCCCAAACGATCGGCGAAGAATGTCCACGCCCGGGGATCGCCGCCTTCCATTTAATATTCGTGACGGTGTTCCAGCTGGTCGGGAGGTTCTTCTCTTCGGACACACCCTGCCCTGACGGACCTCTCCACTGCGGCCAACTTGGGCCCGAAGCTCCAGCATTATTTGTAACGATAAGCGCAAGTATCGAAAGGCAACCAACTGCAATAAACGTTCGCACCAAGATCTTCATTTTTGTTTCCTTCAACCGTGAATCGTGAATCACGTTTTCGGCTAATTCTTCGCCGTCGGTTTTGGAGCCGACGCATCTCCAAACGCAAACACGTGATTGCGAGTGCGAACGATGAGCAAGCCGTCTGATATAGCCGGCGTCGCCATCATCACTTCACCCACTGGGTTTTTCGAAAGCAGCTCGTATTTAGGTCCAGCCTTCACAACGAAGACATCGCCATCTTCACTCGAGAAGTAAAGCTTTCCATCGGAAGCCACGGGAGATGCCGTGAAAGCTCCGCCTGTCCCACCGAGTCGCTCCTGATACAACCGGTCGCCAGTGTCAGCATTGTAGGCACTAACAACTCCCTGATTCGACACAGTGTACAGAAGGTCGCCATAGACTATTGGCGTGGGCATGTAAGGACCACCGCGCGTTTTGCTCCATGCAATAGCACTACTCGAAGTCGCGCCGTCTTTTAGCGAGATATCGCCGGTAGCACCCGGTTTAATCGCGTAAATCGGTTGGATAGGGCTATAGCCGCTAGTGACGAAGATGAGATCGCGCGCTGCAAAAGGTGTGGGTGTTGTGACTTCAGAATTCGGCGTCAAACGCCAGAGTTCTTTTCCCGTCAGTGGATCGTATCCGCGGATCGCCCGCGAACCATTTGTAATGATCTCTGTTCGGCTCTTTCCCTCGTAGACCGTCGGAGTTCCCCAAGAAGAGATCTCTTCGCGCGGCGTTTTCCATACAAGCTTCCCATCCTTAATGTTATAGGCAGCGATGAAGGAATTTTTCTGAATGTCAGCCTGGATTATTACGAGATCCTTATAGATAACTGGTGAACTGCCATGCTCCCATTGATAATCGGCGTCGAAGAACCAGCCAGAATCGAGCATCCCAATATCCTGCTTCCACAACAGCTTTCCGTTCAGGTTGTAGGCGTAAAGACCGTGTGATCCGAATAGGACGATGAGATATCTACCATCGGTAACTGGCGTCGAGTCAGCATGTGTTGATTTTGGATGTCGTTTGACCTTGGGCACTCCTTCGTACGCAACTTGTTCCCAAAGGATCCTACCGGTCTGTTTGTCGAGCGCGTAGACTTTCCAAGTGTGTTTCGGATCGTCTTTGACCGGCGCAACATCCCCATATAGTCCATAGCGAGTTTCATCTTTCGTTGCTGATGTGATCGCAGTGGTAATAAATACCTTGTTGCCCCAAACCACAGGACTTGAGTGGCCAAGCCCAGGTATTGGAGTTTTCCAAGCGGTGTTCTCAGATTTCGCAGCGTCGAACTTCACCGCGGCCGTGTGACCTTCAACCACACCGGAGGCGCTCGGTCCACGAAACTGTGGCCAGTTCTGAGCTTCAACTAAGACTGCGCTTAGGAACATAAAGCAGATAACGAGTGTCAACTTTTTCATCTAATCCTCCGTGAGTTTGGAGTTCGAAGTGTGACTTAATCGACGCGCTTGTACTTTGTCGTGTTTGTACCTTGCATGAACGAGAGACCTGTTACTTTGCTGCCTTCGACCTGAAATGCAAACTTTACTCCGTCGAAAGCCGTGATACGAAACGTAGTGTTGTCCAACGCCATTAGGCGAAATGTTTGTCCCTGAGCGCTTGCGATCAGATTACCCTGCTTTAATGCAACTGTTATTTCAGGTGCGTTTGGCTGTTCGGTTGTATATTTTCCAACGTAGGACTGCAACGTCGCTTCCGGAACAGCCAATGGTGGTTTCGCGCCAGCAGCTTTTAATAATTCGATGACCTCGGGTTTCGGATCGCCGTCACTGGCGGCCGCTAACGCCGCTGTTAGGTTGTCGGGAGTGATGGTCTTCGCCAGCGCGACCTTAACGAGCGCCGCGTTTCCTTCTCGCGCGCCCGTCATCAATACTTCATTGACGGACCCGGGAACTTTCTCGAGCAACAACGCGACAACGTCGGCATGGTCGTGGTCCAATGCCCAGGTCATGGCAGTGGTTCGATAGAATGTATCTCGAATTGTTGCATCCGCACCGCGATCGAGCAGAACCTTCACGACTTTCGTATGGCCGCGCTCAGCGGCCTTGAAGAGTGCTGTGGTTCCGTAGCGAAACTTCGCATTCACGTCAGCACCCTTGTCGAGAAGTGAAGCCACCAGCACGTCGTCGCCAGCCCGCGCCGCTTCGAAGAGTTGATCGTTAAGCTGCTGTTTCGCATCCTGCGCCAGAATGAGTGAACCGGACAGCAGCACAAAAAGAAGGGCCACGCCGCATCTGACTTTCATATAGCCTCCGGAGTTTTGTGACTACGCGATTGAATGGTAAATTTCAGCTAAGAGTTATAGGATTTGTGATCGCTGCAACTTGAGTTTACGTATTCTACATCTTTATGGTTGCGGACGTTCAGTTACTTTCAATTTCTTTCATACTGTCTGCGCGCTTCTTTATTCAGAAGCGCAGGGAAATCCAAAATGATGAGCATCTCTTCCATTTCTTTGCATCTTTCCCTGTGTGCATTACTACTTACGTCAACTTTCCTCAGCGATTGGACGGAATGGCGCGGCCCCGCCCGTGATGGCGTTTCACTCGAAAAGGGCTTGCCTACTTCATGGTCGCCCTCGGGCGAGAACGTCGCGTGGAAGGTTCCATACGGCGGACGTTCGGCGCCAATCGTGATGAACGGTCGCGTCTATCTACAGAACACCGCCGAAAAGGGAGCTACCGAACAAGAGCGCGTAATGTGTTTCGACGCTGACAACGGCAAATTGCTTTGGGAGCACCGCTTCAATGTGTTTCTCAGTGACGTGCCACCGCATCGTGTCGGTTGGGCATCTCCGGTCGGGGATCCTGCGACTGGAAATGTTTACGCGTTTGGCGTGGGCGGAACGCTCCTCGGACTAGATGGCAAGACCGGCAAAGTTGTCTGGGAACGCTCGCTCGGTGAAGACTTCGGCTTACTTACGACGCACGGTGGTCGCACAGTTTCTCCGCTTATCGACGGTGACCTGGTCATAGTTAGCGGCGTCACTTTTCAGTGGGGTCAGCACGCACGTGGCGCACATCGCTTCATGGCATTCGACAAACGAACCGGCGAGACAGTTTGGGTAAGTGCTCCCGGCGGTCGACCTTACGACACTACATACGCTGCACCAATCATCGTGAATGTAAACGGCACTCGCTTACTGATCCAGGGCGCGAGCGACGGAGTAGTTCATGCAATCAAGCCCCAGACCGGCGAACCTGTTTGGAAATACGAGATCAGCAAGCGCGGTCTAAACACGGGCGCAGTAGTGGTTGGAACGACGGCGATACTCACTCACAGTGAAGAGAATTTGAATTCAAGTGAGATGGGAATGATGACTGCCGTTGACGCAACTGCGAAGGGCGAGATTAAGAAGGAACAAGTCAAGTGGACTACCTACGGCTGGCAGGGCGGCTTCTCTTCTCCGGTGGTGGATGGGGATCGCCTTTACCAGGTCGATAATAGCGCGAACATCGGTGCGTTCGATGTGAACACGGGCAAACAGCTGTGGCTGCAAAATCTCGGCACAATTCAAAAGGCGTCGCCTGTCCTCGCTGATGGGCGACTGTATGTGGGAACTGAGAACGGAAAGTTCTTTATTTTGAAGCCAAGCGCAACCGGCTGCGAGATTGTCGATCAAGATCAGCTGGGTACTGAAGCCGCACCGGAAGCGATCATTGCCTCAGTCGCAGTTTCAAATGGTCGCGTGTACCTTGTCAGCGATTCGAATCTCTATGCGATCGGTCGCAAGGGCAATTCTGCTCACCCGACTTCACCAGCACCAACCGAAGTCACTGCGAATCCGAATGGCACTCCCACGCACGTTCAAGTTGTACCAACGGAACTGATCCTCAAGCCGGGCGACAAAATAAACTTCCGTGCTCGTCTCTTTGATGAACAGGGGCGTTTTATTCGCGAAGAGTCAGCAGCAACGTGGTCGCTCGATCAATTAAAGGGAACAATCAATAACGGACAATTTGTCGCTGGCAGTGACCCTTTGCCGCAGGGAGGTTTAGTCAAAGCGACCGTCGGCAGTTTAAGCGGCTCAGCAAGCGTACGAGTCTATCCACCGTTGCCGTGGAGCGAGAACTTCGATGCAATGGCTCCGGCGGCCGTACCGGCAACGTGGGTCAATGCGACATTGAAGTTCCAAGTCAGAGACATGAATGGAAACAAGGTCCTCGTAAAGACGACCGAGGGCTCCTCGTTGCTAAGTCGCGCACGCGCTTATTTCGGTCCATCCGACTTGGCTAACTACACAGTCGAGGCAGACATCAATGCAACGCAGAAGCGGCGACAACAAGGCGATGGCGGCGTGATCGCGCAGCGTTATGGACTGGTGCTTTACGGCAACAGCCAAACCCTGCACCTTGAATCATGGCAGCCGGAGATCCAGAGAACAGTAAAAATGCCCTTCGAGTGGAAGCCCGATACGTGGTATCGAATGAAACTCGAAGTGCAGAATTTACCGGACGGCAAAGTGAAAGCACGTGGAAAAGTCTGGCTTGCTTCAGAAGCTGAACCCGCTGCATGGATGATCGAACGCATCGATCCGATTCCGAACCGGCAAGGCGCGCCCGGGATCTTCGGCAGCGCACTCTCGGAACTTTATTTCGACAATCTGAAGGTGTATGTAAACAAATAGTGTTCGACACGCTTCACGTTCCGGCATCTGAAACTTGATAGGAAACTAAGTCTGCTGGTCTTACAAAGGAATAATAAAATGAGAACCAAAACCGTCATCATCGCAATCATGGTCGCTGCTATCGCTGCGCTCGCGGGCACGCACTTCTTGATTCCCTCCGCTTCAGCAGCAGACCCAGGAACCGGCGACTGGCCGATGTGGGGCGGCACACCCGATCGCAACATGGTTTCGAACATGAAAGGCTTGCCCACCAGCTGGGATGTCAAAACCAAGAAGAACGTGAAGTGGATAGCTGAACTCGGCTCACAGAGTTACGGGAATGCTGTCGTATCAGGCGGAATGATTTTTGTTGGCACCAACAACGAAGGTCTGCGCGATCCGAAGATAACTGGCGACAAAGGCGTGTTGATGGCCTTTCGCGAGTCAGACGGCGCATTCATGTGGCAGATGGTTCACGACAAGCTCGTCGCGGGCCGAGTCAACGACTGGCCATACCAGGGTATCGCCTCGTCACCATTGGTTGACGGCGACAGGGTTTATTACGTGTCGAATCGAGCCGAGTTGATGTGTCTCGACACACAAGGCTTTCGCGACAAAGAGAATGATGGTCCAGTAACGGACGAAAAACTCACTGGCGAGTTCAATGCCGACGTCGTGTGGCGCTTCGACATGATGGAGGAAGTAGGCTCGCTGCCGCACAATCTCGCCAACTCGTCACCCGTGATGTACGGTGATCTGATCTATGTGAGTACTTCAAACGGCCAGGACGAGAGTCACGTAAACATCCCCTCACCGAAAGCTCCCGCCATCATCGCCGTGAATAAGAAAACCGGGAAGCTCGTATGGGAAGACAACTCCGTTTTTGATCGCATTCTTCACGGCCAATGGAGTTCGCCTACAGTCGGGACGATTGGTGGTGTGGTCCAGCTCGTTCACGCCCAGGGCGATGGCTGGATTCGTGGATACGAAGCGCTGACCGGAAAGAAGCTTTGGGAATTCGATACAAATCCGAAGGATTCTGTTTGGCCCAAGACGCGTAACGAATTAATCAGTACGCCCGTCGTTTACCAAGACAAAGTTTATATCGCGAACGGTCAGGATCCTGAACATGGCGAAGGCGTGGGCCACATGTATTGTATCGACGCAACAAAACGCGGCGATATCACTACGACAGGACTCGTTTGGCACTACGACAAGATTCGACGCTCGATCTCAACGCCGGCCATCAAAGATGGCATCGTCTACGAAGCAGACTTCAGCGGCTTTCTCCATGCGCTCGACGCGAAGACGGGACAGGTCTACTGGACTCACGATATGTTCGCGGCCGTCTGGGGTTCGCCGATGCTCGTCGATGGGAAACTCTATCTGGGTGATGAAGACGGCGACGTCGTGATCATGCAGGAAGGAAAGACAAAGAAGGTCATCGCTGAAATCAATATGGGAAGTTCGGTTTACTCCAGCCCGGTTCCCGCTCATGGCGTGCTGTATATCTCCAATCGTAACCAATTGATTGCGCTTTCAGAAATGCCAGCGCCCAGTTCTTCAGCCCAATCGAGACCGTGATTCAGTGTAGTGGGACATAGTCAGTACCGTAACGCGGTAGCGTGGGGTCACGTTTCATTTGTCGGGCCTACCGACAAGATTGACCTGAGGCTACCGCGATACGGTACTGACTGTGTCCACTACCTTTTGGTTTGGATGCAGTCAGAAGTAGTCTCGAGTCTTAAGCAATGAACTCAACATTCGACTTTCAGCCTCGCACACGCACGATCTTTGGCACCGGTGTGATCAAGCAGCTCGGTGATTTAGGTAAGGAGTTAGGTTTTAAACGAACGCTGCTGGTTGCCGACCGAGGGTTGGTTGATTCAGGTCACGTCGCTGAAGCAGTAGCGCCACTCCGTGCTGCGGGAATCGACGTGATCGAGTTCCACGACTTTGACGTGAATCCCGATACCGCGATGATCGAAGCCGGCGCTTCATTCGCGGCATCACAACGGATCGATTCCTTTGTTGCGCTGGGCGGCGGAAGTTCACTTGATTGCGCCAAAGGAATCAACCTCTTAGTCACGAACGGCGGCCGCATGCGCGAGTACCATGGCTATGGAAAGGCGCAAAGGCCGACCCTGCCGATGATCGGCATTCCAACAACTGCAGGCACGGGCAGCGAAGCACAAACGTATGCGTTGATCTCCGATGCAGCCACACACGAGAAACTAGCGTGTGGTGATCCGAAGATCGCGTTTCGCATCGCACTTCTTGATCCAGCGCTAACAATCTCGCAGCCACTTAGCGTGACTGCCACATCAGGGTTCGACGCCATCGCACATGCGGTAGAAACGTTCGTCACGACAAAGCGAAATCCGTTGTCAGAGTCGTTTTCGCGGCAAGCCTGGAAGTTGTTGGAAGGCAATTACGAGCGCGTGCTCAATAATGCCAAAGACATCGAAGCACGCGGGGCGATGCAGTTGGGAGCATTCTTCGCTGGGATGGCGATCGAAAACTCGATGCTGGGCGCTACTCACGCGTGTGCTAACCCGCTCACTACTCATTACGGAACAACCCATGGCACCGCAATCGCGCTGCTCCTGCCGACCGTGGTCCGTTGGAATAGCGTCGTCGCGGGCGAAAGATATGCAGAGCTGCTCTGGAGTGCCGCGACCTGGCATCGCTTTAACCGGTTGGCGCAGTCCAAAACGGATGCAGGCGAAAGGTTGGCTGCGCGGCTCGAACAACTCGCACGCGCGGGTGGTCTATATTCAAATCTTCGAGAGGCAGGCGTGCCCTCTGATGACCTGTCCAAGCTCGCGGGTGAAGCCGCTGAGCAATGGACCGGCCGCTTCAATCCCCGCCCCTTCGACATTCACGGAGCACTAGAGGTTTATCAATGCGCGTTTTGAATCCTTTGTGCAACTTTCGTGTTCTCTGTGCCTCTGTGGTGAATAAGTGTCCGCGCATTTCTCACCACAGAGACACAGAGAACACGAAGGTTGCACAGAGAGCGATTCTAATAACGCTCGTTCTGTTTTTGCTCGTGTCCGTTCCAGCGCATGCTCCTGCCCAGGACACAACACCCGCTGATAACTGGTCACAGTTTCGGGGTAATCAACGTCTAACCGGCGTATCAGACTCGCAAGTTCCCGAGAATTTGAAACTGCTTTGGACGTTCGACGCTGGAGACTCGATCGAGTCTTCTGCAGCGATTGTAGGCGGCACCGTCTTCG
>JBKPMX010000061.1:0-23507 GCA_046765655.1 Acidobacteriota bacterium
GGGTCGAGAACTAGAAACATGCCACTCCTATCGGAGTGAAGAACGGACAATTACCTCCTGGCGCCGCCGCCGTTGATTTGTCCCGCTGCGGCTACAAACTTTTCACTCCACAACTAACTCCCGCAAGATCAGCATGGCACCCTCGTTCCTTAGTCGAGATGTTTTAGGTCTTAACTAAGAAATGAGGTCATGCCGACGATGAAACTCCTGCTTTCCCTTTCAATCACACTCGTACTCTCTGTGTTCGGACTGCTTGCCTGTACTGAGGTTCCGGCAAATGGAGTCCCGCCACTCGGCCCGACCGGCGCCAATCCTGTTAAGAAGACGATGCGCAGCTTCGGCTCCGAACAAGAGCTCGCGCGGTTTCTTCGCGAACTAGCCGAGAAGAATCGGCGTGGACGCCGTGAAGCGGCGAGTGGGGTGCTGCGCGATGCCGCTCCTACTGCGGAGCCAGCCGTCGCCGAAGTCGCGAAGGCAAAAAGCGACGATGAATCGGTTACCAACGTTCAACACGCTGGGGTGGATGAAGGCGGGATCGTGAAAGTCCACGGAGATCATCTCGTCGTGCTTCGTCGCGGCCGACTGTTCACTGTCGCGATCGGCGATGGTGCTTTAAAACCTATCTCGACTGTCGACGCGTTTGGGCCAGATATGGATCCGAGTGGAACTTGGTACGACGAAATGCTTGTGTCAGGCGATACGATCGTCGTTATCGGTTTCAGCTACCAACGAGGTGGAACTGAAGTTGGTCTATTCAACATCGATCCGGCTGGTCAGATATCTTATCGCTCAACTTATCACCTTCGTTCAAACGATTATTACTCGTCGAGAAACTATGCAAGTCGCTTGATCGGCAGTAAGTTGATCTTCTACTCCCCGCTTTACCTGTCGCCTTACCTTGAAGATCCGTTTGCGTCGTTTCCGGCTGTTCGTCGATGGCACAAAGGCGCAACGCCTCAGGAATTTCATCGCATCGTTTCA
This sequence comes from Acidobacteriota bacterium, assembly GCA_046765655.1. Taxonomy (GTDB): domain Bacteria; phylum Acidobacteriota; class Blastocatellia; order Pyrinomonadales; family Pyrinomonadaceae; genus PSRF01. The sequence continues at coordinate 982 of JBKPMX010000061.1, forward strand.
GCAACACAGGTTTACAGACCGGAAGGCCAATCCGATACGGAGTCGGGCCTTGCCCTGCACACAGTGACTGTTTGTGATCTCGCAAACGGTGGCTTCGATTGCAAAGCGACGGCAGTAGTGGCACCTCCAGGGCATGTGTTCTACGTTTCGCCTGATGCTGTTTATGTATGGGCCACCAGTTGGGTTTACCGGAAGAATCAGGAGCGGGCACATTCGCAGCTGTTCCGCATGCCGCTCGACGGTTCTGGTCCAAGCGCACTCGGAGTTGCAGGCAGCCCGGTCGACCAGTTTTCGTTTCTCCAAAGTGAAGATCAGTTCTTGAACGTACTTGTACGCGCGGACGGCAGCGGCGATGGCATGTGGGCAGCCGAATACTCGGCGGGTGATGTCGCTTTGCTACGCGTGCCGATCGCAGATTTTTCAGACGGTAGTGAAGTTGTACCGTCGTCGAGATATCGGAAGCTCGCTAAACCTGAAGGCTACACATTTCAGAACAGGTTCGTTGGCGATTACTTGATCTACGGCACGGGCAGCGGCTGGGGTCGTCCGCAGAACACCGAACAGTCCAACCTGTTTCTCGTCCGTTGGGCGCGAGGTGATTCGCATCAGTTGTCGCTACCACACGGCGTGGATCGCATCGAGCAGATGGGCGATGGTGCTGTGATCGTCGGCACGGATGGAAGAAACCTGCATTTCACTGCGGTGCGTCTTGGAAACTGGCCCGAAGTTGCTTCGCGGTACACGAGGCAGGAAGCGTCGCAGGGTGAACTGCGTAGTCATGGATTCTTCTACAAACCAGATGGTGAGGAGACGGGCATTCTTGGATTGCCAATCAGCACACCAGCACGTCCAGGTTATCGTCATCTCTTCGAGTCATCAGCCGGGATTCTGTTCTTGAGAAATCAATCGATGTCTTTGCAGGAGATCGGTGAGCTGAATTCGCAGCCAGAGGGCGCCGTTAACGATGCCTGTCGCGCTTCATGCGTCGATTGGTATGGCAATGCGCGGCCGTTGTTTCTGCGCGGCCGACTGTTCGCGTTGCTTGGTTATGAAATTGTCGAAGGCAAAATTGATTCAGGCCGGATAAAAGAAATGCGGCGTGTAAACTACGCTCCCGGTGGCGCCGTGCTAACGCGATCTGAATAGCCTCGGACGATTCTTGAAAAGTCACAAGGTACATAGCATCAATGGCTCAACTCTAATTGAAATAACTCGACTCAAGAGAATGCAGTAGGGAAAGGTGGCTTGCCCCCGCTTAAGATCCAGTTCATTCAATGTTGACTCGACATGAGTCTTGAGCGGGGGCAAGCCACCTTACTGCAATTTTGGCAGTGAGCTATTGTAGATGATGTTGAGTGGTTAATGTTATGTACCTTGATCATCGTTGCTGCATTGACTGCACTCACCGCTTCTAATATTTTTATCCCGCGCAGTTCCTTTCCTGTCTTTAATCACAAGGAGTTCCCGAGTGTTTCGCGCTGCCGCAGTTTGCTTAATTCAAATACTGCTCTTTGCGGTGCTCTGCGCTGCGCACGTCCAAAGTAGTTCTCAATCCCAACCGCCGAGACGACCGCACGGTGTGCCCGAAGCGAGTCTTCCCTGCTCCCCGGAAGAACAGTCGTGGTGGTCAGAACTGAAAAAGGTAGCTGAAGACGTTACCTATCCACACCGACCGGGAGAAAGGGAGAAGAAGAAGTTCCTTGACGTGCTGCATCAGGGGATTGAAAAGGGCTATAAGCCTCCCGTCGCGGATTCACATTTCGTCATACTATTCAAAACTGAACCGATGTATACAGAAGAAGCGCGGGCGCGTGGAATCCACGGGACCATTACGGTTCAATTCGAATTGCTTGCAGATGGTAACGTTGGCAAAACTGAAATACTCCAAGGATTGTCCGGAGGATTGAACGAAGCAGCGGAAGAAACTGTGCGCAAGACAATCTTTCTTCCTGCCATTAAAGACCGACAGTTCGTCACGCAGTCGACCCGAATGATAATGACCTTCCAACTCTATTAGAACCCGTTAGGAGCCGCCGATGACCAGACATTTACGTTACTCGCTATTTCTAATCCTTGCGCTCGCTTCAGTCATTTGTGCCCAAACAGCACGACACCCACTTCGGGTCGATGACATCTTTCGATTCAAAGATGTGCGCGACCCGCAGGTGTCGCCCGACGGTCAATGGGTCGCATACGTTGTTTCGACTGTGGACATGAAAGAAGACAAATCGAGTGCGCACGTGTGGCTGATCAAGATCGACGGCACCAATGATCGACAAATCACGTTCGGTGCGGAAGGCGAAGGTTCGCCGCGTTGGAGCCCCGACGGGAACTACATTTCATTCACGTCGTCGCGTCCAGGTAAAGCGCGCGGCAGTCAAGTCTGGGTGTTGGACCGTCGCGGGGGCGAAGCCACGCAGCTCACCGACGTCAAAGGACGCTTGCAGGGTTACGAGTGGTCACCCGATTCAAAACGTCTGGCTCTACTGATTGGCGATCCGGATCCTGAATCAGAACCGACTCCATCGCCTGCGCCAGGTGCTTCATCGACGCCACGTGTGCCAAAGCCCATCGTAATCGACCGCTATCGCTTCAAGCAGGACGTGCAGGGTTATCTTCTCTCCGGTCGTCACAGCTATATCTATCTGTTCGACGTGGCGACTAAGAAACTCGATCGACTTACCACGAGCAAATGGGACGAGAGTTCCCCTTCATGGTCACCGGATGGGTCTCGCATTGCGTTCACCAGCAACCACATCGACGATCCGGATCGAGATCCCTCGGGCCAGCTATATGTCGCGGATGCAAAACCCGGTGCCACTGAAAAGCAACTGACGCCATCCTCTGTTCGCGCGTCGCGGTCGAAACCGGAATGGAGTCCGAATGGCAAATGGATCGCCTTTCTTGATACTGACGAGAGGAAATACGGCGCTTACAGCATGGAGCGGTTGAATCTGGTCCCGTCCGACGGCAGCGCACCTCCCTCACGATTCAAAGCCGCTGAAGATCTCGATCGCGGAGTTTCGTCAGCGCGGTTCAATGCGGACGGAATCTACATAAACTTTCTGGTAACGGATGATCGATCTCAGTATCCGGTACGCGCGAAGGTTTCCGGCGGACCCGCCGAGCGTCTGATGCAACCACCAATTGTGTTGTCGAGCTGGAACGCGGGTGGCAACAAGACCGTGGTGTTGTCAGGTGGAGATAAAAAAGCGACCGAGATTCAGGTAGTCGAGCCAGGTGGTCTCCGACAACTAACCCATCAAAACGACGCCTTGATTGCAGAGCTGGAACTTGGTGAAACAGAGGAGGTGTCGTTTAAATCCAAAGATGGCACTGAAGTTCACGGGCTACTTACATACCCTGTCGGTTACGTGAAAGGTACGAAGGTTCCGCTTCTACTGCGAATACATGGTGGACCAAACGGCCAGGACCAACACTCCCTCAGTTCAGAAAGGCAATTCTTTGCGGCGAATGGTTACGCGGTGCTTGCAGTGAATTACCGCGGCAGTTCGGGACGTGGCCGCGATTACTCACGTTCAATCTTTGCCGATTGGGGAAACTATGAAGTCCAGGATCTGTTGGCGGGCGTCGATCACGTCATCAAGATGGGTGTTGCGGATCCTGATCGACTCGGTGTCGGTGGCTGGAGTTATGGCGGCATTCTCACTGACTACTTGATCGCAACCGACAATCGATTCAAAGGAGCGACGAGTGGTGCCGGCACAGCTTTTACCGTGGCGTTCTACGGAACTGATCAATACATCATTCAGTACGATCACGAGATTGGTCCACCGTGGAATCCGAAATCGTGGGAGACATACGTAAAGCTCTCCTATCCGTTTCTTCATGCAGATCGGATTCAAACACCAACACTGTTCATGGGTGGCGAACGCGACTTCAATGTTCCCATTCAAGGAAGTCAGCAGATGTATCAGGCGCTTAAGTCACTCGGCATCGATACGCAGCTGGTGATTTATCCAAATGAGTTCCACGGCATTCAACGACCGACGTATCAAAAAGATCGACTCGAGCGTTATCTGGCGTGGTATGAGAAGTACGTGAAGAAGTCGACACCACAGGGGACCACTACGACTGCACGGTAACTGCGACGAGTTAAAACAGAATTCCCCTAACGGGAGTTAGGGGAATATTCAAGTCCTTTCTACAACCGAGCGCCATCCAGATCACACGCGCTTGCGACTCGATGTTGACCTTTACGCTTCGAGTTCCGGTCGCAAGCGCGTGACGTTTGTTAGTACAGCAGTGGAGAAAGGACCTGAAAAATCTACCAACTGCCGTTGGTAGTCTTCAGGAGACTTCATGGCCAAACGACCATCCCCCTTTCTTATCTTCTTACTGATTAGCGTTATCACCGCACCGCTTCCAACCTTTGCGCAAAGGCGAAAGGCGGTCAAAGTCCGGGCCCCTCAGGTTCTTGAAAGAAGCGTGCGCGCGGAGCTTGGTTTTCTCGCAAGCGATGCGATGCAAGGTCGCCTTAGTGCGAGTAATTATGAACGAGTCGCGGCGGAGTACGTGGGATCGATGTTCCGGCAGTTTGGTCTTCAGCCAGGCGGCGATACTGATGCGACGAACAATCGCGGTTTTGTGCAACGAGTACAGTTGGAAACCGCCAGGTTTGCGTCGGCACCGACTGTCACGGCGGGCGGTAAGTCATGGCAATACGGTAAGGATTTTCTGGTAACGGGAATACGTGTGGGAGGGCTGAGCGGGGATTTACAAATCGTGGAAGGCGACGCAGCACCTGCAAAGGGCTCTGTGTCTATCATCCGAATGCCGGAAAATTCCAACCTTCAACAACAACAAAACCTCATGCGCATAGCGCGCACTTCTCCAGCCGCCGCTATTGTCCTCCTCGAGTCTGACCGCGCCCGACAGCAGCGTGAGGCGGGTGCCAGACTTCCTCCTGTCGCAGCGCGCTTAGCGGGCGATCAATCACCTCAATTTGCACCGGTCTTCTCGTTCAGCAAGGAAGCATTCGCCGAGCTCGCAGGTCTCGGAAACGGAACGCGAGTTGAGTTTGCTGGCGATTTACGGCCAGATCCTACCGCAGCGACGTGGAACGCGATCGGATTCTTGCAGGGTTCGGATCCCAATGGTGAAGCAATCATGCTGAGCGCTCACTTGGACCACCTGGGCGTGAATGAACGCGGAACGGGCGACACAATCTTCAATGGAGCCGATGACGACGCGTCTGGATGTGTTGCAGTTCTGGAAATGGCCCGGGCGCTTTCGTCCGGACAACGGCCACGTCGCACGATTTACTTCATTTGTTTCGGAAGTGAGGAACGAGGGGGATATGGCGCACGTTACTTTATTGATCATTCGCCGGTTCCACTCGAGAAAATTGTGGCGGATATAACCTTCGAGATGCTGGGACGTCCTGATGCAAAAGTTCCTCCCAACACACTTTGGCTGACGGGTTATGAACGCTCAACGTTAGGCCCTGAGCTCGCGCGCCAGGGTGCAAGCCTCGTTGCGGATCCACATCCCGAACAGAACTTCTTCCAACGGTCTGACAATTACACGCTGGCCTTGCGCGGAGTTGTGGCCCACACAGTCTCAAGCTTCGGACTACATCCTGATTACCATCGGGTGACAGACGATCTCAGCAAAATCGATTTTGCGTTTATGACTCGGTCAATTGATTCGATGATTCAGCCGATTCGTTGGCTTGCGAACTCAACTTTTCGTCCCGCCTGGCTGCCGGGAAAGCAACCGACGCGAAACTGAGCGGAACAACTGTAGGGGCGGCCCTCCGTGGCCGCCCGTGAAGTCGCGTAAAGTTCAGCACGCCAAGAAAGACGGGCGGCCACGGAGTGCCGCCCCTACAAATTAACCAGCTAGATGAATCCTCGTTTCTTCAAGTCGCAGGCAGACTTCCGCAAGTGGTTGGAAAAGAACCACGCAAAAGAAACGGAACTGCTGGTCGGCTTCTACAAGAAAGACAGCGGCAAGCCGAGCATCACTTATCCGGAAGCATTAGATGAAGCTCTGTGTTTCGGCTGGATTGACGGAGTGCGACGCAGTCTCGGCGACGAGGGTTACACGATTCGTTTTACCCCGCGGAAGCCAAAGAGCATATGGAGCAATGTGAATGTTCGCCATGTTGAGAGATTGAAGAAAGAAGGACGTATGGCGCCAGCGGGTCTAAAGGCGTATGAGCTCAAGGACCCAACGAAGACAGGAATTTATTCGTTTGAGAATCGGCCGCGGGAGCTTGCACCTGCCTACGAGAAAAAGTTTCGCACAAACAAAGAGGCCTGGGAGTTTTTTGAGAAGCAACCCGCTGGTTATAAGCGCCTCATGATTTACCGAGTAATGGAGGCGAAACAGGAAGAGACCAAAGAAAGAAGGTTGGCCCAACTGATTGACGCATCCGCAAAAGGTCACCGACTTGGTGTGCTGACGACGAAGTCTAAGAAATAGATTCACCCAGATCCGATGTTTCCGAGATCAACTCAACGTGCAAAACAGTGTTCAATCTTCGCTGAAACAATTCAAGTCTCGTTAATCGCAGGTTGGGAAGGGCGGTTCACCCCCGCTCAAGTTTTATTTCGGTCAACGTTGAATGCATTTGGAACTTGAGCGGGGGTGAACCACCCTTCCCAACCTGCATTCTTGTGATCTTGAGTTATCCCGGTGAGGGTTCAGTGTTGCTGATTATCACGAAGTCTCTTGAACCGAAAGCTCTCGGTTGCTTACGATTGCCGACTCCGGAGCTACAGTACGGTTAATCCCTCGTAGTAAACTCTCCTCAACCCGATGCAAGCACCAATGCCTGTCATTTTTGTCGGCCACGGCAATCCGCTCCATGCGCTTCAGGACAATGATTACACCCGAGCATGGCGGACCATTGGACAGACCATTAGAAAACCGAAAGCCATCCTCGCTGTTTCAGCACACTGGTATATCCCGGGAACCTTCGTCACTGCGATGGGCTGGCCACAAACAATCCACGACTTCGGCGGCTTCCCTCCCGAACTTTATCAGCTCAAATACAATGCACCGGGCAGTCCAGCGCTAGCTGCACGCGTAAAAGAACTGCTATCGCCGGTATCCGTTGGTCTCGATCACAGTTGGGGACTGGACCATGGCACATGGTCGGTACTGGTCCACATGTTTCCCGAAGCAGACGTGCCTGTTGTTCAACTCAGCATCGATGAAACTCAACCGGCGCAGTTCCATTACGAATTAGCACAACGCCTGCAGCCTTTGCGCGACGAAGACGTTCTTATTATCGGCAGCGGAAACCTCGTTCATAACCTTCACACTTATGCCTGGGGGAAACACGCGGTCGCTCCCTTCGACTGGGCAATAAGTTTCGAAAGGGAGGTGATGTCGTATCTACTCGCTGCGGATCACAAGCCTATCATTCACTACGAGACTCTGGGCCGCAATGCACTTCTCGCGGTACCCACACCTGAACATTATCTACCATTGATTTACGCGATTGGTTTGTATCGACGTGAAGATCAGGTGATCTTTCCGATCAAAGGAATCGATGGCGGATCAGTTTCAATGCTCGCTGTGCAATTGGGATAACAAAGATGGCAGACCTGCTGGTGAACCTCCTTAAACTTCCTCCTGTAGAACCACCAGATGCAAAAGTATTGATTCGACGAGCACAACCATTCGAGTTATCAATCGTGCGACAGTTCATCCAACAGAATTTCTCCGCTACCTGGGCGGACGAGGCTTCAGTAGGTTTCGCAAACAAGCCAGTGAGCGTCTTCATTGCCGCGATTGATCAAAAACTCGTTGGCTTTGCTGCATATGAATGCACGCGGCGCGGGTTCTTTGGACCAACAGGCGTAGTTGAGTCCGCCCGGGAACTTGGCATCGGCAAGGCATTGCTATTGTCGAGCCTCACGGCATTGCGAGAGCTCGGGTACGTCTATGCGATTATTGGAGCTGCTGGCCCAGTGCGGTTCTATCAAAAGACTGTCGGCGCGATCGTGATTCCCGACAGTGAACCCGGGATCTACGCGGATCCGATATTGCCGATAGAATGAGGTCAGTGCCACCACGCGGTGGCGCGTGGGTGCGAAGTTTTTTTTGACTCGTCGTGCAGACCGGCTTCGCACCCACCCGCTACCGCGTGGTGGTACTGACCTCATTCCATCGGTGGTGGGGTATTTTGCATGGTGTCCTAAGTTGATCCATGAATAGCGCACACGAACTTCCAATCAAATCAACCACTGCGTCGCGCCAAGCACCGCTGCCCCCAGAGTGGAAAGGCTCCGCCATTCTCGGCGTGATGCGGGAGTTCAATCGCGACCAACTTGCGTTCATCACCCGTCTGCGCAGTCTTGGTGATGTTGTTCGTGCACGCTTCCTCTACGTTCCTGCGTACTTCATCTATCACCCGACAGACATCGAATATCTTCTCGTTACAAACGCAAAGAACTTTCGGAAGGCAATGTCGTTGCGATCGAATTTCTTTTATCGACTTGTTGGTAATGGTTTGCTAACGAGTGAAGGCGAGTTTTGGCGACGACAACGACGACTCGCGCAGCCGGCGTTTCATAAGCAACGAATCAGTAACTTCGGCGAGGTTATGGTCGAGTACACCGAACGCATGCTGGCTGGATGGAAAGCGGGCGAGACGCGCGACCTGCATCGCGACATGATGCGGCTGACGCTTGAGATAGTTGTGAAGACGCTGTTTGATGCGAATGTCTCGGGCGATATCGATAACGTGGGCCGCGTACTCTCGGAAATCGTAAAACCATTCGCGTCCCAAGCCACACTGAAATGGATCATCGACAATCGCCTGCCTACATCGGGTCATCGTCAGTTTCACAGATCGGTCGGAGAGATTGATCAGATCATCTATCGCATCATCGCCGAGCGCAGAGCGAGCGCCGCGGATAAGGGCGACTTGCTTTCAATGCTGCTTCAGGCGCAGGACGAAGATGGCAGCCAAATGGCCGATGCGCAGTTGCGAGACGAAGTTATTACGCTTTTCCTCGCCGGTCATGAAACAACGGCACTCGCGCTCTCGTGGACGTGGTATCTCCTGGCAACTAACAAGGACGTTGAGGCTGAGTTCCACAAAGAACTTGATTCCGTGCTCAACGGGCGACTCCCGGAGTTGAGCGATCTTCCGCACCTTCGTTACACAGAAATGATCGCGAAAGAGACAATGCGTTTATATCCACCAGCGTTCGGGCTTGGTCGCGAAGCCATTGAGGAGTGTGAAATCGGCGGTTATCGAATACCGCGCAAGACGCAACTGTTCACGTTTCAATGGGCAACGCAGCGCGATCCGCGTTTCTTCGATAGGCCTGATGAATTCCATCCCGATCGTTGGACGCCGGAGTTCGTCGAACAGCTTCCGAAGTTTGCTTACTTCCCTTTTGGTGGTGGACCACGAGTCTGTATTGGAAACTACTTCGCGATGATGGAAATGATTCTGTTGATGGCGACGATTGGCAGGCGTTTCAAATTCGATTTGGCGCCGGATGCCAATGTCGAACTCTATCCGGCGATGTCACTAAGACCGAAGACTGGAGTGAGAGTGGTAGTCAACAAGCGTTGAAGTAAGCGGTACGCCCTGGATTTCTCTGTGCAACCTTCGTGTGCTCTGTGTCTCCGTCGTGGTAGATTTCGCAGCTCAGCAAAATCCGCCACAAAGACACAGAGCACACGGAGGTTTGCACAGAGAAAGAGCGGAGAGATCATGTCAGCGCCTTGATAATCCTTTCCCATTCATCGAGAGTCAAAGTCTCTGCTCTTCGCTGCACATCGACCTCAGCTTTGCACAACACAATACTCGCTCCCCCGTTATCTTTGACGCGCTGTTGCAACGGCCCAGTTGAGTTACGGAGGTTGTTCAGAATCGTCTTACGTTTTTGTGCGAACCCGGCACTAACGAGTCGCCATAACAACTCTTCATCTCGAACACCTGATTTAATCTGCGGACGCCGTTCCAATCGCACAACTGTACTCCAGACCTTTGGCGGGGGCCGGAAAGCTCCGGGAGATACATCGAATAACTTCTCGCTTTCGCAGTAAGCCTCTACGACAACGGAAAGATAACCACGATCACTGGAGCCAGCCGGCGCGAGCATTCGATCGACGACCTCTTTCTGCAACATCAACACCATCTCCGTAATACATCGTTGCTCAATAAGTCTCTGCAGAATTGCTGTTGAGATGTTGTAAGGAAGATTAGCAACCAGACGCGTATTCGTCGCGGGTCTAATCAAATCGCAGATGTCGGCATCGAGCGCGTCAGCTTCTACCAACCGAAAGTTGTCGCGATTACCAAACTGTGCAAGCAGCGGCTCGATTAGCTTCCGATCAAACTCGATTGCGATGACTCGGGCCGCGCGTTCGAGCAATGTCGAAGTCAGTGCCCCTGTTCCAGGTCCGATCTCAACAACAGTTTCATCCTGTCCCGGATCAAACGCGGAAATTATTTTGCCGATGATATTACGGTCGTGAAGGAAGTGCTGCCCGAAACGTTTGGAAGGCCGAATGGGATGAGATGAAGACAAGGTAGAGGAACTAATCGCCGCTTCTTCTCTGTGCAGACTCCGTGTCTGTGCCTTTGTGGTTCAGTTTCTACCGTTAACCACAGAGACACAGAGAACACGGAGACTGGACAGAGATAGCTAACATTACGTTACGAACGACTCAGGGTCGGTTGTTTCTTCACGAACTCTTTCAGGATAGCCAGTGATCTCTAGATCTTCGCCGTGTTGCTCAGTTTTCACGCGGTGCAATTTCAGTGCGTGCCGTACGACATCCACACCGGAACCGCCAACTGGCCCAGGCGCATCCGCACCACCAATGATCGTCGGCGAGATAAAGAAGCTGATTTTGTTTATGAGTCCAGCGTCAGCGAAGCTACCCGCAAGCGTCGGCCCGCCTTCGATCAGCAGGCCCTCAAACGCACGCTTGCCTAGCGTTTTGAGAACGAGGCGGAGATCGCGTGTGCCGGAATTGATTACCTCAACTCCGTACGTTCTTAGAGAGTCGATCTTCGACTCGTCAGTGTCTTCGGCCGTAAACACGATCACAGGTGCCTCGGCTGCAGTGCGAACCAGTTGTGACCCGGGAGATAGCCGCAACCGTTCATCGAGGATGACACGTACAAGTGGTCGACGCCGCAGCAAGCCAGAACGATCCGTCAGCAATGGATCATCGAGTTCGGCTGTTCCGGCACCGATCATGATCGCGTCATACTCATGGCGTAACTCGTGAACTCTCTTGCGCGCGTCACGTCCGGTGATCCAGCGTGAGTCACCACTCTTCGTCGCCACCTTACCATCTAATGAGAGCGCCGACTTCAAATGAACGAATGGAAGTCGAGTGCGCATAAAGTGCAGATACTTTTCGTTTGCCTCCGACGCTTCATCGGCCATGAGTCCAACTTCAACTGCAACGCCTGCGTCACGCAGGTGGCTAAATCCACGACCTGACACTTGCGGATTGAGATCCTGAATCGGTGCAACGACACGCTTGATTCCGGCGGCGATCAGCGCATCGGTGCACGGCGGAGTCCTACTTTGATGAGCATGCGGTTCTAATGAAACGTACGCCGTGCCATCGCGCGCTCGCTTCCCCGCTTCGCGCAGCGCAATGGTCTCCGCGTGCATGACTTCCTCGTAAATGTAATAGCCTTCGCCAACAACTTCACCGATGCTGTTCGTGATCACACAACCGACGAGCGGTCCAGGACTAACTTGACCAACGCCACGACACGCCAGTTCCAAAGCACGCGCCATTAGACGCCGGTCAGTTTCAGACCAGGTTGGAACTTCAGCTAATGTTGTGGTCGAGGTCATGTTGAACTTTGGACTTTGGACCTTGATTAAGCAAACAACCCCTCAACGTACTGCTTCGGATCAAACACTACGAGGTCGTCCACCTTTTCGCCAATGCCGGCATAACGTATCGGCAGATTGAGTTCTTTAGCGATAGCCACAGCGATTCCGCCTTTCGCCGTGCCGTCGAGTTTCGTCAGGACGATTCCAGTCACGCCGGCGACTTTTAAAAACTGGCGAGCTTGTTCGAGTCCATTCTGTCCCGTAACAGCATCAACGACGAGCAGGGTCTCGTGGGGTGCGCCTTCGACTTCACGCGCGGCAACACGCTTCATCTTATCGAGTTCGGCCATCAGGTTCGACTTATTGTGAAGCCGTCCGGCGGTGTCGACAATCAGTACTTCCGAACCACGGGCCTTCGCTGCTTTCAACGAATCGAACAACACCGCAGCCGGATCAGTTCCCTGCTTCTGCTGAATCAAAGGCACACCGGTACGTTCCGCCCAGATAGCAAGTTGATCAGAAGCAGCAGCACGGAATGTATCGGCAGCGCAGATCAAAACGTCGTTGCCCTCGGCCTTGATACGTTGGGCCAACTTCCCAATCGTTGTCGTTTTTCCCACGCCGTTCACGCCGACGATCATCATTACATAAGGAGCAACGCTCTCCGGAACGCTAGTCTCAGACGCAACTCCTTCCCGCTCCGAAGCGCTAAGAATGGTTAGCAGTTCTTGCTTGATCGCTTGCTTCAAAGCGTCGAGATCGTTGATCTGTTTGCGAGCAACACCGCGACGAACTGTTTCGAGAATTTCTAGTGTCGTCGGAACGCCGATGTCTGCTGCGATCAAAACCTCTTCCAACTGATCGAGTAACTCCTCATCGATCTGTTTGCGTCCTGCAAAGACGGTATCGAGACGCTCGCTAAGTGATTCGCGGGTCGCTGAGACTGCCCGGCGAAACCTGGCTGAGAATTCCTGTTCGAGTGCCGCTTCCTGAGCCTGCAACTCCTCCATCGAGAGGTTGAGCCCAAGAACAGAAGTGGCAAAAGGAGAACGCGAAGGCGCAGGCTTTTCGCGCGTCTGCTCTGGTTGTCTTTCGCTAACAACCGGCGCAATCGGACGTTGCGCTTGAGTCTCGACCGGAATCGGAGCCGGATTCGCACCAGCTACGGGAGGGATTAGTTCCGGTGCTGTACGCGCTGTTTCAGTCTTATCGACATCGGCGCGCTGTGCAGTGCTCGCTGCCGGCTGTTCCGGTTTACCAGCCGGTTGGTTAAGCCCCAGCGTTACAAATTCATCTGCCTTTTTTCTTTTCCAGAATAATCCCATACCCGCTCAAAATCGCCTTGAATTAAAGTTTTTTGATGAACGGCGATTAAAGCACAACAGCCGCGTCCTAACAAAAAGGACGCGGCTGTGGGGTAGTGCCCTAATGTGAAGTTCTTCTCTATACAACCTCAGCGATCTCTGCGTCTCGGCGTCCTCTGCGTTCCTCTTGCCACGTTGAATACATTCAATAAACGTGAAGCGGTGCGGTCAGAATCATTTGTTGCGTGCGTTCAAGGTAGCAAGGAAAACGCAGAGGACGCCGACAGAGATCGCTGAGGTTACAAAGAGAAGAACTAGAGATAAAGATACTGCCGTGGATGTGATCGGCCTTCTAAGTCTACGCGAGAACTCAGGCGACAGCGACCGGATCGTTCATGACACCGCCTTCAACCACTTCGCGCGGCGGAGTTGTTGTCGGTTTGCGCAACTTTACGGAACCGGGTTTTATCTGCCCTTCTCTACACGCCGCCGCAAAAGCTCCGACAACTTCCGGGTCGTAGCGCGTTCCGATGAAACTCTCAATACGCAGCAATGCATCCTCAAACTGCATCGCCTTTTGATACGGACGGTCGGTCGTCATGGCGTCAAATGTATCTGCCACGGCGACAATCTTCCCCATCAAAGGAATCTCGTCACTCTTTAAGCCCTGCGGATACCCGCGGCCGTCCACCATCTCGTGATGCATGTACATTCCCGGCAAAAACTCCTTCATCGCCGGAATCTGCGACATGATCTTGTAGCCCTTCTGCGGGTGCTTCTTCATGATCTCGTATTCTTCATCTGTTAACGCGGCTGGCTTCTTCAGGATGTTGTCGTCGATTCCGATCTTGCCGACGTCGTGCAACAACGCGCTAATCCTGATCTTTTCAACTTCGTCGTCCGGCAGATTTAAGCGCTGAGCGATCGCCACGGAGAAACGGGAAACTCTCTCCGAATGACCGCGCGTGTAGGGATCTTTTCCGTCGATCGCCGCCGCCAAAGCTTTGACGGTACCGATGAACAGTTCGCGATTCTCTTGAGACGAGCGCTGCAGATCTTTGATGAAAGCTTCGATCTGATCGGTCATCAGATTAAATGAATTGCCCAGGTCGCCAAGTTCCGTTCGACTGCTTACTTCGATTCGCTGTGAAAAATCGCCCGACGAGATGCGGTGAGCAGCACTCGCCAATTCGCGGACCGGCGTTGTTAGTTTGTTGGCAAAGAACACACCGATCATTATCGTGAGCAGTGCTGCAACCAAGCTGATCCATAGCGTCTGCCAACGCATCTCAGAAACAGAAGCGAGTGCAGCTGATTCATCCTGGATAGCGATAACTCCGAGACGGGCATTCTTATCGAGCTGCGCTGTGGCATAAGATCCAAGCATTTCGAGTGTTCGTCCATCACGCGTAGCTGAGAACGGTGCCAACGCAGATTGCACCTGTGCACCTGACTCCATCCAGTCCTGCACAACCTTCAAATCCGTCATTGGCTTCTCAGAAAATGCGACGCTTGCTTCAGGGTGAGCAACCGCGCGTCCATTCTGATCGACCACGAACACAACGGGCAGTCCCGCATCGAGTAGTTCTCGCTCGCTCTTCGAGGTCTGTTGCTGGACGGCATCGAAAACTTCCTGGAACGAAACTACTGCCACTACGGCCGCGACGACATCCTGGCTTTGTGTTCCACCAAGAACCGGCTCGGCTATCGTGAGCGCCATTTCCTGACCAGAGCGAATCAACTGCGGTCGACTCACAACCGCACCACGTCCACTCATGCGTTTCAGTACTTCACCTACTCGCTGATCGACCTCATCTAGCTTGATTACGTCAGGCTGAAACGCGCGATGGACACGACCATTGACGGGCACTAACGCGAGGGCAATGAGGTTAGGATCTTCTTGAAGTGTCTTCTGTAAACGTGCGTCGTAGCCGGAATCGTCCAGTTGCTGGATGCCTCCAGCTATCTCGAACGCTCGCGCCAGCCCGGTGACTACGTCGCTATACCGCTGTCCGTACAACTCGATCTGGCGGGCTTTGTCCTGCACCAGCTGAGCTTGATAGCGATTTTCCAGGGATCGCAGTTCGTCTGCGCTTCGTCCTGAAAGGAGCACACCAGCAAAGCCCAGCGGGAGCAGACCGACCAGCAGCAACACACCCAGAAGGATATGCAATAGCCTAATTCGCTTAAGTTTTTCGAGCATTCAAGGAATCTGGGAGTAGAATCTCGGAGGTTGGATTTGCGGTGAGCACGCCGGCGAATGGGCGCTACCCATTATTGGTCGAGCCGCTCAAAAGTGTCAACAGCTTTTGCCGGAGATCAACGATCTCCAGGCCGAGACCCAGCCGGCGCTTCAGGGATTCGCACATTTCTCTCGACTTCCCATCAACTCGAGGCGTCTAACCCCTTGAGCGCCCAATGATTTGATGGGCTCAACCGTGGAAGCGACCACCTCGTCTGCCATTGCATGGAAACGTTAACTAGCGACGAGAATATCGTAGAACGCGCTCTGACCGGCGACGCTGACGCCTTCGGCGAACTTGTGCGTCGATGGGAACGGCGTATTTTCGCGCTGGCGTATGGAATGCTTGGGCGCGAGGAAGACGCGCGGGACGCCACGCAGGAAACATTCATCGCCGCGTTTCGAAACCTCCGAGGTTTCCGTGGCGAGGCGAAGGTCTCATCGTGGTTACATCGAATCGCCGTAAACCAGTGCATCACTCGCCAACGCCGAGCGAAGGTAAGAAGCGAGACTGCGCTGGAAGACGAGGTTGAAAAGAACGCCGGCAGTTTCGCGGCGCCTGCTGCGCTTTCACCGGCGAGGACAGTTGAGAGTCGGCAGGTCACAAAAGCTGTGCGACGAGCGGTAAACACGTTGCCGGTCGAACTGCGTCAAGTGATCGTGATGAAGGAGTTCGAGGAATTGACATTCAAAGAAATTGCCGACGCACTTGATCTACCGTTGAGCACGGTCAAGAGCCGCTTGTATACAGGACTGAAGCAATTGCAAATGCGGTTACACAAATTCACGAGCGACCCAGTCTGAAGAGGACAGTAAGGATGAACGACTTTAACGACAACACCCCATGCAGTCGCACAGATGATTTGCTATCCGTGCTCTACGGCGAAGCCACCGAACGTGAAGCCTCCGACTTTCGTGCACACATGCAGACCTGCAGGACCTGTGAGACGGAGATGCATGCATTCGGGGGAGTTCGTGAATCGATCGGCGCCTGGAAGTTCGAAGCGTTGTCAGTCGCACCGGCACCTGAAGTCTCGGCTTCAACACACCGGGTCAAGACGAAGTCGGCAATCGCAGCGTTCCGGGAATTCTTTGATTTGTCGCCGTTGTGGTTAAAAGGCGCAACTGCTTTCGCGACACTTCTCTTCTGTCTGCTCGCTGTCTTGGCTTTTGTGAAGTCCCAACACCCTGTATCCACAACTGCAGTGAACAATAAACCCAATGCAGTTTATACCGAACAGGAGAAAGACCAGATTCTTACGAAGGCTCTTGATGAGCAGAAGGCACAATTCCTGGCGACCAGGGTTTCGGCTCCCGAAAGCGTGAGGCCGATAGCGATTAATCAACCACCAAAGAAAACGGTGAACCGTTCGAACTCGACTAACGTGGCTCGAGGTCAACGACCTCTGACAAAATGGGAACGCGAGCAGTTGGCCGCAGACCTGCGACTCTTGCAACGCGATGATACCGGTATTGAATTACTGTCTGAACCAATCAATAAGTAGTACCGAGGACTGATATGAGAATTGCTAAAGCACCACTCCCCATTGTCATGCTGGCATTCATAATTGCGGTGTGCTGTGTAACCGTTGTTGCTCAGGATCCCCAGCCGCCTCAGAATCTACCAACAGCACCAACGGATCCGATTGAGCAACTGCACCTAATGCCGGAACAGCGACAGAAGATTCGCGCGATTCGAGAGTCACAGCGTGAAGAACGTGCGATGACCAATCAACGGCTGCGCGAAGCCAATATCGCGCTTGAGCAAGCTTTGGACGCTGACAATCCTGACGATGCGTTGATCGAACAGCGCGTACGCGATGCGGCAGCTGCCCAAGCGGCTTCGATGCGTATGCGTATCCTGACCGAGGTAAAAATTCGGCGAGTGTTAACCCAGGAGCAATTAGCGACGCTTCGTCAGCTGCGATTGCAGGCACGAGAAATAACCCGCGACCAGAAGCAAAACCAAAGGCCGGCGCGGCAAGGAAACGTTTTGCGCCCGAACCAGCGCAACGGAATGGCCCCGATTTTTCCCCGTCGCGACGGCGTTCCGCGCAACCCAAGACCCTAATCCCGACCCCACGCTAACAACAGACCGGCCGGAGTCTTGGCCGGTCTTCTTTTTGTCTTTCAATCAGCCAACAACTCCATGCTTGACGCACAATGCGCAATTTGCGCATGATAGGCCGCTCTTTCCAAGTAGTTGAGTGTGAAAGATCCTCGGCGTTGAATCGTCATAATGTCGCGGATATTCGGCACTTTTTCTCTTAGCCGAAGGGCTACTTAATAATCGCAACGAAAGATTGGCTGTCATAACGCTGTCCGATGAACTTTGCTACGCGTGCTCTGCTCGAACTGCAAGAGTCGACGTTGCTGGCCGCGCGATCCCTAGGCGGCTTATTTAGAAAGCCCAGGTACCTGCCAGAGACTATCGCACAGATGGACGCCATCGGCGTTGGGTCTCTTACCATTATCATTCTTACTGGCTTCTTTACAGGCGGCGTCTTAACAGTTCAGACCTTTCCCACTCTCAAGACTTACGGTGCTCAATCTCAGACCGGTTACCTGGTCGCAGTGTCTCTGGTGCGTGAACTCGGTCCCGTTCTTTGCGCCCTGATGGTTACGGGTCGAGTCGGTTCAGCCATCTCCGCTGAGCTTGGTTCGATGGTCGTGTCGCAACAGATCGACGCGATGCGCGCGCTCGGAACAGATCCAGTCCGGAAGCTTGTTGCTCCGCGAATCTTGGCTCTCTTGATCAGTCTCCCGCTGTTGACTGTGCTTGCGGATGTCCTGGGAATATTTGGTGGCTGGGTTACAGCAGTCGCGCTGTACTCTGTGCCATCTACGATTTTCATCAACTCTGTTCGCGACGCGATCACGACTGACGACCTGATTGGCGGCGTGGTCAAGCCACTCGTGTTCTCATTGATTATTGGCGCCATTGCCTGTCGCCAGGGTCTTAACACCGAGGGTGGAACGGTCGGAGTCGGCCGTTCTACAACCCGGGCAGTAGTTACAGCTTCAATCGTCGTTATTATTGCCGACTATTTTCTCGCGAAAGCGCTTCAGGTTATTCTAGGTACTCCTTAACCCGACGAGTCGTTCATGTCTTCAACCTCGATACACACCACAGACGATCGAATCAGCGACGATGCTGCAGAATCTACGTTTCGTGAGGTAGATGATCTCGAGCGCGCTATACCCGCAATCGAGTTCCGCAACGTAGTTCTTGCATTCGACGATCGCGTCATCCTCAACAGCCTAAGCTTCAAGGTGATGAAGGGCGAAACCAAAATCATCCTGGGCGGTTCCGGTGGCGGCAAATCCACCATCATCAAACTGGTGCTCGGACTATTAAAGCCTGATAGCGGCCAGATTCTTGTTGACGGTGAAGACGTAACTGAGTACTCCGAGTACCAGATGATGAGTGTCCGCAAGAAGATTGGAATGGTGTTTCAGGAAGGGGCACTATTCGATTCGCTTTCTGTTTACGACAACGTCGCGTATCGCCTCCATGAACAAGGTGTTCCAGAGGAAGAGGTCGAGCCGGAGGTACGACGCATGCTGCGATTCGTCAATCTCGAAGACGCGATCGACAAGATGCCAATCGAACTATCCGGTGGTATGCGTCGGCGCGTGGGAATTGCTCGTGCGCTTATTGGCGATCCGAAGATCGTGCTCTTTGACGAACCAACTGCCGGGCTCGATCCGCCAACGGCAAGAACCATCTGCGAGCTGGCGATGAAGTTGCGCGATCTGGAAGATGTGTCGTCGATCTTCGTAACTCACGAAATGAATAACCTGGAATACATCTGTTCAGAGTACGCAGTCGTCGACGATGAGGGTAAGGTTGTCTTCGAGCGTGAAGGTGAGCGTCTGTGTCTCATCAACAGCAAAGTGATGATGATGCGCCAGGGTAACATTATCTTTAGTGGCACCGACGAGAGCTTGCGACGCGCCAGTGATCCGTACATTCAAAAGTTTCTGCGCGGACATTAAGAAAGGAAGCAGAAATCGAGGACGGCTAAGCCTCGAGATTGCGTAAGACTATGCCAAGATCAAATAGAAGCGTCAGCTTCAGCCAACTGCGCGTAGGTATATTCGTTTTGCTGGCCATCGGCATTCTCGTTTTTCTGATCCTGAATGCGTCAGGCGACATCAATCCATTCGCCAAGAAGCTGCATCTGAAGGCGCGTTTTGCGGATGCGAATGGCTTGCGTGAGGGTTCTGAAGTTCGCCTGGCAGGTGTGCGGGTCGGAAAAGTCGACAACATAACGCTGCTGCCTCCCTCTGACGTGCCTAACGCGCCACGTGTTGAAGTGTTGATGACGATTGATTCCACCATAGACGGACGCTCCGCCAATGAGCGAATTAGATCCGACTCGACCGCGCAGCAGGGATCGCCCAGTTTGTTAGGCAACGAAATGCTTATCAACATCACGCCTGGCACGGCCGTAGGTACGCCGGTGCAGGATTACGCAGTGCTGCCGTCGTCGTCGTCTAACACGGTCAACGACTTTGCCACGTCAGGGACGGATCTCGCACAACGGCTCAGCAAGCTGTCGGATGAGATTAAAGGGATCGTGAGCGACGTAAAAGAGGGTAAGGGCACAGTTGGCCGCCTGTTCACGGACGAGGCGCTTTACAACAATCTCAACGCAACCATCCGTGAAACCGAAGACGTGATGCGTCAGGTTCGGGCCGGCAACGGTTCAGCTGGACGATTCATTAACGACCCGGCGCTGTATAACAACGCCAACGACATTGCAGTCCAGCTCAGGGCGATTGCCGGAGATCTTCGTGCTGGTCGAGGCACTGCCGGGCGCCTCCTCACCGATGATGAACTCTACAATCGGATCAACCGCACTGCTGATAAACTCGATCGATCCGTTGAGCAAATCAATTCGATGATTGCTGACATCAATGCAGGCCGGGGAACTTTGGGCCGGCTAATCAAAGACGAAGAGATTTACAACGATGCACGTGCGGCAATCGCACGTTTCAATACGACAGCTGAGCGCATCGACAACATGGTCGCAGCGGCACAACGCGGTGAAGGAACCGTGGGCCGACTTCTCACTGACGACACGCTCTATACGAACGTCAACCAACTTTCGTCAGAAGGCGTGAAGATGATTTACGATTTCCGCCAGAACCCCAAGAAGTATCTGACGATTAAATTCGAGCTGTTCTGAGTAGTTTGTAGGGGCTGCGCTGTGGCCGCCCTTTCATGATCAAGACGGGCGGCCACGGAGGGCCGCCCCAACAAACTTATATGAGCGTCGAGCCGTTCCTACCTCTCCTCATCTGCTGACGGACCGTACAACGAAGGCACAGGGATGTCGTTTAGTCGCAGATACACCGTCAACTGCGCTCGATGATGGATAATGTGGTTCATCACAAAGCTTCTCAACACAGCCACGCGCGGCATCGCGAGCACCTCATAGCCATTCGACAGTAATTTCCAGTTCTGCAACACGTGTTCGTCCGTTTCAGACTGCAGTGCTTTTCGAGCTTCAGCAATGTTCTTATCGAACGTATCGAGGACCTCTTGACGTGAATTTAGTGGAGGCGTCTTAAGCGGTTGTCCCCCTGGCGCCATATCAAACGAATCCATACCGATAGCTATGTTGATCCAACTGGGAAGATTTGAGAGGTGCGAAGCAACGCTCCCCATCGAAAACGACTTATCATGTGCCTTCCATTCGAACTTATCATCAGGTACACGCTCTAACGTCTTGCGTGTGTTCGCCATCTCATAATCGAACTCGGGCAGCATTGCTTGTGCGATTCCCATAGGAACCTCCTGTCATTGTT
Organism: Acidobacteriota bacterium; assembly: GCA_046765655.1. Classification (GTDB taxonomy): domain Bacteria; phylum Acidobacteriota; class Blastocatellia; order Pyrinomonadales; family Pyrinomonadaceae; genus PSRF01. Next base: position 22,146 of record JBKPMX010000061.1, read on the forward strand.
GATTGTTGATTCTAGATTGATGATTCACGATTGCCGGCATTACAGTCCAATCAACAATCTAAAATCTAAATGTCCTCAATATTCGTCCGACCCTTGCACCCAGATAAACGATTGCAGATCGATCATGTCTTTAGGTTTCAGGTCGCGCAGATCTCTCCGACAACAGTTCGCAAACTGTAAGAGAGATTCATAAGTCTCCCAGGAAGGGCGAGATTTGTATTCGAAATTAAATCCATACTCACGAGCGGCCTCACGCGTTACGTTTGGTTTCAAGAAGATGTGCTTCGAAGGCTGCGCGATGAAGCCAAACACGGTAACGATCGGCCACGTTAACACGCGCGTTTGCTTGCGTGGCAAAACACTTACTGCCTTGCACCAGCGCTCAAACTTTTGCTCGTCAGTTCCCGCGCCATGTAGGAAGGCATAGAGTTCTGTGGCAAACAGTCGCGCCCCCTGGATTGGCTTGAGCGCATCGCGTAGTGCCATCTTCTCAAACGAAAACAGGAGATTGGTTCGCGACTCGATCTTTACTGCCCTCGCCGCGATCTCATGAAATTCGCCGGCGTTCAGCAAACTCTTGTGCGTAACTTGATCGAGCAGTCTCACCCATTGCTGATGGGCCTGCCACTTGTAATCGCGTTCCCATGCAATGTAGGTCTCATCGCGAAAACCGTTCGGAAAGAAACGGAGAAACTTTCGCCTACACTTCCCAGCACCTTTGGAATCAGAACAAACACTTCCTTTACTTCCTCGTTGCGTTGCAACGATCTGCCTGGCAACACTCATAACTCCCCCCATGCTCGCTGTGTTAGATATAACCAGGCAGGATTATAGAAACTTAAACTCAGGTCTAGCCCAACCCGACACAAACTCCACGAAATAAACAAATATCTGCCGTTCATCTCAACCCTCGCACTGGGGCTGCATCGGTTAGCTCTTCAACTCATATAACCGCCGAGGGCAGGAGGACGGCGATTAGGAGTGACAACGGTATCACGGAGCTGACGTCGATCGCTTCGGCCCAAGTTGCTTTAACAACTCACGAACCGCGACATCCAGCTGCGAATCCTTTCCCGTAAGCGTCTCGCCAATTGGTCGCGTCACTGGCACGTCAACTGGCCGCGGATTTCGTTCCATGTCCGAGCCGTCATTGGCGGTAATCCGCATTCGCGGGAGGCGAAATGCCGTCCCATCAATCAATCCCTGATTCCAGGTGTAGATGATCCAACCTGCTGTAGGTTCGCCAACCACCTGGCCTAACTTCAACGCACGATAACCTTCGGTGAAGTCTTCAGCGTCTGACAACGAATGTTGGTTCGTTACGAGAATCGTCGGCCGATCCAGAGCGCGCTGTCCGAGCAC
>JBKPMX010000062.1:0-7273 GCA_046765655.1 Acidobacteriota bacterium
ATTGAAGATCGAGATGCTTGTTGCAGATAGTGGAGCCTTCAATCTGCAATCTAAAATCAAAGATCACCAATGTGTTCAGTCGTTAATGTGCGCTTCCACGTAGGCTCGGGCTTTCTCCTCCGTGTTCATCTCCTGCATAAATTCCGTGTTTCTGAATAACCACCCAATGTGCTCTCTGGCAAACTCGCGATAGGCTTCATTAGGCGTTCCATCAGAATCGGCCAGACCAAGTCTCTTCCAAACGCGCACCATTGTGTCCGTGTCTTTGGTCACCGTCGCGGCATGATAGAGCTTGTGCTTGTCGTCATCCGACATATTCGTCGCTGGGGCAGTGCCACTACTGGAACTGGTTGAATTACCGTCGGAATTGTCGTTAGCAACACTGGTGTTCGAGTTCGAGTTGATATTGACGGTTGTAACTCGAGTTCGGGGTAAAACCTCACGACGTTCACGCGCTAGATACCAAATCGCAACACCGGCAATCGCGACTACAATTAAACCCAGGCATCCTGCGCCGCCACATCCGATTGCGATCTTCTGGTTTCGATTCATTCATCACCTCGAGTGACTGTTGATTGTAGATTTATGATTTTAGATTGAACTTCATTGACAGTTCCTGATTCTCGATTGCATTCGCAAATCATCAATCTAAAATCAAAAATCTACGACGCTTACTTCGTTTCCATCCATTCAATACAACCGCGCAAGTGTCTTCGCATAGTCTCAATATCATCGTTATGCATATCACCGTGTCCTGGCAGCACCCACTCAAAATCGTAATCTAACAGCTTCTTCATCGACTCGATCTGCTTCTCCCAGGAATACCACGCCACGCTGCGAAACGCAGTGAGTGTGTTTCGGTTTGGCGACCACGCTAAATGATCGCCGGAGAAAAGAAACTTACGACGATAAAGATAAACCACGTGGCCGCGCGTGTGGCCCGGTGTTGGAATCGCGATGATGTCATTGTCAACCTCTAACGGCTCTTGTCCTTCAAGGACCCGTTCAATCCGAAGCTGTCGCGCGCCATCCTCAGCGTGCATGATGCGAGTGCAATCAAATCTCTCCCTGAACAGCTCATGATCGGCGATGTCGTCTTTGTGGGTTAGCAGCATACGCTTCACGCCCCCTAAGGCTGCAACATGCTTTATTAGTTGCGTGGCAAACCGCGGCGAGTCGATCAGTATGTTGCCACCTTCACTTTCCGGTCGAGTGATCAGATAGCTCCAGCCTCCAAAACTCGACTCAGAAGTGAAGCCGCAAAAGTAAACATTCTCGTCGAGGTGAAGCGGAAATGCATCGATGCCAAGACGGGCGTCGTGCTTTTTAGTCGTGCCAATTGAACCGGTCGGACAAGCGACCAGCGACATCAGTGCGAATTTGGTTTCGTCAGCGGTGGTCGGCTGATGGTACACGCTGCACTGATCGCCATGGTCCCGGAAAACTGCTGGAGCGAGTTGGCTGCACGTGTCGCAGTCGATGCACGTTGAGTCAACGAAAAAATCGCCCGGCACATTTTCGGGTAACCGCAATTCCACATTGGCCATGATTCTTCATATTGGAGCATTGGAGCGAGGAAAGGGCAAAGAGCCGTTAACGGAATCACAGATCATCGAAAAACAGTCAGCATCCCGATACGTCGGGATAGCATCGGGTGTCTGTTTCGATTGTGGTTCCGTAACGGAACACAAACCCGACGCTATGCCGACGTATCGGGATACTGACTGTTCACTTCACAAATCAAATTCGTTGATTAGCCTGTGAAGATAGGATCGACTGATCCCCAAACGTTTTGCCGTAGCGACTTTGTTACCATTTTCTGCGTTCAGCGCGTTCACTATCATCCGACGCTTCAAAGCGACGACGGCGCCTTCAAGACTTGACTCATCAATCGAACCATCGACGGGGGGAACCGAGCGCAACATCTTTTCCGGAACAAACTCGAGACCTAACGTCGGGGACCGCTCGAGCACAACAAGTCGTTCAATCAAATTTTCCAGTTCCCGAACATTGCCGGGCCATTCGTAATCCTGCAACACCTCGAGCAATATCGGATCGATTTGTGGCGTGGGCCGACCATGTTTGTTTGCAGCCTTCTCGGCAAAGTGCGCAGCGAGCAATGGAATGTCGTCTTGCCGTTCCCGGAGTGGAGGCAGGGCTAACGGAACTACATTAAGCCGGTAGAACAAGTCTTGTCGGAAGCGCGACTCTTCAACTTCCTTTTCCAGATCTCGGTTGCTCGCCGCTATCAAACGAATGTCGACTGTAAGTGTCTTTGTGCCGCCGACACGTTCGAAGGCGCGCTCCTGCAACACGCGTAAGAGTTTCACCTGGATCGTTTGACTCAGTTCGCCGATCTCGTCGAGAAACAACGTGCCGCCGTCGGCTAATTCGAAACGTCCCTTCCGCGATTGAGTCGCATTTGTGAACGCTCCTTTTTCATGTCCGAACAACTCACTTTCAATCAATGTCTCTGGAAGTGCGGCGCAACTGACAGCGACGAATGGACCAGACGAGCGAGCACTCTCAGCGTGTATCGCTCTTGCCAGCATCTCTTTTCCAGTTCCGTTTTCGCCTGTCACAAGAACTGTTGCCGTTGTCGTAGCAACGGAGCGCGCTTGTTTCAAAACATTCTCGAGCGCCTGGCTTGTGCCGGAGAGATTTGAAAAACCTGGCGCGCGCCCGAGTTGATTTCGCAAACGTCGATTTTCGATTTCGAGTTTACGGAGCCGTGCTGCCTGATCGACGATATGCAAAACTTCGTCCGGGTCGAGTGGTTTCTCGAAGAAGCCGTACGCGCCTCTTCGTACCGCTTCGAGCGATGCTCGTCTTGCATCACTGCCCGTGATCACAACAACCTGCAAAGGCGGATCCTGAGCGCGCGCGGCTTCAATGAGTGCGAGCCCTTCGGCTATGTCGTCAACGCGAGGCGGTAAGTGAAGATCGGTTACAACAACATCGATGTTTTGTTCGTCAACCAAATCACACGCTTCCTCGCGTGAGCTCGCTTGCAGCACTCGATACTCCGACGTGAGCGCCCAATACAGACCGCTGCGAATTGCGTCGTCGTCGTCGACGATTAAAATAGTTCCTTTGACTTGCGGTTGCTCGGTCATTTTCGGGAATGGCCCTGTTGACGTACTACAACGTAATCCGCACGAACACACCGTTATTCGACGGGTACGAAGCGAGGTAGGGGCTATAACAAGTAGAGGAGCTTGCCGCGCTCCAAATGGAAAACCTATCCTGCGTCGGATGGTAGCACGACGCGAAAAGTGGTTCCAGCACCCTCCGCTGAATCGACTTCGATTGTGCCGCCACTGGCCACGATGACCTCACGACATGTATAGAGGCCCAGGCCGACACCAGCATTCTTTGTCGTCCTGAATGGACGGAAGAGATTTTCCTGTACAAACGCCTTGCTCATGCCGCAGCCAGTGTCGCTGACGGTTACCAACGCCCGCCCTTCGGGAGTTTTCTCAGCCGAGATCGTGAGGGTCCCTCGTTTTTCTGTCATAGCTTCCAGAGCGTTGAGTATCAAGTTTTCGAAAACCTCGTGAATACGATCGACATCTACAACTGCAAACAACTCCGAGGGAAGCTTCACGTCGAGCGCGTGACGATCGGCCGCCGGTTGTGCCGTCTCCTTTACTGCTCGTTCAAGGACCGGAGCGATGTCAATCCGGCGTGGCATCTTGTGTTCACCACTCAGGCTGGTTATGGGCCTAGACAAACGCGCGACGAGTCCTCTCAATTTGTTGGTCGCACTTGTCAAAGACTTCATTGCGTCCAATCGAAACTGTTCGTTCTGAAAGTGGCGCTCCATGTTTGAGACGATCAACGACAAAGCTTCGATCGCATTCTTCAAATCGTGCGTCAGCATCGCTGATAGTCGGAAGAACGATTCGAATTGTCGTGCTTCAGCTTCGCGTGCGTATTGAACGCGCATACGTTCTGCGAGGAGATTTAAGTTGTCAGCCATTGACCGTGCATCGTCACTGGAATGAAGTTCGACCCGCTGGTCCAGCTGACCCTTGGCCACGGCATTCAAAGCGTCGTGCACACGATCGATTCCACTGGAGCGCTGTCGCACAAGCCGATCGATAATGAATGCCATGATCAGTGCTAGAAACAGCGCTACAAGCAGTCCGGCAATACCCCAACGGTGTGCGCTGGCGATCGCGGTTGATCGATCTCGGCCAACAGCAATAGCGATATTTAATCGAGGCAACGGGGCAACCGCCATTACGTAGTCGCCGCCGTTATTTACCTGCAATCGTCTAATTCCACTACCTTGCGATTTGGCAATTTGCGCCAGTTGCGGCAGAGCGTTCTGAATTAACTGACCATCGAAGGAGCGCTGCGTGTGATGCAGTATCCGATCGCTGTTGTCCCACGCGACGATCAGAGTTTCCTTTGCGGCGACGCCGGTTGGACTAGCAAAGGCGGCGACACGATCAACGAAAATCTCTGAGAGGTCTATTTCGCCAACCAGTACCGCACCGGGTGCTTGACTATTAGAGCCATAGATTGGACACGCGTATCGCCAAACCGAAGTGTTCGACACCTGCGAGAATTGTTGGCTCTGTTGAATGTCGGGCGGAAACGTCTGCGGTCTGAAATCCTTCGTGCGAACAACCACCCCGGCGTCAGCTGCTTCCGCTGGTCGTTCTGCCTGTAAGCGCAAGACGCGATCCTGATCGAACAGCGCGAGACGAAATAAAGAGCCGTTGCGTCCCAAAGCCGAAGCAAAATCGGCAGCAACGTAAGCGGCAGGTTGATCTCGCGATTCGCTTGTTTCAACCGCGAGGAAATCGTGAACAGATTTGGCAGATGCGAGTCGACGGATTTCGGCTTCTTGTTGCTGAACACGACGATCAACATCGGCGGTGAGACTGTTTAGATCGTGTTGGGCTGTATCTCCGATTGTTTGATCGGCGGCACGCAGGCCGTTCCAATAGTTAAGTACCGCCAGGACGAGCAGCGGAACCAAACAGAAGAAGAGGTAAGTGAGAAGACCTCGCCGTTTCATGATTCTACGGTTCAGCGCAATGGACCACTGCTATCGCCGAATTTGGATTGCCGATTGATATCGGCTGTCTGACGAATCAACAGTCAACAGTCGGCAGTCGGCAACAATTCAAACTGGATAGCGATCAAACTCCGCGAGCAGAGGCGCGAGGGAGTTAATAACTCGGTCGTGTGATGCGCCGTTTGTCGCCACCAACCCATTTCGGTTTTGCACGTCCGGCACGTTGTAGCTTAAAGGTTCACCAAACAGATCCGTTAGTTGGCCACCGGCTTCGGTTAGGACGATCTGCGGTGCACAGGTGTCCCATTGCTTCGTGCGTGGTGACAGATGAATGTAAACGTCGCACTGCTGCTCGACGATCAACCCGACCTTGATTCCCACTGACCCTCGCCGCACCTCTTCCTGAAAACCCAGACTCGTTACAACCCGATTCATGCGCGGGCTGCGATGAGAGCGGCTGGCGGCCAGACGCATTTTTGCAAGCTCGTTGTGATCGGAAACAACTGCACGTTGTGGCGCAATCTGAGGTCTTTCTACCCATCTGCCACTTCCGCGAGCTGCACGATACAAAACTCCGGTCAGTGGTTGATAGACGACACCGACGACGCATTTGCCGTCTTCAACAAGACCAATTTGAACCGCAAAATCACCGTTGGCTTGGATAAAGCCTGTAGTGCCGTCAAGCGGATCGACCATCCATACTCGCTGTTTTCGCAGCCGGCGATCGGTGTCGATTGATTCTTCGGCGAGAATACCGTCGTCGGGAAATTCAGCAGTTAAACGATCAACGATGATCTTATTTGCGACGCGGTCGGCCTCGGTAACAGGTTCATAATCATCGTCGTAATTCTTCTGCTGAACGTCGAGTGGCTCTTTGTAAAGGCTGAGAATCGCAGCGCCTGCCTCACGCGAGAGAGCAATTGCGATTTGAAGTTCCTGTTCGTAATTAGGCGCTGGCATCATTTACACACAAGTTAACTCTCGGCGTTCTCTGCCTCCGCGTCCTCTGCGTTCTAATAGTGTCTGTCAAATGCCGACATCCAGTTGACGCCGAAGCAACGCAGCCGAGCCGCGACCAAGTCATTGCCGCTTGTGTTACGGCTTTGCCGCCCGATGTGAGGCGACGGCTCCGCCTCGCCGTAACGGCTGCTCTCACTTCGGGCTGTGCCCCTGGTTCGGTCTTTGACCTGGCGCTTTGGTTCCACTCAATCTGCTGCTGATGAGCGTAGGGCACAGCCCGGACCAGGGCCTAGCCCAAATCGTTAAAAGCACGTTACGGGGCGAGGCAGAGCCCTCGCCTCACATCAGGCGGCAGAGCCGTTCTGAAAAAGTTTCTCAGGGAACAAGAACATATGCGCTTGCTACGTAAAGACCGCACAGAGATGAAATTTACACTGACCGCACGACTCATTTAAGCTCTACACTTCAGCGCGGCTTCCCGAACAATCTCCAACGTCTCTTCGATATCTGCTCTTGTCGTCCTGAAGTTCGTAATGCACGCCCGCAAAGCGAAGCATCCATGAACGCTCGCGTTCGACAAATAAGCCCGTCCACCTGTTTGGACCGTGTTCATGATCCGCGCATTCAGTTGATTGAGGTGTTCGGTGGCCGACGCTGCATCAGCCGCGTCCTTTAACTCGGGTGGAACATAACGAAAGCAACAGATGCTCAGTTCGACGGGCGCCAACAACTCAAAGTCTTCGGCGGCATTGACGAGGTCTCCGAGATGCGCCGCGAGCTTCATGTCGTCAGAAATCGCCGCGGCAATCTTTCGCGTACCGTAGTAGCGAAGCGTCAGCCAAACCTTCAGGGCGCGAAAACGTCGTGACAGCTCAACTCCGTAGTCCCAAAACGCAAAGGCTTCATCATCAATGTAACCATGTCGCTTGATGTACTCCGCATCCTGACTACCAAACGTTCGGGTAAAAACTTCATCGTCTCTGAACAGTAAACAACCGGCGTCTACCGGAACGTACAGCCATTTGTGTGGATCGAGTGACAAGGAATCGGCGCGTTCGATTCCCTGAAAGAGATTTTTCTTTATCGGATCCAGAACCGCAGGACCGCCGTACGCCCCGTCAACATGAAACCAGAGATCAAACTCGCGTGCGACATCCGCTATATCGTTGAGTGGATCAACGACACCTGTTCCGACAGTGCCGGCACTCGCAACAACACAGTATGGCCGCAACCCTTTCGAGAGGTCAGCGACGATTGCCTCGCGAAGGGCTGCAACATTCA
>JBKPMX010000063.1:0-10293 GCA_046765655.1 Acidobacteriota bacterium
CCTCGGTACTTAACTGTGGCATACATCTTAGACACCCTTCATCTCCAGCGCCATAGCGCGCGAAAGATGTTTTGAAAACAAGCGCCATGGAGGAAAGAGCCGTTGGGAATGAAATAGCAAGTACTCTCCACAATTCCGCTACATTCGATGCGAATAATGCCCGCACGAATTTGAAGCCCAGCTCACAACGGTTAACGACAGAGGGTTAGATTTGTTGCTGTCAGGTAGTGACTAGTGGTTTCCCGTCACCCTATGGGTGTCGGATCGTTATGTCTCAGTTGAACAAGGAGGGGTGAAATGTCCCGGCTGCAAATAATCTTTTCGTTCGTGATTTTGGTTTTGGCTGCGACGGCCTCACGGGCAGACACGATCACAGTTACCGGCGTAAATTCCGGTCAAGCTTCGACAGCAACCGTAGTTTGTGAATTTAACTCTCAGACAAACACATTCACGTTCACGATCACCAATACGTCAGCCATCACTCAACCTGGTTCAACATCCACAATAACTGGAATCGGATACGATTTGCCTCCAACGGGCAACGCGAATGCTTCCGGCCTGAATGGCTTCACTGGATCGCAGGCGCCAAGTTTGAGTTCGTCGTTTAATTTTTCAGATGCCGACCTCGGCAACGTACCTGCCGGATTAAATAACGTGGTGCTCGATTTTGGATTCACGACGGGTCCGGCTGGGACCTTCACTGGAGGTTCTATCAATGACGGTTTGCTGCCCGGTGAAAGCGCATCCTTTACTGTGACGGGCGCAGCCTTTACTGGATTTACTCAACAGCAGATCTGCAATGCAATCTTCGTGAGATTCCAGAATACGCCGGTAGTAGGGAGTGATGTCGCCGTCGTAGGTACAGCGATTCCTGAGCCCAGCACGATGCTGTTACTCAGTAGCGGCCTCATAGGAGCGCTGGGCGTTCTGCGAAAACGAAGAAGACAGTAAAAGCTCTGAATCAAGCGCAATAAAGGGCGTTGCCAAGTTCTGGCGACGCCCTTTTCTCTTAAATGACGGATGGTTAAGTAATGGGGCGGCTAGTCGGGCTCGAACCGACGACCTCTTGATCCACAATCAAGCGTTCTAACCGACTGAACTATAGCCGCCACAAAATCGTGGTTGGTTTTGCCCCCGGCAGGACTCGAACCTGCGGCCCTCTGCTTAGCTTCCAGCATCAGGCTTTCCCTGACCGCCCGCTACTTCGGGTTTGCTGGCTGGACTATATCTTGGACATCACAGTCCCGACCCGTATAGTCTCTGAGGAGTCCAAGTCGCAAACCTTGCGATCGGTTTCCTGCGGATTACCCAATCCTCAAGGATTGTTACTCATGCCGGTCCGGCATTAGTACCTGAGGCTCTAAGGGCGTTCCCGCATATAGGGTCGTCCACTTAATGAGTTCAAAAACATTCCCCATTAAGGCTCCGACAAGGCAGATGCTCTATCCGCTGAGCTACAGGGGCATCGATGAACCTTTGCCTTGGGATGTTAGCACGCGGTTGACTGTTTTGGTCAACCGAACAATCTTTCAAATTTCAAATAAAAGGAGATCGCCTTGCGGGCGATCTCCTTTGACTTTTTAACGACGGATCTAACTTATGCAGCGCGAGTTTGTTCGGCAGTTTCAGCGAACACTCTACGTCCATTCAGTGCGTCGTCAATAATCTCGCGAACTGCGGATGTTTCTGGATTGACGTCCATCCGATCGCACGCCTTCAAATGTCTGACGATACCTTCGGTGGCGATTTCCAGAGTCACGCCTGTCAGCTTCGAATACCGACGCGCTTGAATATGATCGATTCTGAGCAACCGCTCATTGAGCGGAAGATGAGTATCAAAAGTCACGATTGCCTGAGCCCTCCAATAATTAATTTCACGTATCTACTTTATGTAATAACTCTGATGCGTTACGTCACACCATGGATGCAGCCTTCCACACAGCGAGCCTTTGAATTCCGGAGGAAAAACCCCGAAAAGCTGCCATTGGCTTGGTAGTGCCGCCAGGGGTGTTCAGCGAAACGCAGGATTATACTGAATGGGGATTCATTCGTCTATAACTTTTTTGGATTAGCAACCTGAGAATCGGTGGGGGCCAGTTATTGACCCGGTTGTCTGCGTGGTCAGCTGGAGGGTAAATTGCATCGACAAAGATTTTAGCCTGCACTCCCGACTTGTCTGCTCAAGTGTAAACAATGACGCCGCCCGGTCCCAGTGAGAGTCCGATGGCGGCGTCATTTGTGCGAGAATAAGAGTGCCGGGCTCTTACTTTTTTGGAAGCACTGTATCTTTCATAGCCTTGCCGACGCGGAACTTCAAGGTCGTCTTGGCCGGGATCTGAATTGTCTCGCCAGTAGCGGGGTTGCGTCCTTCGCGGGCCTTACGTTCTGACTTCACGAGCTTGCCAAATCCTGGGAGAACGAACTCACCGTTAGACTTAACTTCTCGTGTTGCGAGCGTACAAATCTCTTCAAAAAACTCCTTCACCTGCGCTCTCTTCATTCCGGTAGATTCTGCAAAGTGGTTGATTACCTCAGATTGGGTCATGCGCTTCTTGCCGGCTTTAGTCGCCATAGTTCGGTCTTAACACCTCCAACGAGAACTAGATTAAAAACTAACGGGACATTGGTATATCACACTCAAGCAGCAAAGTCTTTAAAAAATACCGATTTTCGGTAGGTTTTTTGCGGGTTTCAGCCGTCGAAACCAGAATCAATTCCCTTGAAACGGTGAACTCGACACAACTGTTACCACTCGATGATGACCACAGAAGTCGTTCAACACCCTGGCCAGGGAATTCAGTACGTCGACTTCCGTCTCCACTGAATTGTGGTGCTTCTTAGTTCGGTAGAACCCGATTCGACCGCTGACAGGTTTATTGGCAGTGTTCTGCCCTCGCAGGCTTGGAATCGCGGTAAATCCTGTAAAAACTGACAGGTTAGATCAATAAGTGTGCAACCTAATCTAAGCTCTCCGGGAGTCGTCACATGAGAGCCACGAAGCGGTAAGCGTTCCTAGCCACACGAGTGGTTGTTCACGACTCCTTTTATCAAGGCGCGAAGGACGTCTCGCCAATTCGGTCGCAACTATAAAAGGAGAGCTTAGTCATGACACAACTTCGTACTCTCGGGCTGTTAATCATCGCAGTTTTCGTCGTTGGGCCATTGTTTTTTGCGGACTCGTATCGAACAGCGGCGCAGGACAAGAAACTGAAAATCACAATCCAGGCACAGGCCATGGGCACCTCAACGCAGTTAGGCCAAACCTTCAACATTACAGCAATCGTTAACGAGTTATCTCCACCTGAGGATCAAAAGGTACTGCTCGACGCGTTTCAGGCCAAAGGTAATGAAGGGTTGGTAAATGCTCTGTCGAAGATGCGCTCAAAAGGGAGGTTGGCGATTACAGGCACCCTCGGTGGTGACCTCGCGTACATTCGCCGATTCCATCAACCAGACGGAACGATCGTGATTCGCATGATCACAAATCGACTGCTTCGCTTTGGAGAAGTGTGGTATGACTCGAGATCCACCGATTATCAGCTCTCGGGTCTGGAAATCGTTGTAGGCAAAGACAAGAAGAAAGCGACGGGCACGTTATTACCGGCAGCCCAATTGAAAATGGACAAGAAGGGTCAGTTGGAGATTGAGAATTATCAGAATCCGTGGAAGCTGACTAACGTTCGAGTACGCTAACACAAAGGAAAGATTAGGACGCGTGCGAACCGCGCGCTCTCAATAAACACAAACGCTGCTTGGAAGGGCAGCGTTTTTGTTTGGAGATTCAGCCACCTATTTGTAACGCAAAGCCGCGAGACGGATGCTAAAGTAGATCCAAATGAATCTTTATTTCGAAAAGCAAATTGATCCATGACTCCCTCGAAACTCATCATTTTTGTTGTCCCTCTCTTTGCTCTCAGTCTGCAGGCTGATTCCAAGTTTTTATTGAAACCTGAGAGTGCGGAGATGAATCAACGTGCCCCTGACGTCTGTCGTGTGCGGCTGCAAACGACAAAAGGCGATGTCCGGTTGGAGATGCGACGCGAGTGGGCGCCGAATGGAGTTGATCGTTTCTACAATCTCGTTCGTCACGAATACTACGATCAGTCAGCCGTCTTCCGGATTCGTGCTGGCATGTGGGCACAGTTTGGAATCAATGGTGACCCGAGGATTTCTCAACTCTGGCGACTGCGTACAATACCTGACGATCCACGGAAAGAATCTAATGTGCGCGGCACTGTCGCCTTTGCCTTTAAAGATCCGAACGGACGTAGCACTCAACTGTTCATCAACCTGCGCGATAACTCTGCAACGCACGACAAGGAACCGTTTGTGCCGATCGCCAAGGTTATTGAAGGGATGGACGTCGTCGATTCGTTGTACTCAGGGTACGGTGAAACGTCAGGTGGTGGAATTCGCGCCGGCAAACAGGATCTTCTCTTTACGAGAGGCAACGCGTACTTAAAGGAGAACTATCCGCTTCTTGACTACATCGTTAAGGCCACTGTTGAAAACTGAGTCACCCATTAGTCCAACCGTCACAAACAATAAAGGCCACTCTTTCGAGCGGCCTTTTTATTATTCCTTAAATATTCCTGGTCGGGGCGAGAGGATTCGAACCTCCGACCTCTCGGTCCCAAACAGACGATCTGCCTTGCCACCTAATAGCATCAAGTAACATTGAGCATGCAGTTGTCTCTTCTACAGGAGATAATTCCACACGGCTCAGCGAGCTTGGTATGGAGGGTTGGGAGTTACCAGTTCATCGTTCTTTGACTGAGACGTGAAGCCGACGGAACTCATGGTCAACAAACTTAGCTAGCGGATTTTCGGTTGGCAATTGCCTTCGCTTTCGGAGAGCGTACGAGGTGATGGTGGAGAAAAGACTTGGCGTCATCGTTTCTAGTAACGCGCGTAAAAGGAAAAAGGGCGGTCACTTGCCGCCCTCTTAGATAGCTGGTGGGTTTCGAACCCACGCTAACATTTGGTTGTCATGGGGTAATCAGTGACGAGTAGTGATTAGCAACCAGCCGCCAATGCGCGCCCTGTTTTATCCAGACCCTCGTAAAGCGATTGTCACGCGGAACAGGTTTCCCATTGTCTTGCCCGATCATTGTTGAGCGACCTGTCTCCACGGCTGTGTTTCCATAGACACGCACTTGAACACCGTCGGTGGTAATAGATTGAAATTTCAACGCACCCGACGTGAAATCTGCAATAACCTGCGCCTTGGTTCTCACTTTGCCGCTTGGCCCTATGCCAATAAAATCATCAGCGTAGATGCGGTCAAGCGCCGCAGCATCAGCACCAACTTGCGCTTGAATGCGTTCGTGATCTACTAGTCTTACGTCTTGGTCCACGCTCGTTTTTGGGACTCTTCGCGCACTATGTTTTTGGCCGAGGGCGATAGAGGCTGCTGTAAAAACCAGCACGGCTATGACGAATAGTGTTCTCATGGAGAAGTGTTCTTGTAGCAAGTAATGCTGAATACCGCCACTCAGCGTCGAACGTCAGACTCTACCGGGCGGGCGCGATTATGAACCGCGTCAGTCCAGCAGTCCAACGATGTCCTCGAAAGACCATAACTTCTTGCTTACTCCAGCGCCCATTGCGATGAACCAGTACCCGATTTTCGGTTTTATAGGATGTGGGTTCCGTCATTTGACGCAGCGACGTGTTCGCGCTTCTTTATCCGCTGGATAGGCTTCGCGGTGTGATTCTCAAGGAGAATTAACTCTTTCTCGACGGTAGCGAAATCTATATTTCCTTTGGAATCCGGGAAGCATACAAGTCGATTTGCATACCGGTTGACCGCACGGAACGGTGACGAGGTGGACTTCCTTTTTCATAAACCCAAATCTTTTTTGTCTTATCCGCGATAAACCCGCGCTGATAGAACTGAGAGACGTAATGATGTACGTGCGGATCTTGCATTTCTAAACTTTCTCGGTCCGCCCAAGGTCTTTTAGTCTTGCTAAATTGCTAGTCCAAGGCGAACAAACCTTTTGTTTTTAACCGCTCTAAAAACTCTCAGGGCCTCGCTGTCCCTAGGCCAAAAGGTCGAACTCGTGTGGGAGGGGTGTACGAATAAAAGTGAAGGCGGGGTGAAATACTGAGAATTTGCCAACGGGTTGCGTCACAATCGACGTCACAAATTAAAAAGCCGCCCGGCATCGAGCGGTCTTACTTCGATATTGTTGAGAATTTCTGGTCGGGGCGAGAGGATTCGAACCTCCGACCTCTCGGTCCCAAACCGAGCGCACTACCAGGCTGTGCTACGCCCCGAATCGAGGTTGGATGATAGGGAAGGGGTTTAGTTGTGTCAAACGAAGCAAAAGACGGGGAGAAGAGACGGGCTCGTTACTCTTCGTGGTGATCAGCGATGTAGGAGAGCAGAAACTCTCGAGCCTTGGTAAGAGCGCGACCACGATGACTGATTTGATTCTTCAATCCATCAGGTAGTTCTGCAAACGTAAGATCGTGTCCGTCAGGAACAAACAATGGGTCGTAGCCAAATCCTCCGCTCCCACGTGGAGCGTCGATTATCTCTCCGTCGCAAACCCCCTCCGAGACATTGATGAGTTGCGTCGGAGTGGCGATTGCAACCACGCAAACGAACCGAGCCGTTCGGGCCTGACTGCATATCTTCGAAAGTTCCGAGAGCAGCAGCGATCGCCTGCCGGCGTCCGATGCGTTATCACCTGCATACCGCGCTGACAAAACTCCTGGCGCACGATTCAGCGCTGCGACTTCAAGCCCGGAGTCGTCGGCCAATGTTGGCAGGCCAGTCTGACTCGCATACGACTTCGCTTTGAGTATTGCGTTGTCAGCGTACGTAGCGCCATTCTCGTCGGGCGTTTCGATGTCCGCAAAATCTGCGAGAGACATTAACTCGTAAGGTACATCGCCGAGGATCGATTTGATCTCACGCAGCTTGCCAATGTTTCCGGTTCCGATGAGTAGCTTCGTCATGTGGGGCTTGAGTGCTGACCATCCGCTATCGCGAATGGTACTGAATACAATGTTACGACATCATCTTTTTTCCGATGATGCGTCCGATTGCAGTAGCGACATCAACGTACTGATTTGGCCGAACGGAGAATGTGTCGTGCGTTCAATGCCATCGTTCGTCACTCGTGATTCCGTGATGGCAAAACTCGAGCTCTTCGTTGCATTACTTACAGCTCCCTTTTGATCTTCAGCCAGAGGTTTTCCTTCCAGTTGATATAGCGCAGAGACAAAACTCGCGACGCGAGCCGAATCACTAGCATATGTGATTGTGACTGCATTTCCGGTTTGCTGAAACCATGCGGGCCTACCGGATCTACCGCCTGGTGATCCCTTCGCTGAAAACCAACTGTCAACACTGTCTGCCTTACCGATCACCACATATCCATCCCCAAGTACGGCAAGAAACGCCGCCGACCCTTCGTTGGACCAACCTTTACTTAGTTCGATGATTCGGATTCCGCCTTCGACCTTTTGATTCTCGAGAACCGAGCGCAGTC
This sequence comes from Acidobacteriota bacterium, assembly GCA_046765655.1. GTDB lineage: Bacteria > Acidobacteriota > Blastocatellia > Pyrinomonadales > Pyrinomonadaceae > PSRF01. The sequence goes on from JBKPMX010000063.1 coordinate 7,506, forward strand.
GTGCTTCATCAGCTACACGAGCGATCAGCACTGAACTCTCGTCAGTTGGTTTCGCGCGTACCGTGACGAGCGGAGCCGAGAGTAACGGCAATACCTCGTTCGGATTTTCTACACCATAGATTGCGAGGCTCGAGCGGAGCAGTGACGAAAACATCACAGCCGACAATGCGTCGAGTTTGTAGGAGACAGCCGAGTTCAGGGCATTCAGCGCATCAAGAGGATTGCGCGTTTGATATACCGTGAACGTCTCGGCTGACGCAGGTATCTGCTTCCAAACGTCATCACTGGCAGTTGTCGTCGTAAACGCCGGTTCAATTCGCGGGGGCAGTTCAGAATCCAGGGAGATCAGATACCGATCTTCTATAGCTCCTGACGATGGCCGAGATGTCCACGCGATCGATTTCAGCATCTTGCCGGCACTCTTGGCCAGCAACTGTTCGAGCTGAGGATCACCCGGAGCTCTTCCCATCAGGATTGGCGCAGCCCACGAAAATATCTTGGCGACGTTTGCCGCTGAAACATACCCAAAGCTGAACGCGGCGTTTGCATTTAGTTGATCACGCATGTGTTGAAGTTCGACATCGGTTCGCATACTTGGCCGCGAACCACGCCGGACGTCGAGACACGCCCGCACGGCATTGTCTGTGTTCCCAACAATGATGACGGAGCCATCGACGGTTGCGACCAACTTCCTGCCATTCACTGATGAAGCACAGTCAACGTAATACGCATCGCCGGAACGCTCGGTGCAATTCGACTGGCCATACGCATGAGTTGCCAGACCCTTGACTGCATCACCTGCCGCGCTCCTTATTCGCCAGTTGGAAGTATGAGTTTCGATGACAAGGGCAACCTCGGGCCTGATGCGAAGTGTGTCGCCTTCCGGAATCGAGTCCATCCCGACCACTGCAAGCGCAAACTGCGCACGAGACAAGACGACACTCTTAACCGGCGCCACACCGATACGTGCTAGCCATGTCCATGAAGGATCGAGCAGCTTACTATCGGCGTTGACGGATTGAGCAGTGGCTTTCCAGGTTTGATTCTGTTCGATGGCTTTGACTAGATCGGTAAGGCTATTGACTTCCAGATAGACGAGCGAATCCGCCGGTACATATCCAGCCATGTCCACACGTCCGGGCCGGCCCCACCACAGGTAACATGCGACGATTATTAAAATGAAGGCTAACAGCGCGAGCAGCGCGCGAAAGATTTTCATTCGCGGCGCATCCTAGCGGTCGGAAGATGAATCAGGCAAGTTTGGTCGTGGCTTATTTAAGTTTGTAATTGCTGATGGTTGGTTGCTGTGTTACGTTTGCTCTCACACAAAACGCAAACAGTCGGCGTGAAAAAGGGTGTATGACGTATCGTCAATTGGCGGCAGAGGCAATAGCGGAAAACGACTTCGAGAGTTTTCTATCAGACTTGCAGACTGCGTTAACCGACGGGCGACGAGATCCTAACGACGTCGTTAGTGACGCGCTGCTTGGCATCTATTTCCCAGGCCAGCATCCTTCACAATCGGACCAATTAAGCGTTGCCTCCAGAGCGGTACTTCACACGCTGGACCCGCGAAACACTACGACTGAACCTGAGTACTATACAGACATCGATGCGGCAAAATACGCTCAGCGCAAACCGTTCATCTGGCTTTGGCAGATGTTCGACCGCTCAGCCCTGGGCCAGAATGCGCTGCTCGGTCATCGCTTTCGGCGAATGTTAGCGCCGCTTATCTTTCGAAGCGTTGGCGCAAACTTTAAATGTTGGCATTTCGTCGAGTGGTCCTTTGGTTATAACTTAAGCTTCGGCGATAACGTCGTCGTACACCGTCACGTGCTTCTCGACGATCGCGGGGGGATCGAGATTGGCAGCAATGTCTCAATCTCCGATTACGCAAACATCTATTCTCACAGCCACGACATTTACGACATTCACCGCGTATACACACCGAAGACAGTAATTTGTGACGGAGTGCGAGTCACTTATCACGCCACGATCCTCGCCGGCATGACGGTGGGCGAGAACGCAATGGTGGGAAGCGGCTCCGTAGTAACAAAGGACGTTGAGCCTAACCAGATCGTCGCTGGAATACCCGCCAAACCTGTGAAAACGAAAGATGCAACGCCCGCGGGAGAAGCTCATTCGAACGCTGGAAATCTTCCGTAAAAGTTCCAGAACCGGTGCATAAAGGTGAACCAATTTCCGGCTTAGTCCTGCAACTTCAACTAGTTAAACGAATGTAAATTCCGATTGACAACGTTTAGCTGGCTAATGTACTCTCGTTCCCGTGGACGGCGACTCCCGCCGTTGATTGGGGTGCCCACCTAGTTTTAAGCGACCAAATCGCGAGTTTTTTGAAGCACGATAAAGGCACACTCCGCGTGAGCGGAGGTCGCAAAGCCTACAGAAGTTGGACCATCCAACTTGGCTGGGTTTCCGAATGAGCTTCACTCCTGCCGTATCAGACTTCCCACAAAGTATTCCCCCGACGATCGGTCAGAAACCTGAGCAACACGTCGGCGCGGAACCTTCAAACCTTCCACTCCGCCGGATCACCACCGTGAACACTCAAACTGCTTGCTCCCCTCAGAAAGTACTGAAAAAAGGAATGGCCAGAGCGCGAAAGGCACGTGCGCGTCTTCGTAGACAAAACAGAGTGCGCGCTGCCGTGAGGAACAACTAGATATGTTCAAAAGAGGAATGGGAAAAAAGAACCTTGTTGGTCTCGACATTGGTTCAAGCTCCGTCAAAGCAGTTGAGCTCAATAAGAAAGGCAACAGTCTACAGC
>JBKPMX010000064.1:0-61332 GCA_046765655.1 Acidobacteriota bacterium
CCTGGCAGCATTGCAGCGTGGATTAAACAAGAGTCGAATATGACTGCGCAGAGAAAGCTTCAATTGGGTTGGGGAGATGTGGTCCTCTTCCTCCTGGCAGCTGCCGTAGTCAGACTGATGGCGGCGGGCATCACTTTGCAAACTTAGGGCCTGCTCGCCCAAATAAGATGACGAGTTCTGCCGAAGGCAGAGGCTATGTCAAAAGGCGAGATGTTGCTTTGGAATTTTTTGTGTTGATTCGTGTGATTCGTGGATCGCTTTATCTGGGCGCAAATAACGGAACGATCCACGAAATCACACGAATCAAACACGAACACAACTGATACTGACGCGATAAGTCACTTCTGAATCTCGTCTCTGGCAGCTTCAGAAGACTGTCAAAAGTGACAGTAGTTACGCCTACCGTTGTGAAATAGCGTTTTGCCTTCCGCTTCAGTGTGCAAACCGTTCGTCAACAGAGCGCCACAAACTTGGGAGTAACACCAATGAAGCCACGTATGCAACCAGCGGACGAAGCTGAAAACCGACCCCCTCGCCATTTGTGGGATACGTTGATTCGGGTCGGGTTGATTGTCGGCTTGGGCGCAGTGTGCTTTCAGGCTCTATCGCCATTTCTCAGATTGATAGTTTGGTCCATCGTTTTGGCAATCACGATTTACCCGGTGCATCAAGCACTTGCTCGCCGTATCCGCGGAAAGCAAGGTTTGGCCTCAGTAATTCTCGTGCTCGTCGGCATTACTTTGATCGTCGTCCCTAGCTGGCTGTTGATGAACTCATTCGCCGATTCAATTCATGGTTTGATTGGAGCGGTGCAACAAAACACATTCCAAATAGCAGAACCACGAGAAGCAATAAAAACGGTGCCGATCGTCGGCAACAAGATTTACGGCGCCTGGTCCAAGGCCCACGCGGACCTTCCGGGACTGGTTCAGAGCATGCAACCGAAGATCGGAGAGCTTGCGCGTGAGGCGGTAGCGATGGTTGCGAACATTGCGAAGACAATGTTGTTGTTCCTGGCTTCGTTCATAGTCGCAAGCATCGTGATGGCGTATGGAGAATCAGGTTCCCAAACAGGCCACGCCTTCATGACTCGTATTGCCGGCCCAACAAGAGGAGAGACACTTACAAAATTATCAGTTGCGACTATCCGCGCTGTCGCGCTCGGAGTCATCGGCGTTGCGACGATTCAGGCAATACTGATCGGATTGGCCTTGATGCTCGCTGGCATTCGCGTCGCCGGCGTCCTGGCGATCATTGCGCTGATTTTAGGAATAGCTCAGGTCCCAGCTCTCGTTGTCACCCTTCCCGTGATCATTTACGTCTGGGCGAGTGGCGATTACAGCACCGGATCCGCGATTATGCATACCATCATCCTGCTGGTGGCTGGAGTCTCGGATAACGTCTTAAAGCCGTTGATGCTTGGCCGGGGCGTCGACGTTCCGATGCCAGTCGTACTTCTGGGCGCACTCGGTGGAATGGCGAGCGGCGGAATCCTCGGAATGTTTGTGGGCGCGACGGGTTTGGCGCTCGGGTATGAAGTGTTCAGGCATTGGATCGCCAACACTCCCGCCGGAGATGCTACATCGGAGGTTGCCCAACCTTCTAAGGCTTTTCAAGCGTGAGTAGCTTGCTTCGATAATCAATCGTCACAACGAAGTCTTTGAGAAACTCGTTACCGATGTTTATGCCCCACGGTTTTTTGTCCCGCCCTGTTCCTTTGGCGAAGAAGGTAACGGGTGCACCAGCCACTAATATTCCGCCAATCGTTACGTTACTGAGTTCACCTTTCTTGTTTTCTGCAACACCGTTGTAACCAACATCACTGCTAGCCGGTGCGCGGTTGACCTCGTCCTCCATGCCGAGATAGATGACGGCAGCTGGTGTTAGATCAAACGTGCCGTTAGAGCCAGTGTCGAAATTGGCAGTCATCTTCTTCCCATTCACCAATACGTCATCAATCAGCACATTGTCGACGTATCGAAACGGCAGCACCGTATGTGTTGGTGTGTTCGCTTGCTTTGGCATCTTCGCGAATGGTGATTGCGAGTAGAACCGCACGATGCGCTTCGGATAATCAATCTGCACAATGCGACCCTTCAGCAAACTGTGGCCGAGCACTCCCTGTATCGGCTTGCCTATACGTTCGCTTATTTTTGATAAGTCGATCGCTACGGACTCGAGGTTTCGTATAGTAATCCCACCAACTTCAACAAGCTGTAGAAACACTCCATACACTTGTCTCGGTGCATTTCCGCCACCGACTGGCGGACTTCCGAGCGGGATAAGTTTCAAACCCAACTCGCGCGCGGTGGTAAGTTCGATCGCCGACGGATCAGTTCCCGTGTCGAGCATCATGTTGAACGGACCCTTACCATCGACGCGTACCTGCAGAATGATCTCGTTGCGATAAAACTCGAAAGGAATCTCAATGACGGACGCTTTATCCCTCGATTGCGCCAGAGTGCAAACACAAACAAGTGTCATTGTGAGGAACAAGGTCGCGGTACGCGTAGCTACTGTGATATGTCGTGGCATGCTGTTGTGCTTACTTCATCGCGTGTTGGTTTAGACTATCAGCGTTCGCAGTATCTCGATCAGCATCAATAAAGTCCTCAAGCGGATACTCAATTGTTTCTCAACAAATACTCAACAGGCGATATAGCAGCGAAAGAATGATGTGACGCCGTCGAATTGCTTTCGATGAAAGGCGAAGGTGACTCTAAAGAAAAGAGCGAGTGTTCCGGGTGAGCAATAAGAAAGCGTGCCGAAAGGGAGGGACACTCCGGTTCCGGCACGCCATAGCCTGCAACCGGACTTGGACGGTTCCGATTGAAGCTGCCAAGCGTAAAACGCACTTGACGCTCCGACTTTATCAAAAACCCTTGAGAAAAACTTGAGAAAAAGGGCCTTCAACAATTTGAATCCCAACTGTGTCCAAGTCTTGACAGGTACGAAAGGAGATCACAATTTACCTGCAACCTGTCATTCAGATCTCCTAATATAATTTGCCTACCCATTGACCTGCACAGCCGTAACCTCCACACGGCGCCAGGAAGTACAAGCCCCCTACAATTGAAATATTGGATTGATGAGTCCCCGTCTGTTCAGTGGACGGCTGGCGGCCGGGACTTCGTCTGTTCGATACGACATAAACCGGTAAAGGTGTGAACCTAGGGAGGGACAAGATGAAAAGAGTAGTAGTATCGATTGGGCTGATCTTAGCCACAATGTGCATGGGTCTAATGATTCCATCGCGAACCCATGCGGCTCCTGTTTCTGCAATTCAACAACAAGCACCGGGAATTCAAATCCCGATCAATTTCACCAGCCCGAATGGAAACTTCACGGGCGTGTTTGATCTCAATCGTTTTGTTGTGCGCAACGGTCAGGTTGCCGCAGTCGGAACGCTAACGGGAACGGTAACGAACGCTGCCGGCCAAACAATTGGAGCAGTTGTTCAGACATTAACCTTGTCGCTTATCAACATCAACGCGACTTGCGACATTTTGCACTTGGAGCTGGGGCCGATTGATCTGAATCTATTGGGTCTGGTCGTTCACGTCGACAAGATCGTTATTGATATCGATGCGCAGTCGGGACCTGGCAACTTGTTGGGTAATCTTCTGTGCGCAGTAGCTAACCTGTTGAATGCTAACGGTCCAGTATCACAACTGGTGAACCTGTTGAACCAGATACTGGCTTTGTTGTGATCTTCAACAGACACACTGTACTCGAGCTAACAAAAAGGGCATTGCTGATCTTCAGCAATGCCCTTTTGATTTGTTACAGATTGCGTCAGCTGCCTGTGAGTCGCACTAACGCATTGTTATCCCGCACGAGAATGTCTGAACCCAACAAGACAGGTGTCGCCCACGTCGGACTCTTGGCGATTTCATAACGCTTGTCCGGTTCGAACTTGTCTGTCGCGCGCTTGAGAACGATCAATTCCGCCGCGTTCGTTAAAAACACGACGTGCGTTGGCGTCAACAATATTGAGGCATGCTCACCTGCTCTTCCTTCGGTAGCCCATTTCACCACACCGGTCGTTGCGTCCAACGCAACGAACTGCCCTTTGCGCTTTGACGAGTGCGCGTAAAGCAAACCATCACCAAACACCGGCGAACTCATGTACATCGCCACATCAGCGTTGTTCCAACTTTCAGTCGCCGTCCACTTGCCTGGTGTCTGTTCGAGCTTGTAAGCGTGTGTACCTTGTCGAGTGCCGGAGACGATCAGGTGCGAACCCGTCCAAATCGGCGTCGTGATGTTCTCGTGCCATTCATCCGGAAACGCGACGGACCAAAGTTCTTTCGCCGTCTTCGTGTCGATGCCGACGATCGATTCCTGAGTCAGCGCGACCAGTTGTTTGCTACCACTGACCTCGATCAGAACCGGTGATGAATAACCAGGACCGGGACCAGTCCACTCCCAAACTGTTGTGCCCGTTGCGGGATCGAGACTCATGATTTTTCCGCCATGAATGTCGCTGCCAACTTGCACAACCACACGACCATCGACAGCGATTGGCGAAGCGGCCGTGCCACAAAACAACTTGGAGGTGTCAACGACGTTTGAGAAGTCACGTCTCCACAACTCACGACCAGTCGCCGTGTCCCATGCGACGACGACACCGGAGGCTCCGAGTGTAAACAGACGGTTCGCTAACACGAGTGGTGTAGCGTGTGGTCCTTTCGCCATCTCAACCGCGTACTGATTCTTCTTGTATGTAGCCGGATAAGTTTTCTGCCAAATCACCTTGCCATCCTTGAGATTGATCGCAAAAACAATCTCTTCCGGATCGCGTCGGGCATGAACAAACACGCGATCACCCGAAATCACGGGCGACGAATAACCTTCGCCTACTTCAACGCGCCAAGTTTCACGGAAGGCATTTGGCCAGGCCGAGGGACTGCTCTTCGCTGGTACAGAACCATCACGAGCAGGGCCGCGCCACTGACTCCACTCTTGAGCAGACGCGGATTGAACAAACGTCAGTAACAGAATCGTGAATAGAAGTGTTCTCATACGTACGATCAACTGCATGTTGTAAGAGTAATGGACGCGGGAGCGACCTGCTGTTTATATGGCAACGATGACGATTTAACAATGGTTGATTTGGCCGGTGCGCTTCGTATTCAAATTTCTGGTTGTGCGTTTCATTTTTGCGAACGCTAGGAAGTTACGCTCCCAGTTCACGATGCAAGCGGCCCCGCAGCGCTGTGTCGTGGCGTGCAGGCTCCCGTTAATTACAACACGTCACTCACCCGTTCAAAGTGAGCGGTCAGTGTCAATCTGAATAGTTCTGACCGACCCTCGGTCTCACTCAGAGGTGCTCAGACTCAACAATTCCTTAGGAAAATGTTCGATAGCGAGCGGTGGACTACTGGCACAACTCTCGCTCTGGGAAGACGTGCTCGCACTTTGAGCTGTGCTCTTTCCGATTCACTACCGTCACCGATAAAGGCCTGCTCGTTTGCGAAAGCGCGAGCGCGGCACGCGCTTACCAGCCTAAATCCTGATAGCTCGGGGTATGGCAGTGGGAGCTCCCGAAGGACTAGGCACGACCAAAGTGTCAGTGCGCTTAGGTGGCGGAGTGAATTTTTTATTGCCCAGAGAACATTGTATGAAGCCCCCAATCGTCAAGCGCCTTACCTCCGCCGCCGTTCTTGTTTCTCTATGTTCGGCGTTGTTGATTCACACGCAGGTTACCGTGAGGAGTGCTCCAGCGACACTGATCAATAACAAGATATCGCCCGACCTGCGCTCGCTTATGCAAACTAATGGCGGCGCGCAAGTCAGAGTCATTGTCCAATCGACTCCTGGTTCGGCTGGACTCGTCGGCAGTCTTCTGCAAACGCTCGGTGGACTTGTTGTAAATCTCCTCTCAAACCTGAACATTCGCATCGTCGACATTCAAGCCAACTCGGTGACGGTACTCGCTTCCGACCCGTCGGTCTCTTACGTCTCGCTTGATGCAGAGGTACGAACGACAGGCCACATCGTGAGGACAACTGGAGCAGAACAGGTAAGAACAAAATCTGGCTCCCTTTTAGATTCGACGCTTGATGGTTCCGGCGTGTCGATCGCCGTCCTTGATTCAGGTATCGACGCGAACCACAAATCATTTTCAAGCCGCTCTGGCAAGATTGCTTTTAGCAAAGACTTCACCGGCGAAAACCGAACCGATGACCCATATGGACACGGAACACATGTCGCGGCGATCGCTGCGGGAGAGGGTTCGCCGACGCAGGGTGTCTACGAAGGAATCGCACCCGGCGCGAAGCTCGTTAATTTGCGCGTTCTCGATTCACACGGAGTGGGAAAGGTCTCGAATGTGTTGGCCGCTTTGGATTGGCTCGTTGCCAACAAAGGCTCTTACAACATCAAGGTCGTAAATATGAGTTTGGGCACTCCGGCGATCAGTTCCTTTGAAGATGATCCGATCTGCAATTCGGTGAAGAAACTCGTGGACGCAGGCGTTGTTGTAGTGGCAGCTGCGGGCAACAATGGAAAGACCGCCGTCGGCAACAAGATCTACGGCGCGATTCACTGCCCGGGTAATTCACCGGCTGCGATCACTGTCGGCGCCAGCAACAGCTACGGCACTGACTCGAGAAGTGACGACTCCGTCACAAGCTACAGTTCGCGCGGTCCAACTCGAAGCTTTTCAGTTGATGAATACGGGCTTAAGCACTACGACAACTTGATGAAACCTGATCTTGTGGCGCCTGGAAATAAGATCATCGCGGCCGAGGCGATAAATAACAATATTGTTCAGGAATTTCCTTCTCTCGAAACAAACAAATACGCGACAGCGAACATGAAGCTGATGTCGCTGAGTGGTACGTCGATGTCGACTCCGATGGTTGCGGGTGCTGCGGCTTTGCTGTGGGAAAGCAATTCCAAGCTGACGCCGAACTTGATCAAAATGATCTTGATGTACGCGGCGCAACCGTTGGCGGGCTTCAATACACTCGAACAAGGCACGGGGCAACTGAACATCGCGGGCAGCGTGGCGCTCGCAAAACTAGTCAAAGGTGATCTGCTTCTCGGTCTACTTGGCCCAACATTCGGCTCTTCATTACTGACTCAAACGCCACCAACCGCGCAAAGCACAATTTCCTCGTTCACATTCCCATGGGCACAGGGTCTCGTGCTGAAACACACGACGATCACCGGCAAAGAGATCATCACAAAGTATCAAGTGTCTTACGGCACCGATCAGTTGTGGGGCAACGGAATCGACGAAGGGTTGAACTCTCAAAGTATCAATTCGAAGATGTGGACCAGTGGCATCAGCTTAAACAACTACATGATGAAAAGCGACGGCTCGCCGATGGGTGGTGGTTCGAGCTTCGTTAGTACAGTAGTTCTGTTAGGTGACGGCTTCGTCATGGGCGACGGTTTTGTAATGGGTGATGGATTCGTCATGGGTGACGGGTTCGTCATGGGCGATGGGTTTGTGATGGGCGACGGCTTTGTCATGGGAGACGCATTCGCCCTTGGGGAAGGCTCAGCGGGGATGAATTAGGAAATCGCGACGAGCCAAACGCAAACCTTTCTTTTGTTCGTGCGGATGAAAAAGATCAAACAAAACTCCTTTGATATTTTTCTCTGGCTAATAATTACGGCTGGTGCGGCAAGTTGTGCGTACGCCGCAATTAACTTTCCGTTCCATCTCCTCGATCGTTATTTCATTCCACTCGCAGCCGGGACGGTCCTGATTGGATCCCGCGTAGCCATCAGGATCCCTCGGATAAACACCAATATTACCGTCGACGATACGTTCGTCTTTATTGCGCTCCTTTTGTATGGCGGCGAAACCGCAATTCTGATGGGAGCGTTAGCCGGCATTTGCGGTGCGCTGCGAATCAGCCGACGATTTCGCACTGTCGCCTTTGCGAGCGGCGCAATTGCTGTCGCCGTTTCTATAACGTCACTTGTGCTGCACTTCGTTTTCGGTGCCACCACCAACCTCTTCCAAAGAGGTGGGTCAACGGCGATGGTCGCGCTCTGCACGATGGGACTGGTGCAGTACCTGGTCCACACGGCAATCGGTGCTATTGCGAGCGCGCTCAAGAGTCATGAATCGATTTGGCAGATGTGGACCAAGAACTTCCTCTGGATCTCCATCAGTTATTTTGCCGGCGCTGCCGGAGCTGGTTTAGTCGTCGGCAGCGTGGGCGCCGCAAGATTCTGGGCGTTGTTAGTCGCCGTGCCGGTGATCGTAATCGTCTATTTCAGCTACGACCGGTACATGCGTGAAGTAAAGGCTTCAGCGCGGGTCGCGGAAGAAGCAGAACGCGCGCGTGCCGAGAGTGAACGCGAGCGTGCTGAACAAGCTGAACGTCATGTACAGGAACTGAACAACTACATCGCCGAGCAGGATAGAATCAGCCGCGTTCTCGAAGAAACCAAAGAACACTTCCGGCACGCGGCATTTCACGACTCGCTGACCGGCCTGCCGAATCGCGCGATGTTTACCCAACTGCTGCGAGCCGAAATCGAAAGCACCAAACGACATAACGCGCATCTCTTTGCTGTCCTCTTTCTCGACCTCGATCGTTTCAAAAACATTAACGATAGCTTGGGCCATACGCACGGCGATCTGCTCCTCGTCGCCTTCGCGGAGCGACTTGAAAGGACGCTGCGGCCCGTTGATACGTTAGCTCGGTTTGGCGGCGATGAATTTGCGATTCTGTTGAGTGGAATTGAAGACACGACAGCTGCTGTTCGTGTTGCTGAACGAATTCACGAAGAGTTGTCGCAGCCGTTCCACCTCGACAAGAACTCTGCTTTTGCCAGCGCAAGCATTGGTATTGCGCTGAGCTCCAGCGGCTACAGCCGTCCGGAAGACATTCTTCGCGACGCTGATACCGCGATGTATCGTGCGAAGGAAAATGGCAAGGCGCGGACCGAAATGTTCGACTCAGGAATGCACGCGCGCGCCGTGTCGCGCTTGCAACTCGAACATGATCTACGACAAGCAGTTGAACAGAAACAGTTCGAGATTCACTACCAGCCGATCGTTGCGCTTGAAACTCGACACCTCGCGGGCTTCGAAGCTTTAGTTCGTTGGAATCATCCACGCCGCGGAATCATTTCGCCGGCCCACTTCATTCCGATCGCTGAGGAGACCGGGGTGATCGTTCCGATAGGTCAATGGGTGCTTGAAGAGGCCTGCCGGCAGGTTCGCCAGTGGCAATTAACGTCGCCGGTTCATCGATCGTTGAGTTTGAGCGTGAACCTTTCTGCTCGTCAGGTTGCGCAAGCAGATGTGGTTGAGCAGATCAAAAGTGCTTTGGAACGAAGTGAGCTGAGTGCCCACCATCTGAAGCTTGAGATTACTGAAAGCGTCGTTATGGAGAACGCGGAAGCTGCGGCCCAAACGTTCAAGCGCCTTCGCGCACTTGGCGTGCAACTCAGTATCGACGACTTCGGTACGGGGTATTCGTCGCTGAGTTATCTACATCGCTTCCCGCTCAATTATCTGAAGATCGATCGTTCCTTCGTAGACCGCATGACCATCGACGGCGACGATGCGATAGTGCGAACAATCGCCACGCTCGCGCGCAATCTGGGCATGGAAGTGATAGCAGAGGGTATCGAAACGGAAGATCAATACAACCATCTCAGAATTCTGGGCTGCGAATACGGACAGGGCTACTTGTTCTCACCGCCCGTATGCGTTGATGCTGCGTCCGAATTGCTTGAGGAAGACACTGCCAGGAATGGCGAGTTCACATTTGATCTCGAGCAAGAGATAGAAGAAGTTGTCTATTCCATGTGATCAGGATTGATCACAAGCAGCAGTAACAAGTTCAAGGTACATAACGGCAATCACTCAGCTTCATTAGCACCGTTCAAGCTAAGTTAGTTGCAGGTGAGGAAGGGCGGTTCACCCCCGCTCAAGACTCGTCACCGCTCGACCCAGGAGCAGCAAGTTCAGGGTCCATAACATCAACAACTCAACTTCACTATTTTGTTGCTTGAGTGGTGATAGAACTTGAGCGGGGGTGAACCGCCCTTCCTCACCTGCAACTTACTGAGCTTGAATGGTGCTGATGAAGGTTGAGTGATTGTTGTTATGTACCCTCAACTTGTATCTGGTCATTTAATGGTTAATTAGGTTGAATTGGGTTCAGTATTCGAGGATCTCGCCGTTTTCTGTTAGATTCTAGGCCTGTTTGCGCTTCTATCTGTCGAAAGTCAACCACTGACGGCGCATTAACATCCTAACCGGGCCTCGAACCCGATTTGCAGGAGCTTTTAGTTGATGAGATTTAGCTTTAAAACGTTATTAAAGACCGCTGTTCTTGTAGCTATCGTTGGATCTTTTCCAGTCTTATCTCATGCGCAGAACTCACCCGACGCGGTGATGGCGCTGCCATTCGAGAATACCTCCAATCGCCCTGAGTACAACTGGGTTGGTGAGAGTTTTGCCGACGCGCTTGCCGAGTTACTCAACAAACCGGGAATCATCGTCGTTTCAAGCGACGAGCGCGAACTCGCATACCAACGCCTGCGTCTGCCCGAAACGGTAATTCCAACAAGAGCCACGGCTATTAAACTCGCCCGACAGGCGAAAGCTTCGTTAATCGTTATCGGAAGCTACTCAGTCACACCGGCCAATGATGCGCCGACAATCAAGCCTGAAAAGGAAAACGAGAAGCCTTCGACTGAAGCTTATGTCCAGGTTACGGCGCGCGTGATTAAAGTGAACGAAGGTCGGACGCTTGGTGAGGTAATAGATGGCGGCTGGGCCACGAGACAGTTTGACTATGGCGGTCTCTTAACTAGTCTCCAGGAAATCCACGGCCGGCTTGCATATCAGATTCTATACCAGCGTGATAAAGCGTTGCCGTACTCGCAGAATCAGATTGTTCAGGAAGCTACAAAGATTCCGCAGCGAGCATTCGAAGCTTATGTAAAAGGAGTTCAAGTCGGACTTCGTGATGTCGCGCGGGTGAACTATCTGAAGAACGCTCTTCATTTGTATTCCGAAGCCAATGGCGGCGCGGTTTATCCCGAAGCTTCCTTTGAACTTGGCCGCTATTACATGGCGGAGGGCAACTGGAAAGCAGCGACCGAATACTTCTCTAAACTTCAAAAACGCGATCCCCATTACACGGAAGCGGCGTTCTATGCCAGCCTGGGTTACGCCAAAATGGCTGATTACGGACGCGCGCTTGCGACGATAGTTCCGCTCTCCGCTGATGTGCGACTAATCGGCGTCTACAATAACGCCGGTGCGATTGCACTCCAGGCGGGCCGCGAGAACAAAAACCCTGAGGAACGAACGCGTTTGTACGGGCAAGCATTACAGTTTCTCGCGCGTGCAGCTGAGTCGGCACCAGATGATCAGATGGTGCAGTTCAATTATGGATACGCACTGTTTCTGACCGGCAAATTCGCTGAAGCGACCGAACAATTGAACAAGGTTGTGGCTGGCGACCAGCGAAACGGCCAGGCTTATTTCCTGCTCGGCAAAGCTCTGGAAAAGACGGGTGGGACAGTGGCGGCGACTGCAGCTGATGACCAGGCGCGACGCTATCTGCAGTCTGCCTACGCGAAGTGGGAAACTGACTGGCAGAAGTCGCAGACGACGACAGCCGTGAACGTGCGGATGCGCGATGTTCTGAATCGCGATGATGTCGTTGGTTTAATCCGCCAGGAAGCTTTAGCCGCAAACGCAAACTCTCCTTCGTCAGCGAGTGAAGACCTTTTGGCGAAGGCGCGTGAACTCTATCAGGCGGGACGTGATGATGAGGCGCTGCCGGAATTACACCGCGTGGTGACCATTGAGCCAACGAATGCCGAAGCGTACTTGCTGAGCGGCCGCATCAATCTGCGCAGGAGCGATCAGGAAGCGGCAATTGCCGCGCTCAAGTCAGCGATCTTTTGGGACCCGAAGGTAATCGACGGCTATATCCTGCTCGGCAGAATCTTCCTTGAACGCGGTGACCGTGCAGAAGCACGAAAGTATGCGACGGCAGCCCTAACCATCGATCCAAACAATCAAGAGGCAATTGCACTGCAGCGACAAGTCACAATGGGCAACTGAGAAGGTCCAATGTCTTTTGCCAAAGGGCGTCCTTGAAGAGGGACGCTCTTTTTTTCCCCGGCCTACACCGAAAACAGGATTTCGGGATAACAGCATTTCAGGAAAACCACTGATCAGCTTCCAGTCTTTGGCACGGCAGGTGCTCAAAGAGAGACCGGCACGCGACGGAAGACGACAAAGCGTTGACCGTTGCCCCCGCCGCCAACATCCCTCTGAGCGCCGCCTGCCGCTGCGCCAGCTACCTTCCGAGCAACCCTTCAGTGCATCCCCCCGAAATGTGAACCCAGTCAGAGATGACTGGGTTCTCCCGCATTTTTAAAAGGCATTTCTTAAGTAATCGTTAGTTCTCCTTCTAATACCCACATTCAAATGCAGCGACGGTTTTTGTCACTTTGCAGGTGACGAATTCTGTCTTTTTGCCTGTTTATTGAGGCATTTCAAAGCTGAAAAACGACGAGATTTCATCGCTGCAAAATTTTTTTTCTTTCTCTCGCGCGCGTCTGACCCGCGGACGAAACCTTAAGCGTCATCTGTTAAACTCCGCGCGATGTCAGTAGTGTCCGCCACGTCGCGCGCCGCTCCGAGTAGTCGTCTCGAAGCGATCACCTCAACTGTTCGCATCGAGGCTCCTACACTGACTGAATGGGCGGGCAGCGTTCTTTCCGCAGTGCTATTGGTCCTCTCCTTTCCCAACTTCGAAATCGCGGCTTTAGCGTGGACCGGTCTCGTGCCCTTCATGGTGGTGGTTGCCCGCCGCCCCTCCCCACTGCGTGCACTGATCCTTGGTTGGACCACCGGAACCGTCTTCTTTTATGCGTCCTGTTACTGGCTGACGTACTCGATGATCCACTACGGCGGGTTACCGGCAGTTGTCGCCTACCTACTGCTGATTCCGGGGGCGATCGTCGTTGGTTTATTTCCCGGTCTGTTCGCGATGATCCTGGCACTAGTGATCCGACGTTGGGGAGCTAAGGCGATTCTCTTATCGCCGATTGTCTGGGCGACATCTGAATACGCCCGACTCGGAGTTACAGGACAGCTGTGGAATGCGATCGGTTACTCACAGGCTTATCCTCTCTCGGGGATGTTGATTCAGGTTGCTAAGTGGGGCGGTGTCTATGAAGTCGGTGCATTAGTAGTTGCCGTAAATGCGGCTGTTGCCCTGGTCGCATTAGACCGAACGTGGAAAAGTATCGGTCTTGCCAGCGCTGTTGCCGTTATCGTGATGGTAACGCTGGTCGCAAGTCTCGTCATTGGCGGTGGAACAAAGTCAGGAGTTCCTCCGTTTGCGCACGTCGTCGCTGTTCAGCCAAATGTGCCGATGACTCTGTTCAAAACTGCCGAAGAGAATCAGCAACTCTTGCAACGACACCTAACACTAACCGGTAACGCCTTGGCCCAGCTTCCAGCGGATGATTTACCGAGACTTGTCGTTTGGCCTGAGTCACCGATGAACTTCGCTTACGGATCCGATCAACAGCTCCAACAAATTCTGCAAACCTTCGCCCATCAAAACCGCGTGTCATTACTCTTCAATTCGCAAGAAGCGGCGCCGCTCGGTGGGATATACAACTCGGCGGTTCTTCTAAATGAAGACGGTCGCATGATCTCTCAGTATGATAAGATTCGCCTGCTGCCGTTTGGCGAATATGTGCCGCTCCCGCGTTGGTTACCGGGAGCTTCTTTGATAACAGCTATCGTTGGCGATTTCACGCCGGGCGCGAACTACACAATGATGCCCGTTCGTAATCACCGAGTCGGGGTATTCATTTGCATCGAATCTGCGTATCCATCAATCGCTCGAACGTTGACTAATGGCGGAGCCGACGCGCTGATTAACATTTCGAACGATGGATACCTTGGACCGACAGCCGTCATGCGACAGCACCTGGCTAACGCGGTGTTTCGTGCGGTGGAAAACGGAAGGCCGGTGATTCGAGTGACTAACACTGGCATCACCGCGCTGATCCGCGCGGACGGTTATATTCAAGATCAGACGCAGGGATATCAGGAGGCTGTCCGCCCTTGGATGATCAGCGAGGCAGTAAGCGTCGATACATTTTATTCGAAATACGGTGACGTCTTCGTTCAGACTTGTAGCCTCGCGACGCTGTTGCTGTTGATTGTAAGTATTGTTCACAAAAGAAGGGGATTTACGCACACGAAATGATCGAGACTTTATCAATCCAGGATCTACGAAACACTTATGAAGATCTAAAGGCTCGTGTAGAACAACTTGGGAGGTTTCTTTGATGTTCCCGCTCGGAGGGAAGAACTAAACAAGATCGAAGCCCAGGCTGCGGCACCCGATTTTTGGAGCGATCAGGAAGCGGCGCAAAAGCTATTGCAGGAACGCAGCCGGCTCGAACGAAAGATTCAGCGCCAGGAAACTTTTGAATCGCAGATAGCAGACGCCGGTGTGCTCTTTGAATTCGCAGAAGAAGACGAAGCTTCTTTTAAGGAGCTTGGGCCACTTATCGAACGACTGCAGCACGATCTCAGCCAGGCTGAGACAGAGATGCTGCTCTCCGGGGATAACGATTATCGCAACGCTATCTGCACGATTCATCCCGGTGCCGGCGGGACCGAATCTCAGGATTGGGCTGAAATGCTCCTTCGCATGTATTTGAAGTGGGCCGAACAGCGCGGCTTCAAAACAGAGGTCCTTGAATATCAACCCGGCGAGGAGGCAGGACTGAAGAGCGTTACATTTCGAGTCGAAGGCGAATACGCCTACGGTTTGCTATCCGCTGAAGCCGGGGTTCACCGGTTAGTCCGAATCTCTCCCTTTGATCAGGCTGCTCGTCGTCACACATCATTTGCTTCCCTTTTTGTCTACCCCGAAATCGACGAAGACATCGAAGTAGACATCAACGAAAAAGACTTACGCGTCGATACCTATCGTTCAACCGGTGCCGGCGGTCAACACATCAACACTACCGACTCTGCTGTTAGAATCACGCACCTCCCCACGAACATCGTTGTCTCCTGTCAGAACCAACGTTCACAACACCAGAATCGAGCCGTAGCCATGCAAGTGCTGCGTTCGCGTCTGTACGAGCTGGAACTGGAGAAGCGACAGGCTGAAACGGCCAAACTCGAAGCTAACAAATCCGACATCTCGTTCGGGTCACAGATTCGCAGCTACGTACTAGCCCCTTATCAACTGGTGAAAGACACACGCACGAAACTCGAGCGCGGGAATGTCGAGGCAATCCTGGCCGGAGACATAGACGACTTTATTACGACCTATTTGTTGTCGAAAAAGGCGTCGTAGTTTTGTGGTAAGGAAAGAAGTCATGAGTCGTTCCATCGTTTTGTTAGTTGTATTAGCAGCGGCTCAGCTGTGTTTTGGTCAAGAAGCGCGAACCACCATTCGAGTTGGCGACGCGTTTCGCGGACCAATCAAACTCGTTCGAACGGAAGTTGTTCGATTGCGTATGGAAGGCGACAAAGAGATCGAAGGTTTGCGCGGGGTAATTCAGGTTGTCACCTATTCACCAGATGGACGAACGAAAGAAACCATTCAACAGGGTCCGAATGGTACCGTTCGGCGAAAGATCGTCGAAACCTATTTTCCATCCGGAACTCAGGAGAGTTTGACGATTTACGATGGCAGTGGAAACCAGATTTCAAAAGTAACCTATGAGCACGACAAGCAAGGTGCTGTGGCTTTGGAGACACGACATAACACCGATGGATCTGTACAGGGTCAAACGTTTGTACAAACGGAACGTGCGACAGACGGCTCAATGGTGGCCGTCAATAAGGTTTCAAATGCCGGCAATACTATTGAGACGTCCATCAACAGCCGCCCAGCACCAAAAGTTTCAAAGTGGAGCACCACTAAGCCCGACGGGAGCCGGCAAGACAACACTTTCTCGGTCGATGCTGCGGGCGACCACAACGACGAGATAATCACCTACAAAGCGGATGGTTCATTGACTGGCCGTCGAGTGTCGAAAGTCAACCGTGACATTACCAGGCTGGAAGCGACGGAGTACGACGCGAACGGTGCCGTCATTAGAAAGACCCTGGAGACTCGCGAATATGATTCGCTCCGGAACATTACCGCAGTCGTGAACTACAAGTGGAACGCGGCTTTGGAGAAGTTTGAGCCAGTTGCCCGCACCTACCATCACATCGAATACTTTGAATGAGTGAGGCGACCGACTATCTGATGGCCACTACGCAAATCCAAGAAAAGCCCAGAGTGATTACGCCACGTGCGAGTCGCTTCAATGAGATTCTCGCAATACTGTTGGTAGCCACTGGCATATTGCTGTTGCTGTGCCTGATCTCCGCGCCGTTCTATCCCAACGATCCTTCGTGGAACTCAGTTGGACAGGCAGAAACTCACAATTGGGCGGGCACGATCGGAGCCAATGTAGCAGCGACAGTTTTTCAGTTCATTGGACTCGCTGGATACCTGCTGCCGCTGTTGCTGTTTGCCGCAGCGTGGCGACGATTTCGCACTACCGGTTTTCAAACGGTGTGGACCAGATTAATCGGATTGATTGTCCTCGTGGTTGCTGCTGCAGGACTGCTTTCGATTTCCGGTATTAGACCCCTGTTCGACGCCAGCGTTCAGCCGGGCGGGTTACTTGGCGCAGTCGTCTCACAAGCGTTAATAAGCGGGCTCAACAAGATCGGTGCAACTGTAATCCTGGTGGCAGTCGCCGCGACGGGCGTGCTGCTCGCCACCAACTTTTCTTTCGTTCGTTTTTACGAAGTAACTTCGGAAGCTATTGCGACGCGCTTTGCGTTTGTCGGCGCGCTGCCCGAACGGTTAAGAGCCTGGCGACAGAGGCGAGCTGAAAACGCTGCGCTGAAGAAGGAAAAGAAACTAGCACTCAAAGCCGAACAAGAGGCTGCGCGGAACACTCTACGGGGCACTCTGAATCTTTCACCGGCTGAACGGGTCGCAGAGTTCATGAAAGAACCTGTGACGTCAATAGCGCCTGCCACGGTGATGCGCGGCGAGACAGCGATCACTGAATCGGCGCCCCAGGCGAGCGCGGCAGCGGTAGCAGGAGCGGCCGCCGGAGCAGGTCTAGTCAACCAACGCGCTGTGGTCACGAGTCGCTCCGGAAGACGTTCAATCTTCCCAGGTTTGGATTCATCCGTTGAAGTTGACGACGTCGAAGAGGCCGAACAAATGGTGAAGGGTGCTTCAGTCTTGCGAATGAAAGCTGAAGCTCCGGCTAAAGGCAAGCTCCCATTCGATCGCGCAGTTAACTACAGCGACTACTCACTTCCACCGCTTGAGTTTCTAAACGAAGCACCGCCCCACAGTGAGCAGGCGGACGCTGAACTGCTGGGCCTGGCCACACGACTCGCCGAGAAATGCAAAGAGTTCAACGTCACAGGCCAGATCAAGCACATCTGCCCCGGTCCGGTTGTAACCACCTACGAGTTCAAGCCTGATCCGGGCGTCAAGTACTCGCGCGTTGTTTCGCTCGTTGACGATCTTTGCCTCGCATTGAAAGCGGAGTCGATTCGCATCGATCGCATGCCAGGCAAACCTCACGTCGGTATTGAAGTCCCGAATCCGCGGCGCGAGACGATCTTTTTGCGCGAAGTTATTGAGTCGCGTGCTTTTCGCGAGTCGGCTTCGAAACTGACAATCGCTCTAGGTAAAACAATCGACGGTCTTAACTATGTCGCCGACCTCGCAAAGATGCCTCACCTGCTGATCGCGGGAACAACGGGCGCGGGAAAATCAGTCGGTGTGAATGCGCTGATCGTGTCGATCCTCTATCGAGCTCGACCCGATGAAGTTAAATTCATTCTCATCGACCCCAAGCGACTCGAACTCGGTCTTTACGAAGATATTCCACACCTTGCGGCGCCAATAATTGTCGATCCGAAGCTAGCTTCGCGCTCGTTGAAATGGGCCGTTGCCGAGATGGAACGTCGCTATCGAGATCTCGCCGGCTGGGGCGTGCGAAACATCGACGGCTACAACACCGAAATAATGCGGCGGAATCTAGTCAAGGAATACGACGAGAAAGGCGAGCCCTGGAAGCCACTTCCGTACATAGTCATCATCATCGATGAGCTCGCTGACTTGATGATGACCTCAGGCCGCGAAGTTGAAGATTCGATCACCCGACTGGCACAGATGGCACGAGCCGTTGGTATTCATCTGGTACTTGCCACTCAACGGCCTTCCGTCGATGTCATTACGGGATTAATCAAGGCAAACTTCCCTTCCCGCATCTCCTTCCGCGTTTCGTCGAAAGTCGACTCGCGCACGATCATCGACACAAACGGCGCCGAACAGTTGCTGGGTCGAGGCGACATGTTGTTCCTGCCGCCTGGCACGTCCCGTTTAATTCGTGTGCACGGTGCTTACATCGATGAGACGGAAATTGGTCGCATCGTTGCGCACGCAAAGAACCAGGGTCCTCCAGCATACGACGAGACCATCACACAGTCAGAAGATGAGGCACTTGGCCTCGAAACAACAGAAGGCGAACACGACGAGTTGTTTGAAGAAGCACTACGGATTTGTGTGGAGATGAAGCGCGCTTCGACATCCGTCCTGCAACGACGACTGCGCATTGGCTACGGCCGCGCCGCTGCGATTCTCGACATCATGGAGCGCGAAGCTCTGATCGGACAAGCGGATGGTTCTCGACCGCGACCAGTACTCGGACGCGCATACGAGATGGTCGCGGATTGGGACGAAGCGGGCGTGAATGAGGGTTGAAGGTTAATCGAGGCAGAAACAATCATTGGAGAATTATCATTGGAAATTTGAGAACTAATATTTCGATTTCCTGTCAGTGATCGCCATCGATTCCGTCAACGTTCATCACGGACCCATCAGGGCTGATAACCAAATCTCAAATACCACATTGTCAAATAATAATTCTCAAATGATTCGTCTTGCGTTCACTACGACTCAAACAACACTTTCGTGAAAGCTTCCACCGCCAACTGTGGAAAAGTCTGTGGAGAAATTCCGTGTGAACAAGTTAAGTCGCTGAGGAGTCTAAACTTCTAGCAGAATGCACACGCGAGCGGCGTATCCCGAATCTCTTCAGACTCAACACTTCCGCCTTTGAAGAACAGACACCACGTGCTTCCGTAGCGTGGTGTCTGCGTTAATCGTCGGCGAATTCTTTTGTGACTCAAGGTCTCCGAGCAGCTGCACTCGATATCTTCCAACACGCATTGCGCGCAGTTGATGCTCGTGAAGCTGTTAGCCGCGCGGTCAGCTATGACGGATCGCGGGTGCGAATTGTCGACTCGGAATTCACACTTAACACTCGACCAATCTATGTTGTTGGTATCGGCAAAGCTGCACTTTCGATGGCGCTCGGGCTCAACGACGTACCCGGAATGAAGATCGAACGAGCCGTCATCAGCACGTCTCACTCAACAACCACTCCTACTTTGCCTTCGACCTACACGCTGTTCTACGGCGGACATCCATTACCCAATCAGGAGAGCTTTCACGCAGCCGAACGCGCGTTTGAATTGCTGCGCGAAGCAAAGGACAAAAATGGTTTCGTCATTTTTCTGATTTCCGGTGGTGGTTCGGCAATGCTTGAGTGGCCGGTTTCAAATGATATCTCTCTCGAGGACGTGCAGGAGACGAATCGGCAATTAATAACTTCAGGTGCGACTATCGCTGAAATCAACGCAGTCAGACGTTCTATCTCGACGGTGAAGAGTGGAGGATTGGCTGCGTCTCTGCCGGAAGACAGCTTGGCGACGTTGATCGTGTCGGACACAAACCGGGGAGACTACGCGACCGTCGCGTCAGGACCCACGATCGCCAAGAGCGACGGATACGATGCATTGGAGGTAGTCGAGAGATTTCGCCTCAACGAAACACTGCCGCGATCGGTCACCAACGCAATCAGCCACGATCGAGCCAACAACGTCGCGAGCAGGAACTCGCCCGTTTACGTTCTGTTGGATAACTCCACGACAGTCGAAGCGGCCAGGAAGAGAGCATCCGATCTAGGTCTCTCGACGATGATCGCGCCCGACATCGTCGAGCAACCTGTGTCGGAGGGAGTTGAGTTGTTGCTTCGCCAATCATTTGAATCGACCGCCCGGCCATCGTGCCTGATCTCCGGGGGCGAGTTTTCGTGTCGTGTTACGGGGAATGGCCGCGGCGGACGGAATCTCGAGACCGCATTACGCTGCGCAATCAAACTCGAGGAAGTGACCCGAACGACTCCGACCGTGTTGCTGAGTGCAGGTACTGACGGGATCGATGGCAGCAGCTTTGCCGCCGGTGCAATAACAGATGAAACCACAGCTTCGCGAGCCAGGGAACTCGGACTAGATCCCATCGGATTCCTTGAACAAAGTGATTCCCATGCATTCTTTGAGGCGCTGGGAGATCTTATTGTCACTGGACCAACCGGAACAAATGTGCGCGATTTGAGACTTGTATTGACCGGCTAATCATTTGTCCGTGTGTCTTCGTGTGATTTCGTGCATCGTGCTTCTTTTTCCCAGCAACAAAACGATCCGCGAAATCACACGAACACACACGAAAACCTATTACACCTTCTTCTTTTGGTGGGGACGTTTCTTGACTACTACTTCTCAAAAGCATATAAACTTTTTCGGCCTTTTGAAGTGCCCGGAATCTGCACTTTAGTCCCAGCCGCGGAGTTCGCTTTTGTCGACACAAGTTAATTCGGAAGAAGTCATCAGCCAGCAGCCTGTCGAGTGCATTAAGGAATTGACCTTTCAGGAACTGGTGGAGCGTCTGAATGCTCAGAGTTCCCCGCCATCGCTGGAGAATCTGAACTCCTGGCTAACAAGTGTTCGCGTCACTTCTGACGATATAAAGCCGTACGTCGGATTCAAGGAAGGAAACTACTGGCGCCATCGCGTATGTCGCAACGATGCTGTTGAAATGCTGGTGCTCTGTTGGCGACCGGGTCATAAAACTCCCATTCATGACCACAACGGATCACACGGCGTGGTGAAGATTCATGCCGGACTGCTACGCGAAAACATCTACAAGTACGACGCAACCAAAGGTCTCTCCGATGAGAGTGATCGTGAGTGCAGGGCTGGTGAAGTTACCGGAGCTGGCGTTCCCGACATCCATCGATTAGGTAATCCCGAAAACAGTGGCCAAGACTTAATTACGATCCACGTGTATGCGCCGCCGCTCGGCGTCCTCAAGACTTACAAAGTCGGTAGTCCTCAAATCGATCTATACATTCCAGAAGACTCGGATAGTTGATCGCGAAAAAGCTTCCGCCACACCGTGATTCAATAGAGACCACCAACTTTATGTTGGTGGTCCTTCAATTTTGACCTACTCGCCGCGACCCCTTTTTTCGCCTTTTCTTTGGCCGGCGCCCGGACGTTCAAGTTGAGTAATATTGTTCAAGTTCCAGTCCGCGCCCCCGCCAATCAAAAAGGCGCAGAACGGCAACTGAACGCGGTAGGCCGAAACGAAGCACCACCGACATGAAGTCGGTGGTCTCTTGTTTTTAGGTTATTCTCTCGCGCATGCGTCAATCACGTATCGCCAGTTTTCTGCTACTCCTGCTGCTTGTCTTCACATTGTCTTGCCGGCGACAAACTGCGCAAACCGATCTAACAGTCGCGGCCGCTTCTGATGTCACGAAGGCCTTTGAAGAGATCGGGCGGGAGTTTCAAAAAACGACCGGCACAAAGGTCGTCTTCAACTTTGGATCGTCAGGCATGCTCGCAAAGCAAATCGAGAACGGTGCGCCTATTGACCTATTCGCAGCAGCAAATGTCGATTACGTTTCTCAGCTCGAACAAAAGGGCTTGATCGTTCCCGACACCAAGAAGATCTACGCGCGTGGACGTTTGGTGATCTGGACTCCGCGAAACAGTGCCATAAGAATTGAAAAGCTCGCTGACCTCACATCCCCTGAGGTAAAGCGCATCGCGATCGCAAACCCTGAACACGCACCTTATGGCATGGCTGCCAAGCAGGCACTTGAGCACGCAGGATTGTGGGAGGCGGTGAAAACAAAGTTGGTCTTCGGCGAGAACATTCGTCAAACAATGCAGTATGCGCAGACAGGAAATGTCGAGGTTGCGCTCGTGTCTCTGTCGCTGACGGCCGAGAGCGATGGGCAGTGGGTGTTGGTGCCTGCGGAGCTACACAACCCACTCGATCAAGCGTTCGCTGTTATCAAAGGAGCGAAGAATGAAGCTGCAGCTCACGCGTTTGCAGCGTTCGCAGTCGGCGCCCAAGGTCAAACTATTATGAAGCGGTATGGCTTTACGTTGCCGCAATAGATAGTCGCAGACGCATAAGGCCTCAACCTGCTGTAACAAGTTCAAGGTCCATAACATTCATCACTCACCCTCCACTAACACCAATCAAGCTGATTAAATTGCAGGTGAGGAAGGGCGGTTCGTTGAGTTGTTTCGATTGAGATTGCGTGCCTATGGATCTCAGCGGAGGTGAACCCCCCTTCCTCACCTGCACTTAAATTAACTGATTCGTTTTAGTTGAGGTTGTGTAGTCGATGTTAAGTACGTTGAAGCTGTCGTAGAACCGCCATCATTGAACAAATTTCATCACCTTCAAATCAGTTCCATTAGTCGTCACCGTAATCATTCCCGATCGCCCAGTCGTCAACACCTCCGCACCAATTGCTTGCCAACGCTCAACGACTTCTCGGTGCGGATGTCCGAACAGTGACTTCTGGCCCACAGAAATCACAGCCAGATTCGGCTGCACTGCCGTCACAAACGCTTCCGTTGACGAGGTTCTACTGCCGTGATGTGGCACCTTCACCACATCCGAATGCACTCGATCAGGGGTGCTGAAAAACTGTTCAGCCGCTTTTTCAATGTCGCCAGTGAAGAGAATGGTCCGTTGGCCAAACCTGACGCGAAGCACGACCGAATCGTTGTTGCGCGACGGTGCGTCGGCGTTTGCGCCTGGCGGCCACAACACGTCGATTTGAATTTCGCCGAATCTAAGGACATCGCCAGCCTGCAAGATCTGAAGCGGAACGGCACGTGCCCTGAGCGTCTCAGCCAAGTGCGCAAACTCTGGATCCGCTGAGGGCGTGCGGCCGACGAGCGCGCTGCGCACGTTGAAATTCGTCACGACATCATTCAGTCCGTCAATGTGATCGGCATCCGCATGCGTGGCCAGCACGTAATCAATCGATTCGAGCCCTCGATACCAGAGATATTCGCACACGACGGTTTCACCAATACTGCGTCGCCGAAGCACGGAAGCATCGTTCGAGAACTGCGGCTTACCACCGCCGTCGATTAGAAGCGTTGCTCCATTGGGCATAGTTAGCAATGCAGAGTCGCCCTGACCTACATCAAGAAAATCCAGCCGCAACTCACCATGCGTGGAGTGTTCACTGAATGGATGCCAAATCAGCCAACCAAACATCACAACCTGCACAACAGCAAGCAAAACCAATCTCTCACCGTGCCCCGGCGTGGTGCGCCTGCCCCCGCTTTTATCCTGCTGCTGCGGACTGCTCCTGCCAACTGGGCACCAGCGCGTTATTAAGAGTGCGAAGACAGCGACCGGTAAGTAATACAGGACATAGACCACACGAGCAGGGCCCGAATACTCAGCAACTCTCAATGAACCTATCCCCAATCGCGTAAAGGGATCGACACTGTGAACCGTCAACCAATCGATCGCATTCGCGAGGGTGATTAACGGCGCGGCAAGCGTGGTACTCACTTGAACAAACAACCCCGCTAGCAGCGCAAACGCGGCAAGCACGGCCAACAAGATCCCGACAACAATGTTCAGAACCATCGAAGAGAGCGATAGCCGGTGGAAATACAGAATCTGTAAAGGCAGAAGAACCACTTGCACTGACGTCGACACAACCACAGCTACGAACAAGTAGCAAACGATTCGTTGCAGATGCCATTGCTCGAGCCAGATCGCGATTGGCGACTTAAACAAGCGGTAGCTGTGGCTCAACTTTACTTGTTCCCGTATCCAAGCGGCTTCACTCCAAAATAAAATCTCCGCCAGCGCTCGTATCGAGCGCGAACACGCAGGTGGCGACGGCGCTGACCTTGAAGGGCGCCACCGTCCGATCGCTTCCAGATTCGTTAGGATCGGCCAGGCGACAGCGACGATCGCCAACACTGAAAGGAACGTCAGTTGGAGCGAGGGATCGAAAATGTCTCTGGGACTCCACGACAACAGTACAAGTGCAGCCGCTCCCATGGAGTTCAGTGGCGAAGATGTGCGAAACAACAGCTGTCCGGCAGCAACGAAACTAAACATGAATGCCGCGCGCATAACTGACACATCAGCTCCAACCGCAATCGTGTATAGCCACACAACGGTCGAAGCCGCCACGAGCTGCAACCAACGACGCGCTATCAATCGGCGGGTAATAAATAACACCAGAGCGCCCAGGAAGCTGATGTGCGCTCCGCTGATCACAAGAATGTGAAACGTTCCGCCTTCGCGGAAGCGATCAGATGTTTCGGTTGAAAGGTTGTAGCGATTGCCGAGTAGCGCTGCGGAAAGAACAGCAGCAGTTTCCGTCGAGAAGCACAAATCGAATTGTTGTTGGAGAAGGGCCCGCCAACGGTAAAGTGTTGTCCACAACTTCCGTTGATTCGAGGAATCTATCTGGATCGCTCCCGGTCCAGACAGTTGAGCTATCGCATCGAGACCCTTGCTTTCCAGATACTCAGCAATTGTCGATACACCGGGGTTGCGATATTGCTCGGAGCGGTTCAGCTTCGTTCTGACTGCGATGCGTGAGCCTGAATCGAGATCGATTGCGCGATATCCTCTTTCGTCGTCATTGTTTTTGAAGTAACCAGTAAGCGCGACGAAACCAGAGCACTTCAGTGATGCGGCAGTCGTTCTAACCTCGTCTACGTATAGCGACAAGTGAAGACCGTCTCTAGCGAGCTCAACCGGACCAGTGACAATGCCAGTCAGTTCGACCGTTTCGTCAGTAGTAATGGTCCTGCCATTAAGTAAGTTCTTGAGTTGGGTTGGTGCAGTACGAGATTGCAGGCACATCAAGCACGCACCCCCAAAAAACATAGCCAGGAGCAAAGCGAAGCCAGCGATGCGCAAGCGAGGAAAACGAACTGCGATAACGACCAGGATAGTCGTGGTTACGAGAGCAAGAAACAGATGACAGAGTGCGATATGAAAACTTGCCGCGAGAATCACACCGGCAGAGAACAGACTCGCGAGTTGAAACAAAGGGTTCTGGCTGAACAGCCATTTGTGAGGCGCGTTCGACATACGTGAGGTTCTGGTTATTGAGTTCGGAGGATAACATGTACAACGTGAATCGTGAATCGTGAATCGGCATTGATCCTTACTTCACTACGTGTGTAACGCTATTCACTTGCATCATTCACCAGAGTGTTGATAGCCACAGTCGATGGACGTGGAAGCGAACATACAGGCTCCTCGTCCAAACGAATAAACTAACTGACCGCTGCTTGCTTCAAGAGTCGATTTCGCGGTTTTCGTGTTTACTTCGTGTGATTTCGTGGACAGTTCCGATTGTCCAGAGAAACAAGAACGATCCACGAAATCGCACGAACCAACGCGAACCAAAATAATTCCGACCCCGGCTGGATGTGACTTTTGGGCAAATTGACTGGCACTGTGAGACAACATTCGATGAGGCGTTTAATTCCACACCTTCTTGTAGCTACAGCGACGTTCTGCGTCGGCACCGTCAGTCAATTAATCTTCAGGGCGCCGATTACTCAAATCGAAAAACCACAAACGATCGAATCGATTGCGATTCCACTGACTAAACCGAGCGCAGTCATCGCGAACACCTCGACACCTGAGAACAAACTAGTTTGGGATTACGATGTCGACCAATTCAATCCTCGCGGCGTTTACTACCTACTCGGACCAAAACCAAGAGCTTTTCCCGAGTTTGATTCCCTGGAACTGGCCGTCTACCCCAACGACCTCAAAGCAGAGGGCCAGGTGACGATTCAGATAGTTGTGAATCACACCTACGAATCGCAAGACGCAGCGTCAGGACTAGTATCAGAACATGGATTGAGTTTCTCTACGGTCTCCATAACTGATACCCAATGCGATTACACGTTCGATGGATACTTTTTGAGAACAGGCGAGTTATTCAAAGCGGGTCAAAATGAAGCCGTCCTTGAAGGTCAACTCACGAAGTCCAAAA
Organism: Acidobacteriota bacterium; assembly: GCA_046765655.1. Classification (GTDB taxonomy): domain Bacteria; phylum Acidobacteriota; class Blastocatellia; order Pyrinomonadales; family Pyrinomonadaceae; genus PSRF01. Next base: position 26,221 of record JBKPMX010000064.1, read on the forward strand.
ACGGCGTGCGGCTCGCGGTGGCGAAGGTCCGATTTCGCGTCGAATATTTAGGCTGCTGATAGAGGTTGTCGCCGAGCAGATTTGAGTGTATATCGTAGCGGCAACTTGATATGCCACCCACACTCCGCAACGGCAAGATTTGCTACATCCAAATCCCGGCGACGGAAATCGCGCGCTCGGCTCAGTTCTATCAAAATGTCTTTGGCTGGGGAATCAGGCGGCGTGATAACGGATCAACTGCGTTCGATGATGGCGTAGGTGAGGTCAGCGGCGAATGGGTGACGGGGCGTTCGCCTTCAACGGCGCCTGGTTTACTGTTCTACATAATGGTCGATAGCGTTAGTGAAACCATCGACGCGATCATAGCGCACGGCGGTGAGATCGTGCAGCCAGTAGGTGGTGATGCGCCAGAGTTAACCGCAAGATTTCGCGATCCGGGCGGTAACATTATCGGGATCTATCAAGAACCAACGCGCTCGCCATAAGTCTTTACATCTTCGGAAACCAGATGCTGCGTTGTCCCCCAACACGTTTCGCACAGGTGATCCTGGCCATGATGATCGCCGCTTGCGAAGTTCTGGGCCATTCATTCGTCACCTCTCTGCAAATCCAGAGCGAAGAGCAGCCTGTCTACACCAACTACAAAGGTGTCCAGATCGGTATGAGGGCCGACGAAGTTCGCAAAAAACTCGGCGAACCATCAGACAAGAGCAACTCGCAAGACTACTACGAGTTTTCACCCGACGAGACTGCCCAGATTAATTACGATGCGTCGGGTTTGCTGACCGCAATCTCAGTTACATATTTCAAGGCGAGTGACGCGCCTACTGCCAAGAAGATTCTTGGCGTGGACGTAGAGCCACAATACAACGGGAACGTCTACCGAATGATCAAGTACCCGAAGGCGGGTTACTGGGTTTCATACTCCAGAACCGAAGGAGATCCTCCAGTGGTCACGGTGACGATGACCAAGCTTGATCCAAACAAACCCAGTTAGTCGAGTTTCATTACTCGACTCTCAATGGAATTCCGAATGTCCTGGAAACCGGACAAACTCCTTAAGGTAATTCTAATTTGGACCATGCTCACGCTGATCTTTGTGTGGCTGCCATTGGTGCGTGGCGTGATGGATGGCGACAGCTACGAATGGGGCAACTCGTTTTGGGGAGTTGAAATCGGAGGCCGCGGTATTCACGGCCAATACTGGGTGTTGGTTTTGCAGGGACTGTTCGGCATCGCGCTGCTTTACTTAGGGTGGCGCGGGGCTAAACAACCTTTTCACTGGCTGTTGTTAATTTGGCATATTTTGCTCGCATCACAGGCTACGTACAACTCGCTGAGTTCTCCCGAAGACTATCGGCTGAAGGGCGACACGATGGGAATCGATGTATCGCTCGCGTGGGTTGGACCATTGTTCTTCGGCGGCTTTGCACTGCTCTCGATCGTCTGGGTTGTGCGTGACCTGAAGCGGAAACGCGAGAATTTTTGGCCCCAGTGGTCGCGAGCGAACCGCCTTCTTCTTCTAATTGCAATTGGCCTTCTGCCGGTTCAGTTCCTGCTGCTTCGATACGGTTTGCCTCAAAGTCCAAAAGACCAGGTCGGCGTAGTTCTCACAATGCTGCAATGGGTTTTAGTCAATCTTGCACTCTATCCATGGGGTCACCACGTGCGGATCTAATCGAATCGTGTTGAAGTGCAACTCAATTACAGAACGGCGGAGGGATCGATTGCAATCAATGAGTAATACAACGCACTTGAAATCGGTCGCTTCGCTCCCGTTCAGTAATTGAGCGTGAAGCCGTACATCAAAACGTCATTGAGTTTTGGACGCTGTTAATCGCACGACAGTTTCGACATGATGGGTCTGCGGGAACAGATCAAAGGCGGCTAATGAGACAATTTCATAACCACCTGAGATGAGCTTCTTCAAATCGCGAGCGAGTGTTGCCGGGTCGCACGAAACGTAAGAGATGTCTCGCGGAGCAAATTTCAGAATACCTTTGATCACGGCCGATTCAGCACCGGCTCGGGGAGGATCCAGCAGAACAAAATCACAATGAGCACCGCCGACGGTTGCCGTGGTGATCCAGTCGCTTACGCCAGTCGAATGTATTCGAGTGTTTTCGAGACCGGCCAACTGAAGATTGCGCCGTGCGTATCGTGTGGCAACCGGATTCGACTCCACTCCAACCACCCGCTTGAAGCGACGCGCCAGCGGCAGAGTGAACAGTCCAACGCCGCAATAAAGATCAACCGCACTTTCACCATGGGCATCAGCAAGGGCAAAGTCCATCAATGGGCCAAGCAGGTGCTGATTTATTTGAAAGAATGCATCGGCATTGAACGTGTAAACTTCGTCGCCCACCTTTAACTGAAGCTCTGTGCTCTGAAACTCCGCAAACGCGGGCGATAGGGAAACTCCTTTGTCGCCGTTTACTGCCTGCAAGTGTTTTAAGTCAGAGGGTATCGAGTGCCAAGGTGTTTGTCGGATACGTTCGAGAGTATTCTGCAGCTCAGGAGCCAGAACAGCACAATCGACAACATCGCATACACGCCGGGAAGCGCGTTCGTAATAGCCTATCGCGTTTGTGTCTTGATCGAACTGCCAAACGGCGCGACTCCGATAATGCCATTCTTGTGACGGCTGGACAGTGAAATCAGGAATACTTTGCAAGCCTGCAATTCGGCGCAAGCAGTCGCGAATGATCTCGGCCTTTGCTAAGAGTTGTGTATGGTAGTTGAGTTGTTGAAAGTCACAACCACCGCACCTGCCGAAGTAAGGGCACGGCGGTTCAATTCGGATTGGTGATGCAGTGATTATCTCAACGATGGACCCGAACAGAAGGTTTCCCTGTTCACGATCGATGTGCACGCGCAACCGGTCGCCGGGAGCGGCGAGAGAAACGAAGATCGTCTTCCCTCCTTCGTGAGCAAGACCGAGACCTCCCGGAAGAAGCCTTTCGATATCAACAACCAACTCCCTGTTCATAATTCGACACTACGGATGAACTCGAGGTTTAACTTTCATCCCTCATCCTTCATCCCTCATCCTTAGAGAGACGGATCTGCTTCACATTACTGCGCCGGGTACGGTTGACTCCACTGCTGCTGCGGTGGCGGTGGCGGAGCGTAGCCTTGATTCACGCCTTCCAATTCGAACTTAATCCCGCCAACGACACCAGCTGCAAGGTTGTACACGAGCGCCCAGACGCACCCGATGATGAATCCGAAAATCGCGTAAACGATCGGAAAAGCAATCATGAACACGATACCGATGACAACCGTGCTTATGCCGCCAGCCGCCTGACCTTCGCGGTTCGGCGCCAGTGCTGTAATCGCCGCTCCGAAGATTATGAAGATCAGGCCATAGATGACGCCAATCACCAGTCCGATAACAAACATCACCAGCGATTGCATCTTCGCCACTGAAAATACACCGAACCGTCTGATTGTCATTTCAGCCATAACGTCGCTCCTATAATGATTCAATGGCGTGTCATGAAGTCAGTACCACCTCGCGGTAGGGGTGGGTGTGAAGTCCTTTATGCTTCGACTATTCGGACAAGCTTCGCACCCACCCGCAACCGCGAGGTGGTACTGACTTCATGACACGCGACGCCCCTCTTCACAGATAAAACAAACTCAACCTCGGTATTCCCATCTTGTCGCGCAAACGCTTCATCAGAAGATTGGCCAGCATCTGCTCGTACGCCGGCTTGTCCATCTGGGATCGGTAAGATTTCAGCTCAGCCTTCAACTCTGCGGTGACCGTTTCAACCTCCGCACGTGGATTCGAGAGCAGCGCGTCATTCAGCATTCGCTCGACGCTCGTCAACGAGTCTTCCAAACGCCGCGCATTCAACACCCCGCCACCAGCCAAATCCTGTTCAAGTTCTGTGAGACGATCGATTGCTCGAGTCAGCGTTTCAGAAAACTGAGGATCGCTGCCGCTATTTAAATTCGCCAACGAACGCAGCGCGTCCTTCTTCTGAGTGAGGTGCTGGCTGATCGCGGAAGCTGAAAAGTGCGCCGATGATTCTTCCGTTTCCTCTACTTCATTGGCACCAACTCTCGACTCAACCCACTCGGCAAATTGCGCCTCCACTTCTTCCTGGCAATACAACAGGGTCTTAACTGAACGCTTTCTCGGCCGTGCTTCAAACGAATCGAAGGATCGCTCGATCGCGCGCAAGACGAGATGAAGAGGAATCTCTCTTTGCTTCCAACTCTCCATCAGAGCCCAGTCCATCGGGCTAAGGAAAAGATGTTTGCCGCGTCTCCTGACGAATGCGTCTTCAATTTCGGTGAAATAATTGAAGTAGTTCAAGCCTCTGATGTCCTATGTCCCATACACTGCGGTTTGTCGTGACTCTCTGCAGATTTAACTTGCATCGTAGCCTGCCGTATCAGTGAGTAAACGACAACTTGAAGCTTGACTAAGTTGCGACAGAGGCTATTCAGTACCATGCTTGGTAGCGAATGGCCATGACTCAACTGAAAGACCTGATGGTGCGTTCTTGAGCGGTGGCCATCCGCTACCGCGCAGGGTACTGAATAGTCGATGACTTAGTCGAAATTGATCAAACCTTCCTAAAATCTATCGGACGTTTCGCTCGTGAATCAGACGCAATCCGTGGAGCGTCAAAGTGTCGTCAACGGTTTCGATAAATTGTGAGGCTGTGGCAATCAATGGCGCCAATCCACCGGTTGCAATTACCCTGGGCTTGTCGCCGAGTTCAGCGATCATTCGCTCCAACACCCCATCGACCAGCCCGGCATATCCATAATAAAGTCCGGACTGCATCGCTTCGATCGTGGAGGAACCCACAACCTTATCAGGCCGGCGAATATCCACGCGCGGTAACTTCGATGTCCGTGCGAACAATGCTTCACTCGAAATCATGATGCCCGGCGTGATCACGCCACCCAGGTACTCCCGCTTCTCGCTAATCGCATTGAAGGTCGTCGCTGTGCCGAAGTCGACGACGATGCACGGTGCGCCATACTTCTCGATTGCGGCAACCGCGTCGACAATCCTATCAGCGCCGACATCCGACGCTGGCTGATAAAGAATCTTCAGGCCGGTATTGCTGGTGTGATCGACAAACAACGGCGTGAGGTGAAAGTAAACTTCCGACATTCTTCTTAAGGTGTAGTTTAGCGGAGGAACGACAGACGCGATCGCGATGGCGTCGATCGCTTTGAAATCCATCTGTGCCAGCGCAAAAAGATTTCGCGCATGCACTCCATATTCATCGACAGTGCGCGCAGCATTGGTCGTCAGCCGCCAGTGCGCCACCAACTCTGCGCCACGAAAGACGCCAAGCGATGTATTGGTGTTGCCGACATCAATTACCAAGAGCATAAGATGGCTCCTCAATTCGCTTCAGCGTACCTGCCAGCGTTTGTTCAATGAGATCTGCCGCGCATCCGGGACCGTTTTCCTGCTGCAGGCGCTGCCTCACATACGTTGCGCGCTGAGTATACAGGGAATCAGAAAGCATCGTGCCCAACTCGCGCGTCGCCGATGCGGCGTTATAGTTGTCGCGATACAAGGTCCGACTCGTGCCAAGGCGGCGCGCATGTTCGGCATTATCTGGCTGGTCGAAGGCAAACGGAACAATTAACGTCGGCGATCCTCCACGTAAACCGTGCGAAGTTGTCCCCACACCGCCGTGATGAACCACCGCACAAGCACGTGGGAATAGACTTGAATACGGCGCGTAATCTACGGCAATCACATCCTTCGGCAATGACCCTGGATGATTCCGTTCATCCCCAACTAACAAGACGGCACGTCGATTCAACGCTTGAGCTGCTCTTATGCTCTCCGCGTAAAAATCACGCGCGACCCAAACAGCCGATGAGCCGAGGGTGAAAACGATTGGCTGCGGACCGGTGTGGAGAAAGTTTGACAGCTCGCGGCTCATTGGCTGCTGATCCTCATCGTAAAAGCAGAACCCGGTAATGCGCGTTTGGTTGGGCCAATCAGGTTGTCGTTTTGCAAATAGTTCGGAGAAAAGCGCCAGGCTGAGAGTTGGCGAATGCTGCCCCTCGAAAACTGGGTTGCCGTAGTCAGGGATCGATAGTTCATCGCGGAACGCAGTTACCTGTTCCGCCTTGAACATTGCTTTCATGAGACCATGAAAGAACTTCATGAACCCTGGTCCAAGTACGCGAAGATTGTTCAGCCAGGGCCAAAAAGGTGGAACGGGTGGATCATAGTGTGAAAAGAACGACATGGGTGCTAGCACGGTCGATATCCAGGGCATTCCGGTTTTGTATCCAACTAAAGGGCCCGCGGGAGCTGCCGGATGAGTTACGAGCAGATCCGCACCACGTGTTGCAACCAGAAGATCTTGATAGCCCTCCCGCACGGCGGGAAAGATCAGTTCCTCGAGCAAAAATTTTGCACCAGTCCGCGGGTTCATGATCTTTTCAACCAGCTCGGCATTTTGCTCTTTCGGACCAGGGACGTCGGGTCTGACTGCAGCAAAACCCAAGCCGGCATCTAAAATTTTTTCGCGATAGAACTCCATGGTCGCGATTGTTGCTTCATGACCGCGAGACTTCAGTTCATGAGCAATCGCCATGTACGGATGAATATCACCGAAAGAACCAAAAGTACTTAGAACAATTTTTGCTGGTTCAGTCATCTACGTCTTAATTCGCGCCCTATCCTGATTTGTAGGGGCGGCCCTCCGTGGCCGCCCGTTGTTTTTTAATCACGCGATCCGCGAGTGATGCGGGCGGCCGCGGAGGGCCGCCCCTACAGATCAGATGGTCGATCGAACGCTTACCACGTCTCCCGCACGTATGATCCGAATTTCGTTTGCCTCTGTTTCTATTCGCAGGGCCCCATCCGCTTCAACGCCACGCGTGATTCCACGAAAAATTTGATCGCCATTCACGACATCTACTAACCGGCCGTCCGCGTATGACGATCTGTCAATCCACGCTTTCAGTATTTTCTCTGCGCCGTCCAGGCCCAGCAGCTCGTCATACCAATGCGCGATCGCGCTCTGTAATGACATTAGCAGCAGGTGCCTATCAACGGGTGTACGGGTCTCTTCTTCGACAGACGTCGCCAGTCCATTCAAATCCGGGGGATAGGCCCGCCCCGTAAGGTTTATGCCAATACCAACCACCACTGCACGCCCTTCACGGGTGTCGACTGTTTCCGACAGGATGCCGCAGATTTTTCGTTCACCTGCAAGAAGATCGTTGGGCCATTTAATCTCCGTCTGCAATCCCGCCGCCTTAAGAAGCGCGTCCCCTGTCGCCAGTGCCGCCATGAAAGTAATCAAAGGCCAGGAATGAAGCGGAATTTTGGGGCAAAGGAGAACACTGAAGTAGAGGCCCGCACCCTTCGGCGACGACCATGTTCGTTGCAAGCGCCCCCGGCCCGCAGTTTGCTCATCCGCCACAATCGACAGGCCTTCGGCTGCGCCGTCGGAAGCAAGTCGTGCGACTTCGGTGTTCGTCGATGGCAAAGACTCGTAATGGAGAGTCTTGATCTTGAGGCTGGGCATAAGCAGCGCAGATTGTAAGTCGCGCGCGTCCGAATTTGTAGGGGCGGTCCTCCGTGGCCGCCCGCTATTCAATCGCTTACATCGGGCGTGATCGAAAAGAAACGGGTGGCCCGGAGGACTGCCCCTATGAATTAGCCGTAAAGCGTCATGAGCCTCTTAAGGAAACTCGAACTCCCTCTCGTTCTGTTGTTGCTGATTGCAGGCGCCGCTTTCCTGCTGAAGATGTGTTATCTCTCGCTCGCGATCAATTGCATCCTTGGTCTGGTCTTCCTCACGGGATTTTATGTTTATGTGCGCACTCGCCATGGCATCACGATTCCAGTAGTACTTATGGTCCTGGTGTTCGTTGCATTGCAGGTCGATGCGCTTGGCAACTTCTTTCATATGTATGGCAGCCAGTTTGGGCCAATGCAATACGACGAGTTTTCGCACATGACGGTGCAGGTATTGATCACTCCGATAATCATCTGGCTGGTGCGGCGCGGACTCGATCGTGTGGTACATAAAGTGTCGTTGGGTCTTGCTTCGCTGTTTGCGATCACGCTGATTTTCAGCATCTCGGCGTGTTACGAGATTATTGAGTTGTGGGATGAAGTCTATTTTGGCGGGCAGAGGATCTGGGGCAAGTATGATACGGCGAATGATCTGCAGTGGGACTTGTGCGGGATCCTCATCGGAACTTTGGTAGCGGTCCCGTTGCTGCGACTGGCTGAGGCGAGACCAGTGCTGCGAGTGTCGACGCAGAATACTCAAGCATCGAATTCATAGGCCACATCCAAAACATCAGCGCTCCAAGTTCACTGAAACAACTCAAGCCAACATAAAGCAGGTAAGGAAGGGTGGCTTGCAAGTGTTTACCATGTCCCCGAACAGGTGTTTACTATGTCTCCGGTCTATACACCTTCCCCACCTGCGATTATGGCAGCTTGCGCAATTTCGATGAGTTGAGTGCTGATCTTTTGCACGTTGCTCGATTCACTTTTGAATTGGATATGCGCGTGTCAGTTGTCATTTGTTCATTCTGTTTTTACACCTCACTGCCGCTGCACCTATGTAAGCTCATACAGTCTGCGTTAACATGCTGCACCGATTTCGTTTTTGATCACTTCGCCGGAGAGCTTTTCCCATTCCGACTTCACTGTTCTTAATCGACTGGTTTCCGATTCGTCTCTCATTCGGCGTCGCTGCCGCCGCCACCTTCATCGCATTGGTCGCAGGTGGTGGTCTCGCATGGCTGCTAGCTCGCAAGCGTTTTCCGGGACGCAATCTGATCGATGCCGTGGTAACACTACCACTCGTTCTCCCGCCAACTGTGCTTGGCTATTATCTGCTCGTATTGCTAGGCACGCGCTCGTCAGTCGGAGGTTTTCTTTACCGCACGTTCGGCATTCGTCTGACGTTTACGGTGACTGCCGCGATCATCGCCGCGACGATTCACGCGCTGCCACTGGTAACGAAGAGTCTTCGTGCAGCCTTTGAGGGTGTGAACACAGAGCTGGAATCGGCCGCCCGAACTTTGGGCCTGAATAATCGTCTGATCTTTGTTCGAGTGACGTTGCCACTCGCATCGAAAGGGGTGCTCGCAGCCACCGCGCTCGCGTTCGCGCGTGCGCTTGGAGATTTTGGCGTGACGATAATGATTGCCGGAAATATTCCAGGAAAGACTCAGACAGCCTCGGTGGCAATCTATGATGCGGTGCAGGCGGGACGCGATAACGACGCGTTCAGTTTGGCGATAACCGTGTCAGTGATCGCCGGCATCATGCTGTATCTCATCAATAGGTTTGGAAGAGTGAGATGGTGAGAATAGTTTCGAGTTTAGTTTCGAGTGCTTGAACAAACTCGAAACTTGAAACTTGAAACTCGAAACGAAATTTACGCGAGGAAGCCCTTAAACTTCGACTTACTCACCGCGTAGCCCGGAAACACTTGCTGGAGGTTGGAAGTACGTAAATGTCCTGCAGCAATCTCGCCAAACACATCACGAAAGTCAGTCGTCAAAGCGAGATCGCGTCCCTCATACAACTGGTCATTCTTTAATCCAGGCCACTCACCGTAGATCTTCCCACCACGAACACTGTTGCCCAGCACGAACATCGCGTTGGCGTGACCGTGATCTGTTCCTCGGTTGCCGTTCTCACGCACGGTGCGGCCAAACTCTGACATTGTGAGTATCACCACGTCGTCCATGCGCTGACCAAGATCAGTGTAGAGCGCTGCGATGCCTGCACCGAACTGTGTTAGCAGATTGCCGAGCTGACCACGTGCATTACCTTCGTTAACGTGTGTGTCCCAACCGCCGATGTCGGTGAATGCGATTTCCAGACCAACGCCCGCTTTGATCAGCTGCGCGATCTGCAGCAACGCATTTCCAAATGGATTACGCGGATACTGCGCGCCGTTCTCAGGTTTGTATTGCGCAGGATTGACCTTCTTCAAATAGTTGACTGCTTCGAAAGTTTCGCGGCCCATGCCTGCAAGTGAATCGTTTACAGTTTGAGCGTAGATCGCCTCAAAACCGCCTTGAATGTTTGACGATGACTGGCCAGCACGAATGTTGAAGTCACTGAGATTCGCAATCGCCAGCACGGGCGCACGACCTTGCAATACGCGCGGCGTTTGCTGCGTCATCGATACCGCACGGAACAGAGATTTCTCCGGATCGGCTTTGCTTTGCAGGTATCGATTCAACCAACCATCGTTCGTCGATTTCACTCCGGGCGTCGCCGACTCCATGTAGTCCTGCGCGTCGAAGTGTGAACGAGTGTTGTCTGGTGAACCTGACGCGTGAACGATCGCGAGTCTTTTTGAGTCCCACAGCGGCTTGAACGGACTCAAGCCGGGATGAAGACCGAAGAAGCCGTCGAGATTAACCGCAGCATCGACGTTTCCGCTTTCAGGTTTTGGAATCCCGATGTTTGGTCGCAGGTCGTAGTAATTGCGCTCACCGAAAGGTACGACCATGTTAAGACCGTCAACTGCGCCACGCTGGAAAATCGCGATTAGTGTCTTCCGTCTGCCATTCGCGCCTGTACCCGCAACGTTTCCTAACACCGCGCGTTGCAGGAATGTCGGCGCTGAAAGTGAAAGGCCCACGCTCGCAACGGCAATACCACCTGATTTAAGAAAAAATCTGCGGTTCATATTAAATCCTCACTACGGTATTCAGTACCGTTCGCGGTAGCGAACGGTAAACACTCAAGCTCAGCCATAGAGTCCGCATCTTGAACATGACCATTCGCTACCGCAAACGGTACTGAATAGATAATCTACTGATGCTGAAACTCTGGAGTTCCAAGAATCAAACCAACCACTTTTGTAACGGGATCATTGATGGTTGCTTCGACGCGTGGTCGCTGGCGTGGCATCTGATCTGGACCTTCCATCTGTCCCATATCGTCCTGACGCTCGGCTGGACGTTGACCCGGCGTAGGAATGCTTACGACAGTGGGCTGATCAAGTTGCTTCAACAACGTCTGTCGCGTCGCGTTCGAAATATCTCCGCCGAGAATCGTATTGAGAAACTGATCCATCAACTTCGTTTTGTCCGCTTCGCTTGTACTACCGACGTTACCGGAAAGCTTAGCCAGGTTTACCCGCGTCCCGGGAATTCGATTGCTCGCCAACGCAAGGGCGAAATTCATTCGCTCAAGCAATCCACCTGTATTGACCCAGCTTTCCGCTGTGTCTGAATAACCGTTGGGAGTTATAAATCCGTATAGCGGTTCACCCATTCGCTGGAGCCATTGATGCGTGCCTGGCCCACCGTTGGTATCTGCGCCGACTGTGCGGATCGCGCTTATAACGAGTTCGAACGGACGCTTCACCTTCACACGATAAGCTTCCGGCGAATTGAACTCGTTTGAGAAGAAGATCGTTCTCAACATCTCGCGGATGTCGCCGTCAGTCTTCGTGTACGTGACGGCGACACGATCGACGAGCGATGCAGGCGGCTCATCGGAAACAAAGTGACGGACCAGCTTAGTGGCGATGAATTTCGCAGTTGAAGGATGGTGGGCAAGGATGTCGAGCACCATCAATCCGTCGTTGATTCCACCGCCGCCTGGGATCCTGTGCCCGAGAACAACCTTCTCTCCGTTGTCATGCGCGCGTGCATTGAAGAAGAATGTTCCGGCATTCCGTCGCCCGGCGTCGCCCATCATTGCGTTGAGCGCTGCGGCGCCGCCTCGCGGTTGGAAGATGGTCCAACCAGTGAAGCACCGCGCAACTTCCTGCACGTCTTTCTGAGTGTAGCCACCGTCGACGCCGAGCGTGTGCAACTCCATCAACTCGCGCGCGTAGTTTTCATTTATCCCGCGACGCTGTTGCTGAGGCGCCGGTTGTCTTGGCACTGGCTGTACTACGCCCTGGTTCATCAAAACATTTCGACGTCGCAGTTCTCCTTCCATTCCACGCAGGATCTGACGTTGACGTGGTCTTAGAGGCTGCTGCGACGCGTTCGGGCTAACACTCTGGAAGTTGTCGAGATAGAAAAGCATCGCCGGACTTTTCGCTGTTGCTTCCAGAAGAGTCGCGAATTTACCCATCGCATTAGGACGAATCGTGTCGCGATCATATGAAGGTAACAACCAACGATCCGCGCCTTTGTTCATGAACACATTGAAGTGGTTGGTCCAGAAGTCGACCATCACTTCATTCAATTGTCGCTCGCTGTAAACTGCGCGGAGAATTCTTGAAGCCTGCAGATCGGCGGACAATCGTTGCGGTTGTAGTAGACCGTTCTGCATGTAGTAGTCGCGTACGACTTGACGATACTTTTGGTTGTCTAGTGGATTTTGCGGTGGCGCTTGAGGTGGTGGTGTTGTTTGATTCGACATTTCACCAGCGTTGCTGTTCGGTGCGCTCGTTGAATTCGCGCCTCCCTTCACGCGATTGTCGCGCGCTTCAGCAAGATTCTCCGGAAGCATTCCACGCTGTTGCAGCTGTCGCAGGAGTTGGCCTGGCTGAGGATACTTCTCATAAAGTTCAGCCGTAGTTAGCGTCAGGCTGCTGAGGGTCTTTACCTTGTCCTCGGCGACTGTATCTGAAATCTTCTCAGGCGCGAGTTGTTGATTGATGTAATTCTCGACACCCATCGCCTTCACCCGTTCGATATCGCCCGGACGCGCGCCAAAGCCGAGCCGGTTGAGGACGTGGACAATCCGCTGCTCTTCCGTGAGCTTCTTCTTTGAGGATTTGTCGGCGGCCGCCAAGGTTAAAGACGGCAAAAGAGTGCCAACAAGCATCGCAACCAGCGCGATAATAGAGACGCTCTTTTTCGAAAAACACGGAAGATTATTGAAGATTCTCATCTCTGCACCTTTAAATTATTTTCGCCGTTGCGGGATCGTAGCCGCCGCGTCCCGCTGCATCAACGGTTTAGACGCAAGAAGGGGGAGGATGGTTGATAAAACCCGCGATTCAGTACCATCCGCGGGAGCGGATGGCCATGACTGAACTGACAAAGATCGATCTTGCGAGGTTGAGCAGTGGTCATCCGCTACCGCGGATGGTACTGAATAGTCGCCAAAACTCAACTAACAAAGATCGATCTTGCGAGGTTGAGCAGTGGTCATCCGCTACCCCGGATCGTACTGAATAGTCGCCAAAACTCAACTAACAAAGATCGATCTTGCGAGGTTGAGCAGTGGTCATCCGCTACCGCGGATGGTACTGAATAGTCGCCAAAACTCAACTAACAAAAATCGATCTTGCGAGGTTGAGCAGTGGTCATCCGCTACCGCGGATGGTACTGAATAGTCGCCATGACTCAACTAACAAAGATCGGATTTTGCGAGGTTGAGCAGGGGCCATCCGGCTACCGCGGATGGTACTGAATAGTCGCTGCTGCGACCTAATACGAGTCACTACTCATGATGGACGATTTGATCAGAGCTTCCTGAAGTGTGGCGGAGATACTGACTCGGTCTGAGTGCTTATGGAGTCTGCTGCGTTGGATTCGCCCCACCCGTCCCCGTTCTTGCCTGCGGCCGCGGATAGGTTACGAAACTCCGGTTCCCTTCCTTGTCGATAGCACGCACGCCGAAGAAGTAGTTGTCTTTCGTCAGGCCCTTCATCGTGAACGTCGTCACATTTCCAACTGATTGTGAGTTCGTCCAAGTGGCAGCAGTAGTGTCGCGCCACACAATCTCGTAACCGGCAATGTCCGGTTCTTTATCCGCATCCCACTTCAATTCGGTGTCGTATGCTTGACGATTTGACATCGTCACATTCCTGGGTCGCGATGGAGCGAGCGCCAGTGCCGCGAGGGTCGCTGCATTCACACGTGCAACATCTGCGATGTAGGCGAAGTCGACGAACTCGGGAAGATCGCCGTATTGAACACCATTCTCGATTCGAATGTTCTGGTGTTGATGTTGGAAGTTTTCGTTAAGCTCTGTGAACCTCACCGCCGGGTAGCCGCGCTCAAGGAATGGAATATGATCTCCCCCACGTCCGTATCGATCACGCCGATAGACCATCATTACATTCATGCGCGGAACATATCGCTCACTAGTTTCCTTGATGAATCGCGCTAGTTGTCTCGAGGCAGAATCGTTTTCGCCACCAACGCTCCGACGTGTAGTCGCTTCGGCCTGGGTTTCATTCGACGGCACTCCTTCAGAGAAAACTCTGACAGTTGTTCGATCGCGAACACCATTGCCACCAAGCGTGTTTCCGATGATGTCGTTCGTGAGCATCGCGTCGATGTTCAAGTTCTTCTGTTTCGCCTGCTCCGCATAATGAGTCGACCCAAGTAGGCTCTGTTCTTCACCGGCGACGGCCATGAAGACTATCGTCGCGTCGAATTTGTACTTGGCCATTACGCGCGCCATCTCGAGTACAGCCGCTGTCCCTGACGCATCGTCGTTCGCACCCGGTGCATCGCACTTCGCATCGCTCGGATTACCACACATCGAATCGTAATGCCCGCTAACCACGTACATTCGATCGGCTGATTCCGGTTGAGTGCCGCGAAGTGTTGCCACTACGTTCGTCACCGTAATCGGCTCAGGCACTCGCGCGGCTTTCGGCTGTTCGTACGATTGTTTCTCAACCGTCATTCGTCCGCCTGAAGTCTCAGCGGCGCGAACAAACTCTGCGTACAGCCAATCTCGCGCAGCGCCAATACCGCGATTGGGATTACTCTGTTCCGAGTTAGTGTTGCGCGTTCCGAAGGAGACAAGTTTGCGGATCGTTTGTTCGATGTTGCGTGCATCGATCTCACGAACGATGTTTCTAATTGTTGGATTTTGCGGCGATTGCGCAGCCGTGCGTTGTAGGCGTCTGTTCTGGGCCGGTGCCGCTGTGGAAATCAGAAGTGATAGTGAAAAGGCTAGCGAAACTGTGCGGCGCGTTTTCAAAGGGTTCATAGTTTCTGGGTGGTTAGCATTAACGAGCTGAGCGATCTGGCGGCTCGCTATAAATTGGGGCAAATGTGCGTGTTGTGTTTTCAGTGACACTACCGACTGGCTCCATTCGCGGAGGAGGTAGCGATGACGGCGCTGATCTTTCGGCAAATGTCGATCGCATCTGCGGTGGTGGCGCGATCTCTCGTTGCATACTCAGTAGCTTGGTCCAGAATCGAATCATCATTCCGACGCAGCCAAACAAAGTCAGCACACTGAAGAGCACGATCCAAACGATCGCGGCTGGATGTAACCCTCTCTCGACAAAGCCGGTCGCGCCACCAAATATGATTCCTAAACCAATCATGACCGTAAGCCCAAGCACTATGCTCGGAACGGCTAGCCTGATTGGAGCAGCAGGTGCCTGAGCCTGTACGGGCCACGTGAGGTTTGCACCGCATCGATTACAGTATTTAAGTTCGACAGTGATTTCGCTGCCGCATGACGGACAATACATAGAAAACCTCCGTATACGTCCGCTAATTTAACACTGTGAGTTGGAATATCCCCAGCGGCGGATCGTAGGGCGGTCGCCCGTGCCATAAACAAATAGGGCGGCCACGGAGGGCCGCCCCAACATAATGCGTTCGACACTACCGTTATTTAATCCGATACGGCCGGCCTTTCCACACAACGATAATTTCACCACTCAATTGTTCAGCAATCACGCGCAGACCAGGTTCATCACCCATCAGCGATCTATATTGCTCCGAATCACGAGAAACGTTTGTAGTTGCATTGCCTGAATTATAGAGAGCATCAATCCAAACGGATCCACGTTTCGTAAACTTGTGCCCGGCGACTGTACGAACTTCGGCCTCATCGTCTCTTGTCGTGTCTTTGTCTTCTTCTGCTACCTTCGCGCGCTGCCGCGGCTGCTCACGCGCAGGCTCGTTTCTCTGGCCCGCGATCATCCCTCGCTGCACCGCTTTCGGTTCAGATGGTCCCGATCTTTGCTGTTCGTTCGCTCTCCGATTATTACTTTCTTGTTGTACTTGATTCTGCGCTTTGGCAATTTCGGATTCGGCTTTCTGCTTCGCCTCACGTTGAGTCTGCTGAACATCATTTACAGTCTTCGGTTGTGCAGTATCAGCGGCGGCGGCGCTAGGTGCCTTTACGGTTACAGGAGGCGGTGCTGCCGCCGCGACATTCGTAGCCGCGCCTTCACCTTCTTTACGTTCGTCCGACTTACGAGCTTCAGGTGCTTTGTTGCCCGCTCCAGTCTCCGCCGCTTTTTCCTCAGCTGGAGTTGCTTCTGAGCGTGGTGCCGATTTCGATTCGGCAGAAGACGCAGTCGAACGTGGTTCGTTGTTGTGAGCAGCCGGGGAATCTGGTTCGTTTGGAACTGCCGATGCCGCTGGACGACTTAGTTGGCTGTCGTGGCCCTGAGGTTGACTCCCCGTGTTCTGCGAGACCTGGTCGTTCGGGGGCTGACGTCTCCCAACTATCCACGCAAGCGCGACTACCAAAATCACTGCCATGGCTGGTACGGCATAACGAATCACCAGGGGTGAAAACAAAGTAGCCAGAAATCTCTTCAGTGCAGAGGGGCTTGATTCCTCCACACGCGGTTGCGCAATCGCACTCGTTGAAGAAATACTCAACTGCGTAACAGTCTTTCGACAGCTGCTGCAGTCAGCCAGATGCTCCGTATAACGTGATCGAAGTGACGCGGGCAGCGCGTTCTCAGCGTACGCGTTCAACTCATCAGCATCGAGGTGTTCGTGTGAGCTTGCAGAGGAATTACGTTCGGCGCCTGCGATATCGCCGTTCTGTTTCCCACTCAACTTGCGAAGCAGGATGTCGATTTCTTTGTTAGGCTCGCGCTTCATTTCGCTAAAACATTCGCACCATAAGAACGTATTCCGCCCGTCAAACTTGCGTTACCAACCCAGCTAAACACCTGTATTTCGCAGTAAACCCTCAAGATCCGTGTCGAGATCTTGCGCGACCTCCGAAAATGAACGCTCGGTTTCAGCCTTCGTCCAACCACGTTCAGACATGAGAATCTCACCGACACGTTTGCGCAATTCACCGTGAGCTTTAGTCAAACGCCGGCTCGCCGTCGCTTCGTGAACGCCCAACACCTTGCCTGCTTCGTGTAGACGAAGGTTATCAAAATAGTAAAGCTTCACAAGCAACCTATCCTCGGCACTCAACTCTTTGATTGCAGTCTGCAATGCGCTCTGCAAGTCGGCTTCAGCAAACTTGTTTGATATCGCTTGTTCGGGATTTTGACGGGTGGCCGCGACAGCTGTTTGCAGTTTAGCCATCGGCGCTTCCCGAGCCAGGCGATCAAGATCGACGTCCTCGTCTGCTTGAACGAGGCGCGACTGCTTGCGATATGTGTCGACTGCGAGTTGTGCCACCACTGCGCGCAGCCACCCTGCCAATGACCCTCTACCCGAGTAATAGGCCAGTTTGCTAGACGACTTACCATCCTTGCGATTACGCAGTCCGTATAGCTCGGCCCAGATCGACTGAGCCAGATCTTCGGCAGCATCTTCATTTGAACTGGCTGACCGCGCCGCAGATCGAACCGTGACGCTGAATCGTTCGACAAGACCGTTCCAGGCTGTCTCATCACCGGACTCGCAAGCGATGATTAAACACAGATCGTCAGCCTGCATCTCATCTATGAAAGACGCGACCTCCTGTTGAGAGACGTTTGGGTCATGGCGGAGCAAATACTTTTCGATCGAGGCAGTGAGCCGCGGAAGAAGCGTATCGAGAGTCAGTGAATGCGAATCGGCCGCTCGGGACAACAGTCTTTGTCCGGCTTGCCGTATAACGATCTCCATGTCACTGCTTTTTGCTTGCACAGGGGATCTCTCAGTCGTTATCGAAGCGCGGCCAATCCTATCATGCTGCGCGCAACCCGTTAGGGTGTTTGACCGCGCTTGTTTGGATGTTGTTCCCGTCGTGAAGTTGCCGCAAGCCTTCGTTTTTGACAGTGCCTGGGAGGTAAGCTAGATTCAAACTTCCTATTGCCAGAGTCTGCAAATGCTTCGAGTAACTGAGATCTTTCGGTCCATTCAGGGCGAGTCGACACATGCTGGTCGCCCGTGTACGTTCGTGCGACTGACTGGCTGTCCGATGCGGTGCGTCTGGTGCGACAGTGAATACACATTCACCGGAGGCGACCACTTCTCACTGGAAGATGTCATCTCGCGAGTTCATGAGTTCGGCTGCCAGCTCGTTGAGATTACCGGGGGAGAACCGTTGGCCCAGCGAGAAGCTTTCGAGCTCGTTCGAAGGTTGTGTGATGACGGATTTGAAGTATTGATTGAAACCGGCGGCTATATTTCTACCGAAGACGTTGATGAGCGAGCGAAGATCATACTGGACGTTAAGTGCCCTGCATCGGGTGAGGAGCCGCGCAACCATTGGCCCAACCTTGGACGCCTGCGCGCCAGGGATGAAGTGAAATTCGTTATTGCAGATCGCGGTGATTGGGATTATGCACAAACGGTAATTCAGAAGTACGACCTACAGAACAAAGCCGGAGCGATCCTGATATCACCAGCGTGGGAACAGATCGACCTGAAGGCGCTCGCCGAGTGGGTTACGTCTAGCGGCTTGAACGTACGTATGCAGTTACAACTTCATAAATACATTTGGGGAGCTGATGTTCGAGGTGTTTGATGGGCGGATCAACTGAAATTCTCGAAGCCACAGAGTTAATCGAGATTGACGATCGTGGCATTGCAGTGTGTCTCGTTTCAGGAGGCATGGATTCATGCGTTACCGCAGCCATTGCCGACCGAGACAACGATTCGCTCGCCTTCCTTCACGCCTCATACGGTCAATTGACCGAGCAGCGCGAGCGCAGATCATTTGAAAAGATCGCCGATCATTACAGCGTGAAGGACCGTCTTGTAATCTCGTTAGAACATCTCAGCGCAATTGGCGGCTCGTCATTAACAGACAGTCGGGTTCCCGTAACTGATGCAGATCTTCAGAATACCCAGATACCGACCAGCTACGTTCCTTTTCGCAATGCACACCTGCTTGCCGCCGCGACAAGCTGGGCTGAAGTACTAGGAGCACATTCGATTTATATCGGCGCAGTCGCTGAAGACTCATCGGGATATCCGGATTGTCGGCCCGAATTCTATGAGGCGTTTCAGAGGACGGTCGACATCGGCACCAAACCTGAAACACGGATAGAGATTCGAACCCCTGTAATCGCAATGAAGAAGGCCGAAATCGTCAGACTAGGTCAGCAACTTGACGCGCCGTTACATCTCACGTGGTCGTGCTACCGGGAGTCGGAAATCGCCTGCGGAAATTGTGATTCGTGCGCACTTAGATTGAGGGCCTTTCGGGAAGCCGGGGTTGAAGATCCAATCTGTTATCGGCTTGACAGTAGTCGTTCTGCTTATTAAGTTTACGCTTGCTTCTTATCACTTATTACAACCGGAAAAAATATTATTGCATCCTACAGGCTTGGCTCGGTGGCGAGCACTGTAGACACCATCGGAGGGGTTAATCGAGATGATTCGCAGATACATTATTGGAACCGTTGCCGTGGCATTGGTAATGGCATTCGCGGCTATTACTGGAAGTGCCCAAGTCGGCGAACTTCGTGGGACGGTCATGATGGAGCAGACAGACGGCACGAAGGCACCCCTCGCGGATGCGCAGATCGATGTCATCCGCACAGACGTGAAGGGCGAATATCACACGAAGACAAACAAGAAGGGCGAGTTTGTTTTTGCAGGTCTGCCTTTCATTGGTGAGTACACGGTTGTCGCCAGCCATCCGACCGCAGCACCAAACTGGATCTCCAAGTTTAAGGTGGGCAGGGGTATCTTGGCTGAACTGACGGTGAAGCCGGGAGACGGTCGCCGCCCAACAGCAGACGAGATCAAAAATGCGGCGCCAAGCGCTGGTGCACCTGGAGGCGGCCGGAACAGCGGTGAGAGCGCAGAGGAACGTGCGAAGCGCGAGGAACTGATTCGGAAGAACAAGGAGATAGAAGATAAGAACAAGAAGATCACCGAGTCAAACGAGATTATTAATCGCACTTTCAAAGCCGGCAACGAAGCTTTGAACGCCGGGTCTGCCGCATCGAAGGCTGGTAACGCCGACCTGGCAATTCAGAAGTATTCAGATGCCATCACACAATACTCAGAAGGATTAGCTGCTGACGCCGAGCAGCCGGCGCTACTAACTAACAAAGCAACTGCACTGAAAGCTCGGGCGATCGAACGGTTCAATTCGGCGATTCGCTCAAAGACCATGGATGATGCTGCAAAGAGCGCAGCCTATGAAACTGCGAAGACCGATTTCCGCGATGCTGCGGCGGCCTCAAATAAAGCGGTCCAAATAATAAAGACAGTGCCGGCGCCTACGGACCCAACCGAACTTCAGCGCTACAACGGCAACAAGTACGCGGCGTTAGCTACAAACGCTGAGGCAATGCGGCTGCTCGTGACAAAGGCCGATGCTACGAAGGCGGATGACGCTTCGACTGCATTTCAAGAGTACCTGGCAGTCGAGCAAGACCCGGCGAAAAAAGCGAGGGCCCAGCTTGATAGCGCCCAGATGCTGTTAGACGCAGGCGCTACTGACAAGGCCCTGGCTGCATTCCAGGCCATCCTGGCCACGCAGCCTGACAGTCCGGATGCCAACCTCGGCGTTGGACTTTCTCTGTTCGCGTCTGGCGACAAGGCGAAGTTTCAGGATGCTGCGAATTACCTACAACGCTTCGTGGATACAGCCCCGGATACCCACAGCTTTAAGAACGACGCGAAGGCGATCCTCGCAGAGATGAAGAACACTGAGAAAATCGTCCCCGAGAAGACCCCAGCGCGCACTACCAAGAAGCGTCCGTAACCGGTATTGAACACAGACCAAAAGCCGCAATCGACAGCTTGTCGGTTGCGGCTTTTTTGCGCCTCCAGCCCCATCTCATCCCGTCGGTTTTTTGTAAACAATTCGGCCATTTTCGCTGGAAACTCTATTATTGACACTCCGTCTGTTCAACTTGTACTATGCATGAGCAACGATGTTGTGCGCCGTCGTTGACTAAGCCCCAGAGCTACCTCGAAGTATCCGTCAGCAAACTCCTACCCCAAACTACGGGGAAAATCCGGCGAATTTTTGACCTCCAAATGTCAGCCAAATTAGGCGAAATCTTAGTACGCGAGAATCTGATAAGCCCTCAGCACTTGCGAGAGGCACTCGATTATCAACGGGAACACGGTGGTCGACTTGGCTTCAATCTTGTGAAGCTGGGTCTCGTCAGTGATGACATGATTACCGCCGTCCTTTCCCGCCAATACGGCATCCCTTCCGTCAATCTTGACTTGTTCCATATCGAGGAGAATGTTCTGCGATTGATCCCGCAAGAAGTTGCCCAGAAGCATTCCGTCCTTCCCCTCTCCCGGGTCGGGGCAACGCTGACTCTTGCGATGGTTGATCCAACAAACGTCTTTGCGATGGATGATGTGAAGTTCATGACGGGTTTGAACGTAGAACCTGTCGTGGTCGCTGAGGCCAGCATTCAAGAAGCGATATCGAAGTATTACGGCTCGGGAAAAGAGATCGAGCTTTCGTCGCTTTCTGATGAGGTGGTCTATGAAGGCGCGGGCAAAGCTGGGAACGGCGGCATCACGCACGCGGATCTCGTGTCGCTCGACACTATCGACTTCGATGCAACCGCGTCTGAGGATGTTGAAGTTCTTGAAGACAACGAGGAGATAGATCTCACAACGCTGTCGCGGATGAGCGAAGACGCTCCTGTGGTCCGTCTCGTAAACGTTCTGCTGGTAGACGCGCTGCGACGCGGTGCTTCCGACATCCACGTAGAGCCGTACGAAAAAGAGCTTCGTATCCGGTTCCGCATTGATGGTGTCCTCTACGACATCATGCATCCACCGCTTAAGCTTCGTGACGCTTTGATCTCGCGCGTGAAGATCATGTCGAAGCTCGACATCTCCGAGAAGCGCCTGCCACAAGACGGCCGCATCAAGATCAAAGTTAAGGTCGACGCGCGCTCACGCGAACTCGACTTTCGCGTTTCAACTCTCCCCACCCTCTTCGGTGAGAAAGTTGTGCTTCGTCTACTCGACAAAGAGAACCTGATGCTGGACATGACCAAGCTCGGGTTTGAATCGGATTCACTGACGAAATTTCAACGCAACATCGCTAAACCGTACGGCATGGTCCTGGTTACTGGCCCAACGGGAAGCGGTAAGACAAACACGCTCTACTCTGCTCTCCAGTCGCTCAACACTATCGAGACCAACATTATGACTGCCGAGGATCCGGTGGAATTCAATCTCGTCGGCGTCAACCAGGTGCAGATGAAAGAGCAGATTGGATTGAATTTCGCAGCCGCATTGCGGTCCTTTCTCCGCCAGGATCCGAACATCATTCTCGTAGGTGAAATCCGCGACTTTGAAACGGCTGAAATCGCGATCAAGGCCGCACTCACAGGCCACCTTGTACTCTCAACTCTTCACACCAACGACGCACCATCAACAATATCCCGCCTCATGAACATGGGCATCGAACCTTTTCTCGTTGCCACCAGCGTAAACCTCATTCAGGCCCAGCGACTCATTCGCCGAATCTGCAAAGACTGCAAACAAGAGCACCCAACGCCGCCGGAAGCTCTGATTGAAGTCGGGTTTACTGCGGAAGAAGCCAAGAAACTCAAGACGTACAAAGGCAAAGGTTGTTCGACGTGCAATAACACCGGTTACAAGGGACGAATTGGTCTGTACGAAGTATTGGAAGTATCTGACGAGATTCGTGAATTGATCTTGATCGGTGCTTCCGCTCTCGAGTTAAGGAAGAAGGCGATCGACGACGGAATGATCACGCTACGCGAATCAGGCTTACACAAAATTCGCGCCGGTGTGACGACCATCGAAGAAGTGGTTCGTGAAACAGTCGCCTAGCTGAGGAGAATCCCCCTATGTTGAAGAGAACTATTGCAATCTCGCTACTGCTTCTGCTGTCGATCGGCATCTTATTGCCGTTCGCAGATTCGACCGCGCATGGCGTTCGGCAGAGCTATCAAATTGGACCGCGCAACCGTCATCACTATCGCACGCGTGCCTGGTGGCGTCGCTACCGTGCTCGCCTTCGACGAAAGCGTGCTGCGGCTCTGGAAATGGCCCATCGGAATCAGTTATTGAATTTGCCGGCCAATTTGAATCTCGGCAACTTTGTCGCGGTCGCACCGCAACCTGCACGGGTGGTGAATGTCGCGAACAACGTAGCAGCAGTCGCCGCACCTAAAGTCACTGCACCTACAGTTACCGCGCCTGCAGTCGCTGCATCGACAATGAAGGCGCCTACTGTTCTTGCTCCCACGGTTCCAGTCGTGGCAGTAACTGACAACCCTGCGCTTCCGAAGAACGTACCGACCGCACTTCCGAATTATTCGCTAAGTGCGCACAAAGTGACGACCCTCAAAGCGCCGCCCGTTATGTTAGCGCGACTGAAGGCGGCTCCCACAGCAACCGTCGTAACTTCGATCAATTCGACTCCAGTACTAACGAACGCACCCGTCGTTGTGAGCACTCCGGCAGCGCCCAGGGCAGCTGCCGAAGCTCGTCCAGCGAGCGAGACGCTACTTCGTCCGAAGAATCCTGTCAGTCCCCTACCCGGTGAACTCAGCATTTCAGTGGTTGCGCTGAGCCGTCCGAATCCAGCGTTCTTGACGGCGCGCGAAGAAGCGAAGCTCCTCGCGGGCATTAACGTCTCCGACTTACGACGGATCGTGATCGACCGGATGATCACCGCTGGTGGTTGGGTAACGAACGACTACGTGCGTGAAATCAACGGTGGTCGAGTGTTCGTCGTTACCGCTCGCACACCGCGAAACGGGCAGACACCAGAGAAAGCGTGGACGTTCTATTTCACGGAGTCAGGCGGCAGGGTCTACAGCCTGACAACGGACTCTCCCCTTGAGCACACAGAACGAATGGGCAAAGAGGCCGAGCGCTTTATCGGCACTCTGCGTACGTCAACTCAGGAAGAGAAAGAGTAGTTCTCATTAACCAGGAGAAGTAACACATGAGACTGAACGAGAACGTTCCGCAAATCTCACTCTCAGAATTGCTGCGTAAACTGTCAGAACTCGGCGGGTCAGACCTCCACATTACTACGGGGTCGCCGCCGCAAGTTCGCATTGACGGCCACTTGCGACCATTAGAGTCGTACCGTGTGCTGACTTCTGCCGATACCAAACAACTTGCTTACTCAGTTCTGACCGACGCGCAGAAACATCGCTTTGAAGAAAATCTCGAACTCGACTTCTCGTTCGGCGTCAAAGGGCTGTCACGTTTTCGCGCCAATCTGTTCAATCAGCGTGGCGCTGTCGGTGCGGTCTTTCGTGCGATCCCTTATGAGATCAGAGCCTTCGAGGAGCTAGGTCTGCCGCAAGTCGTCAAACAACTTTGCGACAAGCCAAGAGGTTTGATCCTCGTCACTGGTCCAACCGGTTCGGGAAAATCAACGACCCTGGCTGCGATGATCGACAAGATCAATCGCGACCGTCATGAACACATTCTGACCATCGAAGACCCGATCGAGTTTCTCCATAACCATAAAAACTGTTTGGTGAATCAACGCGAAGTTAACGCTGACACGCATGGTTTCGCCGCCGCCCTTCGAACTGCGCTACGTCAGGACCCTGACATCGTGCTCGTCGGCGAAATGCGCGACCTCGAAACGATTGAATCAGCATTGCGAATCGCTGAGACAGGTCACTTAACTCTCGCAACATTACACACGAACTCTGCTGCCTCCACGATCAACCGTATCATCGACGTGTTCCCTTCCGATCAACAGGCACAGGTTCGCGCGCAACTTTCGCTAGTGCTTGAAGGAATTATGTGTCAGGCATTGCTTCCAAAAGCTGAGGGAAAAGGCCGTGCGATGGCGCTCGAGATTCTCGTTCCTAACGGCGCTATTCGTAACCTCATTCGCGAAGACAAGGTCCACCAGATCTACTCGATGATGCAGACTGGACAGGACAAGTATGGAATGCAGACTTTTAACCAGGCATTGGCAACGCTCTATCACCGACGGCAGATCACTCTTGATACCGCATTGCAACGCTCTTCAAATGTTGACGAACTGCGCGAGCTAATCGATCGCGGATCAGGTCTCAACACAGGCGCCAAACCCGGCGCTCCTTCCGGAGGACATCCCAGTCCTTACGCACAACCCCGCCCTGTTGGCGCGCGGCCAACTATACCGGGCCAACCGGCGAACAGATCGTAAATCGTGGAGCCCTAAGTCATGCCTACCTACGTTTTCAAAGGCCGCAACCGATTGAATGAAGTGGTTGTCGGCGAACGCGTTGCAGATAACCGCGAGGCGCTGCGACAAATCCTTCGACGCGAACAAGTCACCCTGACTTCCGTCAAAGAGAAAGGTCGCGAAATTGGCATTCCGAAGATCGGCGGACGCAAGAAGGTAAAGTCGAAAGACCTGTCGATCTTCACGCGACAATTCTCAGTGATGATCGACGCTGGGTTGCCGTTGGTTCAGTGTCTCGAGATTCTCGCTCAACAGCAGGAGAACAAATATTTTCAACAGATACTGCTGCAGGTCAGGCAAGATGTTGAGGAAGGTTCGACATTGGCCGCCGCGATGGCGCGACATCCAAAATGCTTTGATGATCTCTATTCGAACATGGTCGAAGCCGGAGAAACGGGCGGTATTCTGGACATCATTCTCCAGCGCTTATCGACCTTCATTGAGAAGATCGTCAAACTCAAACGGGACATTATCTCTGCGATGATCTATCCGAGCGCCGTTGTGTTGCTCGCAATCGCCGCGGTGGCCGTCATCATGGTCATCGTTATCCCGCAGTTCCAGGCGATCTTCCTTGGTTTACTCGGACCGGGAGAGCAGCTCCCTTTGCCGACTCGAATCGTGGTTGGAATAAGTAATTTCCTCGCCGGCTGGGGCGGATTGATCATTCTGGTGTCGCTCATCGCGACCGCACTGGGAATTCGCTTCTACTACAAGACGCCCGGCGGAAGAAAAGTTATCGATCGTATACTGCTGAAGATACCAATCCTTGGCGATATCTTTCGCAAGATTGCGGTGGCCCGCTTCTCACGAACCCTTTCGACGCTGCTGTCTTCGGGTGTACCGATCCTGCAGTCGCTGGACATCACGGCAAAAACAGCCGGCAACGTGATCGTTGAAGAAGCAATCACGAAAGTTCGTGCCGGTGTGGAACGCGGCGAAAGCTTTGTCGATCCGCTCAAGGCAACGGAAGTCTTTCCGCACATGGTGGCGCAAATGATCGGCATCGGTGAACAAACGGGCGCACTCGATGCAATGCTAGGGAAGATCGCCGACTTCTACGAGGCTGAAGTGGATTCTGCAATCGCCAATCTGTTGACGTTGATCGAGCCGCTCTTGATAGGCTTCCTGGGTGTGACGATAGGCTCAATCGTAATTGCTATGTACATGCCGTTGTTCACGCTGATTGGCAAACTCTCAACCGGACACTAAGAAATCGCTCGGAAGAAACTTGATAGGGGTGGTCTTCGTGGCCACCCCTTTTTTTTGACGGATGACGCATGAGAGATGCGACACGAAGACGGGGAGACAGGGCGACGCGGAGACGCGGTGACTCTCCCTGTCTCCGTGTCTCCCCCTCTCCCCGTCTCAGTGTCTTGATCCTTCATCCTTCATCCCTGAGTTTATGGTACGCTTTTGTTCGATGACCCGCGCCGAGCACTCGGAATCCGGCAACACAACGCGATCGAGATTGCGTAGGTTGATCATCGGCCGGTTCGCGACGGCAATTCTGCTATTCATTCTCAATGCGCTGTGGACCAAAGCGCGTAATCCCGAGCAATCATTAAGCAAAGGCTTCTTGTTGCTGAGCGTTGTCGGTGGTCTAACCGCGGTCTATTTTCTAGTCTACCGGTTCTCAAGCAGACTCCTCTTTCAAGCTCGATTCCAAATTGCGATCGACGTCCTGCTGGCGACGTGGCTTGTCTGGCACTCCGACGTCATCAATTCGCCGTACATCGCGCTGTACATCGTAATCATCGCCGTCTCGAGTCTCTTCCTTGGGCCACGCGACGCGGTCGTTACATCTGTCGGGTCGGCTGTGGCATTTACAGCCTGCGCCCTCGCGCTGCTACAGAATCGGCCGTCGATTACTCCTGATGAAACGCTATCGCAGACAGTCCAATCTGTCGGTTTGTTCGATGTGGCTTTTCTCGTTGTCGGTCTGCTGTCAGCACGTCTCGCGGAACGACAGTCGCGCTCCGATGTACGCCTGCACGAAGCAACTCAATCGCTCGCCAATCTTCGCGCGCTTCATGAACGAATTGTCGAATCGATCCGGTCGGGATTAGTCACAACCGATCTGGAGGGCCAAATCTTTAGTTTCAACACTGCTGCTGAGGAAATTACAGGATACAAGGCTCGCGATCTCAGGGGTCAAAACGCATCGCTTCTCCTGGGTGAATTGAAAGATCGAATTGCGGCTACGGTGAAAGCCGTTGAAACAGGTGAAGTGAGCCCCCGATTTGAAACAGACTGCAGGACCGCCGAAGGTCTACGACTGCGACTAGGGTTCAGTATGTCGCCGCTATCATCGGAAGCCGGCGACATCACCGGGATGGTCATCGCGTTCCAGGATCTAACGCAGATTCGCGCGCTCGAAGAAACATCAAGACGCCAGGATCGGCTGGCGGCGATCGGGCGCATGGCAGCATCGATCGCTCACGAGATCCGAAACCCACTCGCGGCGATGCGCGGTTCGATCCAGATGCTGCGCTCGGAGATGAATAGTGATCCATCGCAAATGGAATTGATGGAGATCATCCTGCGCGAATCTGATCGCCTCAACCGAATCATCACAGACTTTCTTAACTACGCCCGGCCGCGATCGATCGTGCAGTCGCCCGTTGATGTCGGAGACTTGCTGCACCAAACGTTCGCACTGCTCCGCCACAGTCCGGAGATAAATCAGAGCCAAACCATTGTCGAAGAACTACCCAACGAGCAGCTTGTCGTCGATGCAGACGCTGGACAGTTGAAGCAAGTGTTTTGGAACTTAGCACGGAATGCTTTGACTGCGATGCCTGACGGAGGAAGTTTGACCGCGAAGGTTGAGATGAATTCGCACAACCGAGTTCGCATCGCCTTTAGCGATACGGGTAAAGGCATGTCGCCCGAGCAGGTTGAACATTTGTTCGAGCCGTTTTCATCTACGACCGGAGGGACGGGTTTGGGCCTTTCGATTGTTTATCAAATCGTTCGCGATCATGGTGGTACAATCAACGTGCGCAGCCTGGAAGGCCAAGGAACAACGATTACCGTCGAACTTCCAACAGGCAGCGAAGAGGAACTCAACGGTCTGTCATGAATTTTTCAGACAGGATCTCAAGATTGAAAGATTTCAAAAGGAAGGGTACGGCTTCAAGTCTCCGCGCAGCCTCGGCGTTCTCTGCGCCTCTTGCGGTTTTCGTTTTAACTCCTATAACCGCCGAGACGCATAGGACACAGAGGTTGCGCAAAGGCTTGAACTGAGCCAGTAGTAACTCAGACGGACGCTGCGAAGCGCTTTCACGCGATGTACATGTCATCTGATTCAGCTTTAGTCTTGTAATCCTGAACTCCTGTCTAAACTAAAACTATGGCGAACTTGCTTGTTGTCGATGATGAACTCGGAATGCGGCAGTTTCTGACGCATCTCTTGCAACGCGAAGGGCACACGGTGCGTGTTGCTGAGAATGGTCAGGTCGCACTAACTCTGCTCAAACAGGAACCCGCGGATTTGATGCTGTCAGATGTTCGTATGCCCGACATGACGGGTATCGAACTGTTGCGAGCAGCTCGAGAGAATCATCCACAGCTTGAAGTGATCATGATGACGGCGTTCGCAAACGTCGACACCGCGAGGGAAGCATTCCTGCTAGGCGCTTACGATTTTGTTCAGAAGCCATTCGATAACGATCTGCTCAAAGAGACAGTCGCGCGGGCACTTGAAAAAGTTTCGTTGGTGAAAGAGAAGGATGCGCTCCTTGAAGAGAATAAGGTGCTCATTCACGGGCAGCGGACCAAAGGAAAACTCGGCAACATCATAGGCCAGAGTTCAAGGATGCAGGCGCTCTATCAAATGATCGAAACTGTGGCGCAAGTTTCCTCCACCGTTTTGGTAACCGGTGAATCCGGCACAGGTAAAGAATTAGTCGCGCGCGCGATTCACGACATGAGCCCACGCGCTGAAAAACCTTTCGTCTCCGTGAACTGCGGCGCGTTCACGGAAACACTCCTCGAGTCGGAACTCTTCGGTTATGTGAAAGGCTCGTTCACCGGCGCGAATACAAATCGCAAAGGCCTGTTTGAAGCAGCGAATAAGGGAACGATCTTTCTCGATGAAATCGGTGAGATGTCGCCGGCGATGCAGGTGAAACTTCTGCGCGTGCTGCAGGAACGAAAGGTTCGACCCGTCGGTGCGACTGAAGAGACAGACGTTGATACGCGCGTGATCGCAGCGACAAATCGAGACCTTGCCAGCATGGTCTCCGATAGCACGTTCCGCGAGGATCTCTATTACCGTATCTCTGTGATCCCGATGGAGCTGCCACCGCTGCGCGAAAGGGCCGAAGACATTTCGGAACTCGCAACGCATTTCGTCGAGAAGTTCTGTGCCAGCGGTGGTCGTGAGCTAAGCGTCAGCGAAAGTGCTATGCGTTTGTTGGAAAGATATTCCTGGCCCGGGAATGTGCGGGAGTTGGAACACACGATCGAACGCGCGGTTGCACTCGAGAGCACGTCTTCAATTCAACCGGAGCGACTGCCTGAGAAGATTACCAACTACAATCCTTATCGCGTTGCTGATGCGATGGAGTTTCCCGAAGAAGGGATTAATCTCACCGCCCATCTAGATCAACTCGAGAAGACGTACGTAATGGAAGCTCTGCGCCGCACGAATGGAAATCAAACTAACGCCGCAGACCTTCTGAAGATGTCGGTCCGTTCACTCCGACATTTACTCGACAAGCACGGCGTTCGTGGTCTAACTGCGCAGATGCGTGATGAACGCCGCTCCCCTGATTCCACACCTCGCCGCCGCTCCACTGATCCGTCTCCCCGCCGACGTGAAGAAGACGAAGCCGAGTTCGCCGCCGGTGCTGGAGATAGCTCGAATTAGCGCACGCAACGTAGGCTGACGCAAACAGTCATCGCGTCGTGCCATAAATTGTCAGGAACCTCTGAGCCTCATTTCCAGAAATCAAATTCAGCAAAAACACGCCGAAATTTGCACGTTTAGAGACCCAAGTCTCAGCGGCATGACGATTGTTATTGCCCACTTCGAGACTTCGCGCTCTCGGAGTAGCGTACCAAGTGGACGAAAGCCGGTGGCGCGGAATTTAAGAAAATAATTGCTCTGAGGAGCACGTCATATCCCATGACTACAAAACGCCAAGAGGGCTTCTCGTTAATCGAACTTCTCATAGTCGTCGCGATCATCGGTATCATCGCCGCGATTGCTATACCCAATCTTCTCGCTTCACGCCGCGCTGCGAACGAAGGTTCAGCGCAGCAATCGCTACGCACCGTTCACAGCGCCCAGGCCACGTACCAGGCCACCAAGGGTAATGGTTCATATTCTGCTAACTTCGCGAACCTTCATGCAGACGCCTTGATTGATACAGTGCTGAACTCCGGCAGCAAGAGCGGTTACGAGTTTGCTATTGTCGAGGCGGCCGGCACTGGTCCAACTGCAGTTTATGGTGTGAAGTGCTATCCAACGATCACCAGCGGTGTTGCTCAGACAGGTACACGTCGTTTCGGCGTCACCGAAGATGGTGTCATGCGCGGCGATAGCACGGTCGGTACCGACCCGAGCACTCGTGCATTGATCACCGCAATGGGCGTTCTCGGTAACTAATTCTCACGGACCCACGCAATGCCCCCGAATGGTGGAGGAGTTAAATCCTCCACCTTTTTTTGTGGAGAAGAAGCGGAGATTTTCCAGTTTTTTAAGGCGATTTCACACGGTGACAGAAACCGGCAGCAACGACCTGACGAGATTTGTCAGAGCAATTTTTGATGACGAAGTTCTGGCCCAAAACGCTAAGAATCTGCAGCCTCCCGCTTTCGGCCGCATGGCACGTTCCTTGTTAGGCTTCACTCGGACACTATCGCGCTCTGCGCGGCACACGAACGTGAGACGAAGCCGTTGGCGCGAACTTCAATCAACTTTCGGTAAGGAGCATTGAACCAAATGACTACGAAACGCCAAGAGGGCTTCTCGTTAATCGAGCTTTTGATCGTGGTCGCGATCATCGGCATCATCGCCGCTATCGCTATCCCGAACCTCCTCGCTTCGCGCCGCGCTGCTAACGAAGGTTCAGCGCAGCAATCAATCCGCACCATTCACAGCGCCCAGGCCACCTACCAGGCGACCAAGGGCAATGGCGCCTATGCTACAAACCTGGCGGCACTGTACGGTGAGAACATGATCGACACCGTGCTGAACACCGGCCAAAAGAGCGGTTACAATTTCGCGATTGTTGAAGCGGCTGGCACTGGCCCAACGGCAGTTTTCGGTGCCAAGTGCTATCCGACCACCACCACCGGTGTTGCGCAAACAGGTACACGTCGCTTCGGTCTCACTGAAGACGGCGTTATGCGCGGCGACACCACCATCGCTACCGATCCGTCTACTCGTGCACTGATCAGCGGCATGGGGGTCCTCGGTAACTAGTTCTTCAGAACACATGCAATCCAGAAAGGGTGGAGGAGTTGAATCCTCCACCCTTTGTTTTTTGGAATTTGGCCCGGTAATTTCCAGATTTTTGCGGTGACAGAAACCGGCATGGACCGTGTGCCGGGGTTTGTCAGACGATTTTCCGATGTTCGATTGTTGGGCCAAAACGCCAAGAAATCGCGCGCTTCCACCTCGAGGCTTGTGGCACATTCCTTGTAGGCTTCATGTACGACATCATCGCGCTCTGCGCGGCACACGAACGTCAGATGAAGCCGTTGGCGCGAACTTCAATTAACTATTTAAGGAGTATTAAAACTACATGACTACCAAACGCCAAGAGGGCTTCTCGTTAATCGAGCTTCTCATCGTGGTCGCGATTATCGGTATCATCGCCGCTATCGCTATCCCCAACCTCCTCGCTTCGCGCCGTGCCGCTAACGAAGGTTCAGCGCAGCAATCAATCCGCACCATTCACAGCGCCCAGTCGACCTACCAGGCGACCAAGGGTAATGGTGCCTACGCCACCAACCTGGCCGGCCTGTACGGTGAGAACATGATCGACACCGTGCTGAATACCGGAACCAAGAGCGGTTACGAGTTCGCGATCGTTGAAGCGGCCGGTACTGGTCCAACGGCAGTTTTCGGTGCCAAGTGCTACCCCTCAACCACGACTGGTGTTGCGCAAACGGGCACACGTCGCTTCGGTCTCACTGAAGACGGCGTTATGCGCGGCGACACCACCATCGCTACCGATCCGTCTACTCGTGCACTGATCAGCGGCATGGGAGTCCTCGGTAATTAATGAAGTCTTGACTCATCGAAAAGGAAACTGGGCAGAGATTCTTTCTCTGCCCTTCCTTTTTGGACCACCAAAAAAATCACCCCACGCATTCGTAACAAAGCTTTACAATTCTCAAAGATGAGTTCTCGTGCGGATTCAAATAGCAATGCGCAACTCCGGGCGTTTGAGTTGCAACCGGAGTTTCGCTACCTCGCGATCGTCGTCGCCGTTTCTGTCGCAATCATCCTTCCCGCAGTCTTCTTTGGCATCCCCTCAAACCGCGACCTGACGAACCATTTTCGTTTTGCGCTTCCGTTCTACGATGCAGTCACAAGCGGCAATTGGTATCCAGGGTGGCTGGCTGAATCTAATAGCGGCTACGGTGATGCCAGCTTTCGTGTCTATCCACCAGCCCTCTATTACCTGATGACAGTTGTTCGGGCGATTACCGGAAGTTGGTACGCCGCAACCGTGATCACGTTTGGCTTGGTGTTTGTCGCCGGGGCGATTGGAGTCTACCTGTGGACCAAATCGCTCTTCAGTTCACGTATTGCTATGTGGGCGGCCATTGTATTCACGTTGGCGCCATATCACGTCAATCAGTTTTATCAGGCTTCGTTGCTCGCCGAGTTTGCGGCCTGTTCAGTATTGCCGTTCGCGCTCTGGTTTGTTGAGCGCACTTGCCAGAAACAGTCGGCGACAAACATCGCAGGCCTCGCCGTAGGTTACGCACTGTTAATACTGACTCACCTGCCGCTTACTGTTCTCGGTTCCTTGGCTCTTCTCGTTTATGGCGTCTGCAGACTGCGGCGTGAACATTGGAGTAGGACAACACTCGCGCTCGGATCTGCTGTTCTGCTGGGGCTGCTGCTAAGTTGTTTCTATTGGCTCACGATGGTTGTCGAGAAGAATTGGATTCGCGCCGATCAGATCGAACGCGAGCCGTCAGTCGATTATCACCTTAACTTCTTGTTTTCGAGTTTCTCTCCTGACTATCTCAATGTTTGGTGGATGAACATCCTTACGTTTTCATCCGCGCTTCTATTTGCTCCCGCTCTAATATTCCTCTGGCAACAATACAGACTAAATGTTCAGAAACAGCTCCGCGCGATTCTGATACTTGTGGCGTTCTGCCTCGTGATGGCCACGCAGTTGACACTTCCGATCTGGAATTCCGTCAAAGCGCTTCAGGAAACACAGTTTCCCTGGCGCTGGCTCGGAATTGTCTCGATTGCCGGGCCGTTGCTCGTCGCAGCTTCACTACCAAGGTGGTTCGAAGTTGCGCGCACAAAGCTCCGCCCACTGTTTTTGATCGCGATGGCAGCAATGTTGGTATCAGTCACCTTTTCGCTATCGCATATTGTTCGCGAAGCAAAGTTTTTGTCAGCGCCCGTGTTCGCTTCGACTTTGAAGGACATTCCCGGATCGGAAAGTGTGGGTCAATGGTTGCCGGCGACGGCAAAAGCTCAATCCCATCTTCAGCAAATGAACGGAGACATTGAACTCGCAGGCCGGCAGTTTGAAACCCTGTCGCGTTCGCCTGAGAAGCGAGTCTTTTCAGT
Organism: Acidobacteriota bacterium; assembly: GCA_046765655.1. GTDB lineage: Bacteria > Acidobacteriota > Blastocatellia > Pyrinomonadales > Pyrinomonadaceae > PSRF01. The sequence continues at coordinate 60,228 of JBKPMX010000064.1, forward strand.
CTCGGCGGGCGAAGCCGGAGAAGCACGAGTGAGAACCTATTACTATCCGCTTTGGCGTGCGTCAGCAGGCGGACAACAACTGGCGGTAAGGCCGGCAGATGATGGAGTGCTGCTTGTGAGGGTGCCCGCCGAGGCTACGACGATCACTGTCGAATTTGTCGAGCCGCTTCGATCCCGTATTTCTGGCGTGATTTCTTTCGTTGCGTTGTTGGGAGTCGCTACGTTGATCTTCTTCGGCCAGAGGCGCAATCGACTTTCCAATCTAACCACGTGAAGTGAAGGAAGCAGTGAACGAACTGTCTGACGATCGATACCACGACTCTGATGTTGGACTGGTGAGGAGTCTTCAGATTGACGACAGACGGGCCGTTTTGATTCTGCTCGGGGTCGCGGTACTGCTGATATTGCCGATTGCCTTCTGGGGAATTCCCGCGGGCGCAGATCTGGCAAATCATTATCGCTTTGCTTTGCCGTTTTATGACTCCATCCAGAGAGGCCATCTGTATCCCAGCTGGCTTGCTGAATCCAACGCCGGTTACGGTGATGCTAGGTTTCGATTCTATCCGCCCGGGCTGTACTACATCCTCGCGGCATTCAAACCTCTAGCCGGTTGGTTCGGCTCAACTGTGATCACCTTTGTTGTGCTGACTGCCGTAGGAAGTTTGGGCGTGTATTTTTGGACGCGCGCTTTTCTGAACCCTCAATCATCGTTGCTTGCAGCCGTCCTCTACGCCATTGCGCCTTATCACCTCAATGAACTCTATCAAGCTTCACTGTTGTCGGAATATGCAGCGTGTGCTGTGCTTCCATTCGTGTTTGCGTTCATCGATCGCGTGTGTGAACGGAAAAGGATTGTTGATGTCGCGGGTCTTGCGGTGGCGTATGCGCTATTGATCCTGATGAATCTTCCGCTCGCTGTGATCGGATCTTTGTCAGCGCTTGCGTTTACTCTTGTTCGCGTGACAGGCAGAGGCGCTTTACGAATCGATTTGCGACTCGCAGCTGGAGTGCTTCTCGGACTCGCCTGCAGTGCTTTCTTCTGGGTAAGAATGGTATCGGAACTTCCCTGGATTAAAGCGGGCGTTGTAGACCCAAAGGCGTACTA